>JBPPMH010000001.1:0-3508 GCA_051305945.1 Gemmatimonadaceae bacterium
GAGCAACGTCGGAATCGCCAGCAACAGGCGGCGAAGAATGAAAGCGATCACGGCTGGCGGGCGCTTTCCGCGCGGATCACTGCCGCTGCCAGTTCGCTGATCCGATCACGGTCCGCGGATGGACACGCCGGTGAACCGCTGGCCGTTGAAGATGACCGGGACCTCGAACCCCTGAATCCACGGCTGCACCCCCAGCATGTCGGTGTAGAAGAAGAGGAAGATCATGGGTGCGTCGCGGAAGGCGATCGCGTCCGCCTGCTTGTACAGATCGGTGCGCTTTGCGTCGTCCAGCTCGATGCGTGCGGAGTTGACGATCCTGTCGAACTCGGGACTCGAGTAGAAGGAGATGTTACCGCCCTGTCCGCGGTTTGCCGAGTGCAGGAGCGGGTACAGGAAATTCTCCGCGTCCGGATAATCCGCGAACCAGTCCTTGAGGAACAGGTCAACCTGTCCGTTGCGCGCGGCCTCGCGCACGGATGGGGCGTCGCGCTGCTGCAACCTGACACGGATGCCGGCTTCCGCCAGATAAGCCTGGATCGTCTGTGCGATTCGCGGTGAAGGTGCAGTCTGTGACGACCACAGCTGCACGTCGATACCGTTCGGGTACCCTGCTTCGGTCAGGAGCTGGCGGGCCCGCTCGATGTTACGCTGATAGGGCTGCCGCGCGGGATCTGCCCCTGGCAGCGATGGCGGGATCACGCCAGCCGCGAGCGTACCGCGGCGGCTCATCATCCGCTCCCAGATCGTGCGCACGTCGACAGCGTAGTTGAGCGCCTGCCTTACGCGCGCGTCGCGCAGGGGGCCGCGCGTCGTGTTGATCCCGACGTACCAGAGCCGCAGCGCGGGCGCGGACACCAGCCGCGCTCTCTTCTCGTCCGTTTCCTCCCAGTTCCTGGTCTCGGCCTCCGGCACGTACAGGATGTCCACGTTCCCGGCCTCGAATTCCGCTACCGCGGTGCTTGGCTCGGGAATGATGCGCGCTCGCAACGACTCGGCCTGCGGCACGCCGTCGAAGTACTCGTCGTTCCGGGCGAAGAGCAGGTAATCGTCGTGCCTCCATTCCACGAACTTCCACGGTCCCGTGCCGACCGGCTGCTGGCCGAAGTTCGCCGGGATCGAATCCGGCACGATGTGCGCGGCCGGCTTGGCCAGCAGCTTGGTGAACACGGCGAACGGCTCCGCGAGGCGGATCACGACCGTCGAGTCGTCGGTCGCGGTGAGTCCCGCCACGCTGCTGGCCCGTCCCTCGGTATAGTCCCGAGCGCCGAGGATCGGGTAGAGCGGCCATCCGATGCCGCCCGTACTCTTCGGGTCGAGCACGCGGAGGAAACTGCGGACGACGTGGCGGGCGACGAAAGGCGTTCCGTCGTGGAACTTCACGCCCGTTCTGAGGTGAAAGGTGTAGGTTCTGCCGCCATCGCTGATGTCCCAGGACCGGGCCAGTCCGGGAACGACCTGGGCATCCGGGGTGAAGCGCACCAGCCCGTCGAACACGTAGGACACCGCGCGCCCTGTAGGAACGTCGGTTGAGAGGGCAGGGTCGAGCGACCGGGGATCCTCTCTGTCGCGCGAGTCTATCAGAGTCCGGCGTGACGGAGTGGATTCGACTCCGCGGCAGCCAACACCCACGACGAGGAAGGCCAGGAGAAGTGCGGCGGGCGGGATCAGCGACGCTTGGAGCGTGGGGCGGCGCATGGGGCCTCTTGTGGATTGACGGTCGGGGGCGGAACGCGAGAACTTTCCCGGCGCACACTGACTCAGGAACGAATGAGCGCGGAATACACGTATCGGCGCAAGCTGCGCGCCACGGAAATGATGCCGGCGATCGCCGCCGGATTGGGAGTCGGACTTGCCGGCTTCTATCTGGCGCGCCTGCTGTTGCAGAGGACACCGCTCGTCCCGAGGCGCAGTGGGAGCACCCTCACCGCGCGCACGCGGCCGCCACAGCCGCCTGCTGTCATACGTACCTCCGGGTGACAATCAGCCGGCGTGCGTGGCTCGCCCACGTTGCGAGCCTGCTCGTCGTCCAGGCGGTACCGGCATTCTCCCTTCCCGCACAGGCCTACAGCTGTGAGGAGGGAGACACGACGGTTCGCAGGGTGAGCTTCAGCGGCAATTCCGCCTTCAGCTTCGCGGAGCTGGCGCGCGCAATCGTAACGACCCCGTCGTCGTGGAGTCGGAGGACGATCCGCTTGCCGCTCGGCGCCCGGCGCTGTCTCGATCCTGACGAGTTACCCAAGGACCGGCTCCGCCTCGTCGTGTACTACAGAGCCCGCGGTTACCCCGACGCGGAGGTCAACGCGCGCACCCGGGAGGTGCGGTCGCGCACAGTTGACGTGGGGTTCCGGATAGTCGAAGGCGATCCGGTGATTCTGCGCAGCCTCGTGGTCACGGGAATCGAGGGGCTCCCCCGAGCCGCCGAGCTGGCGCGCCGGCTGCCGATCCGCCCCGGTGAACCGCTCGACAGGCTCCGCCTCGACGCCGCGCGGGACACGCTCCTCCGTCGGCTGCGCAACAGCGGGTATCCGCACGCCGAAGCCCGCCACATTCTGGTGGAGGACCAGGCTGCCCGCAGCGCCGTGGATACGATCGTCGTCGTGCCTGGACCGCTGACTCACATCAGAGAGGTGAGGGTTCAGGCTACTCCTCTGCCCGGAAGATCGCAGCAGATCTCCGATCGCGACGTCCAGCGCATCGCTGGCGTGCGGGAGGGAGAGGTGTACCGCGAGCAGCAGATGCTCGACGCCCAGCGCGCGCTGTATCTCACCGACGCGTACCGCCAGGTGTCGGTCCGCGTGGACACGGCAGCGGCGGCGGATTCTGCAGCGGTAATCACCCTCGTCGTGGCGGAGGACGCGATGCGCGCCGCACGACTGGGGGGCGGCTACGGGACGCTCGACTGCTTTCGCGCCACGGGCGAGCTTACCGATTACAACTTCGGCGCAGGCGGGCGCAGGCTCGAGCTGACTGCCCGGGTCTCGAAGATCGGAATCGGCAGGCCGCTCGGCGGTGCGGGCGGGCTCTGTCCGCAGGCGCGTGACGATCCGTACAGCGACAGGCTCAACTACTATTCGGGTGTCACAGTGCGGCATCCCGGGCTCTTCGGGCTGCGCACGCTACCCACGCTCACGGTATTCAGCGCGCGGACGTCCGAGTTCAAGGCATACCTGCGCACGACAACCATCGGCGGCATCGCCAGCGTCGAGACCCGCCGGTCCCGCAACGTACCGATCACCGCGGCGTATCAGCTCGACTTCGGCCGCACGGAAGCACAGCCGGCGCTCTTCTGCGCGGTGTTCAATCGCTGTGAGCGCGAGGAGCGCGAGCGGTTGCAGTCCACACAGCGACTGGGGACTTTGAGTCTGAGTGCTTCCCGCAACTCGGCCGACGACGCGCTTTTCCCACGCCGGGGCGGAACGTGGCGCGTGGAGGCGCGACACGCCTCCCGCGTCACCCTCGCCGACAGCGGACTCGGATTCAGCAAGGTCGTCGGCGACATAGCTCGCTA
>JBPPMH010000002.1:0-28499 GCA_051305945.1 Gemmatimonadaceae bacterium
GTGCTCTTGGGTGCTGCGTTGGACGCCGGCAGCCGCCGGCTGGAGACGCTTCGTGTAGATGATCCTGTCGTCCGACCAGGCGTAGAAATCCGCCACGCGCCCGGCCTCGGTGTAACCACGCTTGGCGTAGAACCAGCGCGTCTTCCCGTAGTCGTCGCGCGACGACGTCTCTGCGACGACCATCCGCGCATCCTTGGCGCGAAGACGCTGCTCGACCTCGGAAAGCAACAGCGTGCCGGCGCCGGTCCCCGCGAGCGACGGGTCCACGGCGAGCCAGTACAAGTCGAAAGTCCCGTCGGTGTCGGGCGTCGGGCCCCAGCACGCGAAACCGGCCAGCTCGTTCTGCGGAGTGAACACGCCGAGGAAGCTGTAGTCGGGCTCCACGCCGGCCGCGGGCGCGGCGGCGGACAGCGCTTCGTCGAACAGCTCGAGAGCCACGGCCATCTCCGAGTCGCTGAACGCGCCGGTCGCCGCGAGCAGCTCGGCCACCCGGCCGCGATGCGCGGCGGCAACGGGGAAGACGCGCAGCCCGGAGGTCAACCGACTCCCGATAGCTCGAGCGCCCGATCCCAGCGGTCGGAGCGATCGATCCCGCGCTTGGCGAGCGCGACGTCGCAGATCATGAGAATCAATTCGGGATAGCTGATGCCGGCGACGCTCGCCATGCGCGCGAGGCCGGCGTCGGCCGAGATGTCGGCGTTGGCGTTGACCTCGAGCACCCACGGCCGGCCGCTCTCGTCTATCCGCAGGTCCACGCGGCCATATCCTGAACCACCTACCGCGGCCCAGGCGGAGAGTGCAATCTGCTCAACTTCGGTTGCGAGATCGCCAGAGAGGTCAGCAGGGCAGCGAGGAGCGGTGCCAAGGTCTTCGGCGGAGCCGGTTGCCCATTTCGAGGAATAGGAAACGATGTTCCACTTACCGCGCGGCATCGCGCCGAAATCGATCTCGGAGATCGGCAGCACGCGGTCGCCCACGATGCCCACGTTGATCTCGCGGCCGCTGATGAAGCGCTGGACCAGCACCTCGTCCCAGATCTGGTGCATCGCCGCGACGCGGGTCTTCAAGGCGCGCATGCTGCGCACCACCGACCGCTGCTCGATGCCGACCGACGCGTCTTCCGCGGCGGGTTTGCAGATAGCGGGGAAGCCGACGCTCTCGACTTCGTCGCCCGGGCGCGCGACGGTCCAGCGCGGGACCGGGATGCCGGCGCGATCGAGAATCGTGTTGACCAGGTTCTTGTCGAGGCAGAGCGCGAGCGTGTTGGCCGGCGCGCCGGTGAAGGGGACGCCGAGCAGGTGGAGCACGCCGATGGACGGCGCCTCGAGCTCCGCGATCCCGTCTATCCCCTCGCACAGGTTGAAGACGAGGTCCACGCGCGCGCGGCGGAGCCGCTCGACCCAGCGTGCCTCGCCGTCCACGGGGAAGCGCACGCAGTGGTGCCCCGCGTCCTGGAGGATCGTCTCGATCTGCTCCACCGACTCGAGGATCTGCATGTCGGGTACGGGTGCCAGCGCCGACATCCCGTCGAACAGGATTCCGATCTTCATCGTGGCGGCGGTCAGGCGGTGACTAACTGAGGCCGACGCCGGAGCGTCAGGCCGTACCGCTCGGCGGCGGCTAACAGGCACGACTGGATGAGCTCGTCGTAGCCTATGCCCGCCGCGCGCGCGGCCTTGGGCAGACAGGAATTCTCCTCGTGGTTGGGCAGGATCCCGGGGAGCGGGTTGATTTCGATGACGTTGGGGACGCCCGCCGAATCAATGCGGACGTCTATGCGCGCCCAGTCGCGGCAGCCCGTGACGTTGTAGGCGTCGAGGGCGACGCGCTCGATCGAGCGCTGGAGCGGGAGGTCGATCTTGGCCGGGCACTCGAAGATCTCGAGCGGATTCTCGGGGACGTCCCAGAGCCACTTGGCCTCGAAGCCGTAGATCGGGATGGCGCCGTCGGGAAGCGCGCCGAAGTTGATCGCGACGAGCGGGAGCACCTTGGCTCGCTCGCCGTTGCCGAGCACACCGCAGGTGAACTCCGCGCCGGGAAGGAACTCCTCGGCGATCACCGGCTGCTTGTACTCGTCGAGCAGCTCGGACACGCGGACCATGAGCTCGGTAGGTGTCCGGCAGTAGTTCGCCTCGGTGATTCCCTTGGACGATCCCTCGTGGACGGGCTTCACGAACACGGGATAGGTGAGCCGGTCGAGGACCTTGGTGATCTGGGCGACGGACCGGATCACGGCGAAGCGCGGGGTCGGGACCTGGTTGTACGCCAGCGCTTCCTTCGCGCGCGCCTTGTCGAGGCAGAGCGTGAGGGTGAAGGGATCGGAGCCGGTGTAGGGGACGCCGAGGAATTCGCAGATCGCGGGGACGTGCGATTCGCGGTTCCGGCCGTTCAGCCCTTCGGCGATGTTGAAGACAATGTCTGGTTTTGCCGCCCGGAGCTTCTCCGGAAAGTCGGCCGTGGCCTCGAGGCGGACGACCTCGCCATAGGCGGACAGCGCATTCTCGACGGCGGCGATGGTCTCGGGCGAATCCCACTCGGCGAACTCGTCCATCGAGGGGGAGGGCTCGCTCTCAGAGGAGCTGATGACCGAAGACGGCAAAGCTCCCGCGCCGCGGCGCGAAGTCTCGAATGCTGCTGGATCCGGTTTCTGGTTGAAAGCGAAACCGATTCTCGTCATCCTGGCCCGCGCTCTAAAGAAGAAAAACTTCAGCGCGGATTATAAAAGTCACAGGATTGCAATGCAACGAAATTTTTCGGTCGCGCGGGGAAATTTCTGGGAGAAAAAATTTCTCATAGGGAGAAATTTTTTTCGAGCCCGAAAAAAACTTTTCAGACTTTGTGGTAACTGATGCGCGCGGCCTCGCGCCGGTCGTCGGCGGTGTATATCTCGAAGTCGGAAAAGAAGCCCGGCGCCTCGGCCTGCATCATCCGGAGAGCGGCGACGGCAAACCGTCTGATCTCCAGCTCGGCGCCCTCGGAGGAGCGGAGCTCGAGCATGGTCCGCCAGGCGCGGGCGTTGCCGGTCATGACGATCTTGGTCTCGGTGGAGTTCGGGAGAACTCCGCGGGCGGCTTCGCGGGCCATCTTGCGGCGGTGGATCTTGTCGGTGACCCAGGAGTAGCGCTCCATGAGATCCTCGACGAGGGTTACGTAAGCTTTCTGAGCGGTCTCCATCTGCGCCTTCCACGCCTTCTCGAGAGCTTCGTCCTCGAGGATGGCGGGGGGGATGACAAAGTGGGCCTCGGATTCGTCCACGTACCGCTGTGAAAGCTGGCTGTACCCCCAGCCGGCCCTGTGTCGGACGAGCTCGTGGGTAAGCGAGCGGGAGATTCCTTCAGCGAGCATGGAATAGTTGGCGTGCTCGAGGACGGAGCCGTGGCCCTGCCGCTTGATGTTCTCGAGATAATCCCTGGTTTCACGGTTCGCCGGGTTGCGCTGGGACATGTAGCAGAGCCGGCCGGCAAATTCAGCCAGGCGCTCACCGTCTGACGATTCTCCCAGCCAGTTGACGGGAAGGTGATCGGGCTCGGTGAAGACGGGGCGGGAGATGATCGTGAGCTTGGGCGCGGGGTGGAACACGGGAGCGAGGTTAGGGAGAATCTGGCTGAGACCTTGAACTGCCAAGCTGGTAGCTGCCAGCGTGAAGCTGCGAGCTACCAGTCAACTGCCACTTAGAACTGCCAAGCTAGTAGCTGCCAGAAGGAAGCTAGCAGCCACGAGCTTTTTTTTCAGCCTTTTACTTTCCGTTTGTGCCCGTGTCGTTGCGCTCGCGGCTGGCCGCGCACCCTGCTGGCCGCTACCAGCTTGGCGGTTCTAGGTGGCAGTTGCTGACGGCTTGCGGCTCAGCAAAGAAAGCCCAAGCCCGACCACCATGAGCCCGAGCAAAGTCAGGTGGATCACTGAAACGGGCGGGGCGCCCACGCGGGGGATCGGCAGGAAGTACACGATCGCCTGCCGGCCGAGCTGCTCGATCAACAGCACCGCGAACATCAGTGGAACCATGGCGCGGTAGCGAATCAAAACCAGGATGCACAGCAAGCTGAGCAGGAGCCGGGAGAGCCCGAGCATCGCGAACAGCGAGAGGATCGTCTGCGTGGCGGCGGGAGGGAACGTGTCCAGCGGGATTCCGTCCGGGCCGGTCGCCGCACCGTAGCCGTTGACGATCGAGCCGAAGCCGATGGCGATGCGAACGGCGACGACCAGGCCGAAGATGACCAGGGCGATTTTGTAGCCGCGGTAATCGTTGTCCATGCGCTGAGGAAAGAGTCGGCTGAGCATCAGCTTACGATCCCGGGGCTAGAGTGGACGCAACAGCGACAAGCGATGCGTTGCGTACGCTTTCTCCCGGGCGACGGTTTCGAGAACGACCATCGCGGGAACAGGGAGCGGCTCCACAGTGGGATCGTACTTCACCGCCTCGAGCGGGTGCTGCCCGGTGAGCGCCACCTTCACGCCGGGGTTCAGGATATTCGCGGGATCGAAAGTCTCTTTCACGGCGCGGAAGAGATCCATCGCGTTCGGCTGCTTCCACGTCCGGCGCAGCAGCGGCGCGCGGAGCCGGCCGTCGCCGTGCTCGCCGGAAAGGGTGCCGCCTAGGGTGGTGACGAGGTTGGTGACTTCGTTGAGCAGGGCGTCGAGCCGCGCGCGCCAGTCGGGATCGCGGACATCTATCAACGGGTTCACGTGGACGTGGGCGTCGCCGGCGTGGCCGAAGATCACGGCGTCGAGCCGCTGGCGGGCGAGCGCGGCACGGACGCCCCGGATGTAAGCCGACATCTGCTCGGGGGGGACGGCGGCGTCCTCTATCACCTGGACGGATTTCAGCACGGGGTCCTTCGCGATGATCGGACTCGCCGCGTGCCGCAGATCCCACAGCTCGCGCTCCTCGGCGGGGAGCGACGCCTGCTCCACAGACAGCGCGCCGCAATCCGTGAGCGTAGCCTTCATCGCCTGCATTTGCATGGCCGCGCCGGCCTCGTCGTCGGCCTCGACCTCGACGAGCAGCACCGCCGCGGCTCCCCGCATGAACTTCGGGAGCGCGCCGCCGGACTCGGCGATCCTGAGGAAGCTGGCGTCGAGCAGCTCGCACACGCTCGCGCCCAGCTTGCGCACGGCGGTCGCGCTGGAGGCGACCTGGTCGAGATCGGCGAAGGTAGCGCGGAGACTACTGGTTGCGCCGACGACAGGAGCTAGCTCGAGCTCGACGCCCACGACGAGCGCGAGCGTGCCCTCGCTCCCGATGATCAGATCCACGACGTCGCCGGTCCGGGCAAACTCGGCCACAGCGTAGCCGGACGATTCCTTGCGGACGCCGGGGTGGCGCACGGCGGCGCCGTCCTTCAGCAGCCGCGCGCGGAGCGATTGCTCGAATCGGTCGAGCGGGGGAATGCCCGCGCCGGAGTAGCGATGGGGGCCGCGACTGATCGTGGCGCGCGAGCCGTCGGCGAAGACGCAGTCGAGCGCGGTGACCCACTCGCGCGTGGAGCCGTACTTGAGCGTGTGCGCGCCGGACGCGTTGGTCGCGACCATCCCGCCGATGGTGCAGAACTCGCCGCTCGAAGGATCGACCGGGAATCTCAGACCGGCGGACTGCGCGGCGCGGTCAATGTCGCTGCGGAGCGCGCCGGGTCCGCACCAAACGCGGCCGGTGGCGTGGTCGAGGGTGATCTCCTTCATCAGGGAGAGATCAATGATCAGGCCGGAGCCGATGGCGCCGCCGGACATGGACGAGCCGGAGCCGCGGGGGGTGACGGGCATTCCCGCGGTTGCGGCCCATTGGACAAGAGCTCGCACGTCATCGGCTGTTGTTGGGGCCGCTACCGCCGACGGCATTATGCGGCCGATGCCCGCTGCTTCCGAGTACACGGCGCGGGAGGGGAGGTCAGTTACCACTGTGGGCGGTGCGGGGGAGGTCACGGCTCGTTAGGGAGAGTCCGAGGATTTGGAGAGGGGATGCGAGCTATGAGTTCGAGTTAGTGAGTATGAGTCATGAGTTCTCAAAACTCCTACTCACAAACTTCTACTCACAGCTTGCATCCCCGTTCCCTATCTCGGGGGCGAAAGGCGATTCGTCCCCGACCCCCGCGCCGGAAGCTGTAGTTCCCCATGCTCGATCCGGTCCAGCACCTGCTCGATCGCGAGCTGAACCCGTTGCGCCACCGACCGGTGGCTCTCGGCCGTGGCGTACGCCGCCGAGCCGAAGCCGACCAGCGGCACTAGGGCGCCGACGACGATGAATATTGGCGCGGCGGTGATGGCGACGCCGAGCAGCGCGAGCGCGCCCGCGCCAGCGACACCGAATCCGCCGAGTATGGACGCGTTGCGCACGCGGGCGTTGCGGCTCTGCGACATGTCGGCGTCGATGCGGATGAGGGTGCGGGCGGGCGCGACCTCGGACACTGTCCCCGCGACCGACGCCGCGCGAACGAGATCGTAGCCGCGGCCGGCGATGTTGACGGAGCGCTTGATCCCGCTCCACATCCCGCGCTGCGGCTCCCACACGATGCGCTCGCCGAACCGGCGCTGAACCTGGAGGCACTCTTTGTCCTGCATCCAGGAGTCAACCTGCGTGAGAACCTTGGCCGGCTCGCCGGTCACCGTGCGGCTGGCAGATGCGAAGCTCGGGCCGGCGACCTTCGCGACGAATCCGCCCTCCTCCATGAGCTGAATGCGGGTTCGCTCTTCGGCGAGCGCCTGGCGGAGGACGCCGGGTGAGAGGCCGACCTCCTTGCCGATCTCGATGATCTGATCTTCGGAGATGGACTCGGCGGTGTCGCCGACGGCGCCGGCGAGCTGGATCTCGGCGGCGCGGGCCAGCACGCGATCGAGAGCGGCACGGTCAAGAGTGCGGCTGACGACAGCGGTTCCGGGTCCGGCGGGCTTGTCTGGCAAGGACGTGGTCAGCCGCCCGCTGCCCGCTGCAGAGCTTCCGCGGCCCAGCGGTTGATGCTCTTGGCTTCCCGTTCCGCGGCGACCGTGATAGCGCGGTGGACCTCGGGCTCGACTCGCAGGACAAACCTGCCCGAGAACGGCTCCTCGGGCTCCCGCCCGTCCTCACGGCACACCTCCCGGTAAACTTCGAGAGAGGCCGCGAACTCGCGCAGCAATTCTTTCGGATTCTTCCCCTCAAAGGTCACGACATCGCTGATGTTGGTGATCCTTCCGTGGAAAGTGTTGTCCTCCTCGTCGAAATCGATTCGGGCCACATAGCCCTCGAGCTCCATTGTTGCCATCGTCGCCTCTTCCGTTAAGCGGCTCGTAGCGTGGGCGCCTATTTCACGCCTGCACGTTCCAAGAAATCCCGTACGTCTCTTATCGTCCACTTCTTTGCCACCGGCTTGGGATGCGGCCGGTGAAATACCGCGGTCATGCCGTTCAGGACAAACGCAACGCGCGATCCCTCGCGTTCAGTTACTTGACCTCCGAGAGCTTTCACCAGCGATTCCACCGCCGACCACCGGATGTCGCTGCGAACGGGATTCTCGAAGATGGCATCCAGCGTCCGGCGGTGCCTCTTGCCCATAGCACTAAATATAGTATCATTCAGGCCCGGCGCCAGTTCCTATTCAAGATCCGAGGGCGTTCATGGGGAATCCAAGTTCGGAGTGTGGCAGTGAGGAGTTATCAGTTAGGAGCTCGGTCACTTCCAACTGCCGCACTCCCAACTGCCACACTCCGTACTTGGATTCCCCTACCCCTGACTAGGGGCTAAATGCCCCCCAGGACCACATCGAGCTGTCTCGCAAGCGCCGTTCTGATCGTCTCGGGCAACGGGAAAACACTGGCCAGCGTCGTCTGCGGATTGCTGCCCGCGGAACGGTTCGCGGCTCGGAGGTAATATCGGGCGTACCCGTCCGCCATTGACGGAACCGTCTTCTGCAGGAGCATCACCCCGCCGCGCACTGCCGCGGCGCTGATGTAGCGCTCGCCCAGCCCTTCGCGCTGCTCGGTGGGCGTGATGTTGTCGCTCACCGCCGTGTTCGCCGCGGCGAACATCAGCTCGTGCACGATCACGTAGATCGCGTCCGCGGCGTCGCGCTCGCTCGCGGGAAAAGTCACCGCGGTCACGAGCGCGTTCGGCCCGGCGGGCATCGTGCGGCCTTCGCCGTTGAGCGGGAGCGAGAGGAAGACGACTCCTTCGCCCTGCTGGCTGTTGGTCATGTACGTCTGGAGCGCGGGCCGGTGCTGCTGCCAGAGCGCGTCCACCGACCGCGCCACGAGCGCGCGGTTGGCCTGCTCGCGGAGCCAGTAATCGTGATAGAAGCGCTCGCTCTCCTCGTTCAGCGCCTGCCAGAACAGCCGCAGCCAGTCGCGGTCCTGCCCCGTGGGGAAGTAGCGCGCGAGCAGCATGACCGCGTTCGCCGCTTCCTGCGACCCGGCGCGGCGCGGGTCGCCATCGGCCTGGATGAACAGGTTGATCACGTCGCGCATGGCGTCGGGCGAGTCGAACTGGAGCGGGAGGAACTGCGCGTTGCCGAGGTTCCGGTTGAGCAGGAAGCGCGCGCGCAGCGTCTCCATGTTGGCGTCGAGCTGGGTGGAGATGTTCGCGCGACTGCGGATTCCCTGCATCTCGGTCTTGTAACCCCGCTTGAACAGCGGCACGAGCGACGTGTCGTCCTGGATCATCGCGTAGCCATGCAGCCATAGATCCAGATGCTCGCGTGTGCGCAGCGGCCACGTCTCGACGGCGGAAATGGTCTGGTCGCCGGATCCCGCGCGGCCATCGTCGGGGAGTCCCGTCGTTCCTGTTCCAGCGGAGGCGCACGCGCCGAGCGCGGCGAAGGTCAGACCGAGCAGAGTGAGTCGAATGATTTTAGTCATGGCGTGATTCCGGTTGAGGCTCAGCTGTTGGGTCGGCCGCAGCCGATGCAGAACTTCCAGCCCTGGTCCATCTCGGCGCCGCACGCCGGGCACTGGTTGACCGCGAGGTTCTGGCCGCAGTGCGGGCAGAAGGTGGCGGCGCGTCCTTCCGGGAGAGTCCCGCCGCAGTAGCGGCATCCTTCGGGCACTCCGGGCTGCGAGGTCTCGCCGAAGGCCGGCGGCCTCGCGGGCCGCGCGGAAGGCGGGGGCGAGTCGCCGTCGCCCGCGCGCTGGTCGAGCGTCGCAGTGTCGATCGTGCCGGAAGTCGGCGACCCGCCGGTCGCCGGCGCCACCAGGGCGGGACGCTGTGCCGCGGGAGTGCGGCTGCGCTCGGCTTGCTTCTCGAGCGCGCCGGGCGAGATCGAGATTTGCGAGGTCGCGAACTCTCGGAACGCGCCGGTGTCGGGGTTCTGCGAGCCGACCTCGATCTTCAGCGAATCCTGCATCGCGTCGTCGCCGACGATGTAGTCGCGCTCGCCGGAGAGCAGCCGCATCACGGCGATCTCGTAATCCTGATTGGTCTCGATGCCGAGCTCGCGCCGGTTGTGGCGGTACGGAATCAGCTGCTCGTACAGCTCGGCGACCGTGAACGAGAGCGTGAGCTGGTCGGGCGAGCGCGACTTGATGTTCTGCACCAGCCTCTGAAAGACACGATCGAGATCATCCATTGCGCGTACCCTTGAATGTTGTCGCCGTCGGGAACGGCGCGACTGCGCCGAGCGATTTCACGCCCGGTTTCTTGCCGGCCATCCACTCGTCGAACAGCGAGCGTTGCAGGCCGTCCGAGCTCGACTGCTCGCCGGCAGCCCGGAGCGCCATGTAATTGGCATACTCGTTCTGCGGGTGGCCGGCGTGCCCCCGGACCCACTTCCATTGCACATCGTGTGCACGGACGGCCTCAACCGCTTGTTTCCAGAGCTCGAGGTTCAGGATGATGCCCGTTTTGCGCGTCCAACCCCGGGCTTCCCACGCGCCGACCCACTGGGACATCCCCTCGATGATGTATTTGGAGTCGGAGATGAAGACGACGTTGAAGCTGCGGCCCTTGCTGGAGATGCCGCGGAAGGCCTCGATGACCGATCGGAGCGCCATGCGGTTGTTGGTGGTCGCGGGCTCGGAGATCCAGTAGTCGAACCGCTTGAGCTTGCCGGTCCTGGCGCTCATCCACTCGATGACGCCGGCCGCTCCGCCGGGGTTTTCGCCCTCGCGGCCGTTGCCGAGGCAGGACTCGTCGGCGTAGATGGCGAGCAACGCGCTCGGGGCGGGGTGCGGAGCGTCGGTCACCAGACGACCTCGAACGAGTCAATCTCGTCGAGGAAGAACTTCATGGTCTCGCCGGTGGTGGGGTGGATGGCGTCCAGCCGCTCGCGCCCCCCCGTTCCGTCCACGCGCTGCGGGATCACGGAGAACTCGCTGCCGCGGCGGCGGATGACGATGCGGCGAGCGTCGAGGACTGCGCGCTCGAGAGCGTCGTACTGGTTCGGAGTGAATGGAGGCATCCGCAGTCGGTGATTAGTGATTGGTGATTAGTGATTAGTAACTACCGCCGTCACTAATCACTAATCACTAATCACTAATCACTAATCACTAATCACAGCCTCACCGCTCCAACGGTGAAGGAATCGAGCCAGAACCGCAGTCGCAGTCTGAATCTCATCGAGCGAAACGTACTCCTCCGCCGCGTGGGCGAGGGCGATGTCGCCGGGGCCGAAGCAGATGGCGGGGATACCGGCGGCGTTGAACAGCGCGGCGTCGGTCCAGGCGGCGAGACCCTGGATGGGCGCTTCCTCCCCTTCGTCTTCCAAGGCTCCGACGAGCGCGCGGACGATCGGCGCGTCAATGGGGACGTCGCTCGGGAGCTGCGCGGTCTTGAGCGTGGCGGTCGCGTTGAAGTTCGCGGTGCGGGACTTCACGCGCCGGATCGCGGCGTTGACCTCGGCGAGCGGATCGGGCTTGAGCGGGTCGGAATCGTCGAAGCTCGCGGGGCTGAACTGGAGCCACTCGGACCACTTGAAGCCGGACGCTTCGTGCGGGACGGTGCGTCGCTCCACGGAAAGCACGCACGACTCGGGATAGGTGGACATCCCGGTTCCGCCGCGAATAAGCGACGCGTGCAGTGACGCGTGGCCGAGCAGCGGGTGGGTGCGGTGCGTGAGCACAGCCTGGTTGTAGGCGTCGAGCTCGGCGAGCAGGAGCCCGGCGTGGGTGATGGCGTCCACGCCGATGTCGTACCGGCTGCCGTGCGCCGCGACTCCCTCGAACTCGATGTCGATCCAGACGAAGCCGCGGTGCGCGGGCGCGACCGCGAGCCGGGTGGGCTCGGTGACGATCGCCGCGTCGGCGGTGATGCCGCTCTCGAGCAGCGCGCGCGTGCCGAGGCTCTCGTATTCTTCGTCGCACACCGCGGCGATGGTGACGCGGAGATCGTCGCCCTGGTCCCACGAGCGGACGGCGGCGGCGCACATCGCGGCGATGCCGGCCTTCATGTCAGCGGATCCGCGGCCCCAGAGGCGGCCGCTCTTTATGTCGCCGTCGAAGGGCGGGTGCCACATCCCTTCTGTACCGACGACGTCGAGGTGGCCGTTGAGGATGATGGAGCGCGGCCCGTTTCCGCCGGTGGCGACGACGTTCGGCCGGCCGGGCGCGGCCTCGGTGATCACGGTGAGGAAGCCCCATTTGCGCAGCGTGGCCGCGAGAAACTCGGCCGCTTCCATCTCGCCCGCGCCGCCGGGGACGAGCGTGGGATTGACGGAGTCGATCCGCACGAGCGCCTGCGCGAGCGCGACGGCGTCGCCGCGCGCGGGTAATGCCCTGTTCTTCATCCTTGAATGACGCGTCCGCCCGCCCGGCGGTTACTCAGCGCCGCGCTTTCTTGGCGGCGGGCTTTTTCGCGGCGGACTTTTTGGCGGGAGCTTTCTTCGCGGGGGCTTTCTTGGCTGCGGGCTTCTTTGCTGCGGACTTCTTCGCGGCAGCCTTCTTCGCCGCCGGCTTCTTGGCCGCGGGCTTCGCCTTGTGAGCGGGCGCGTGCTTGGCGGCCGGCTTGTGGGCGGACTTCGCGGGCGCGGAGGGGCGCGCGGTGCCGGACGCCTTCCGCTTGCCATGGTGCTCCTCGACGTCGCGGATGAGCTTGTCGGCTTCGTCCTGCGTCATCTGGCCGCGGCGGACCATGTACTGCACGAGATCGCGCGCGCTCTCGGCCACGAACCCGGTGAGCCCGGCGGCGGCGCCGATCACGTCCTTCATGGCGGCGGCCATCTTGCTGCCGGCCTCGAGGCTGATCTCCTGTGCCTTCGCGGTCATCTCCGCGACGGTGTCGCGCACGTCCTGGCCGCGGTGCCCGGGGCTGCGGCGCGGCGGGACCGCGGGCGCGCCGGGTGCGCCGGGTGCGCCGGGAGCGCCGGGCGCGCCGGGAGCGCCGGGAGCGGCCGGGGCGGCGGGAGCAGTTGGAGCTGTGGGGCCGGGGGCTTTTTCAGCCATTGCTTCTATTGAAGAGGAAGGGTGGGCTTACAGGCTGGTGACTAGTGACTGGTGACTAGTGACTAGTAACTGCAAACCAGGTGCGTTGGGCGGGCGTAAGTATATGTCGCTACGGTTGATACGCAAGTGATGCCCCGGGCGTTGTGGCGAGGCGGAAACCCCGAGGCTTAGAGCCCTTTATTCGACCAGTCTAACAACATCAATACGCCAGTATAGCAACATTTAGACGAAAAAGTGCATATTTTGGCAAGCGCGGGCGAACCGGTAGGAATGTAAGTCGAAACGGATTTTCCAAGGACGGCCCGATCCCGACGCGCTCGAAGCTGGTTGCTCCCAGCTGGCAGCGCGCAGCTTTTCAGTTCTAGGTGGCATTTTCCCCCAAGTTGCCCCCGACCCGATCTCATCGTCCATCACCGTGACACCCGCACCGTCGCACCCCGCTCCGAGTCTTTCAGCCATTCCCGCGCAGCGTTACACTAGCGCTGTGGACCAATCCGCTCTCGCTACCCAGCAGCCCGAGTACGACGATCCCGACGCGGCGATAATCGCCCGGGTTCTCGACGGCTCGAAGGACGCCTTCTCCATTCTCATCGCGCGCTACAGCGATCCGCTGTTCCGGCACGCGCTCGGCATGACCGGCAGCCCAGACGTCGCCGAAGACATTCTGCAGACGTCCTTCATCAAGGCGTTCCAGCACCTCGGCGAAGTGCGCGGACGGTTCGACGCGTGGGTGTTTCGCATCGTCGCGAACGCGTGCAAGGACTGGCTGAAGAACATTCGCCGCTCGCATCTCAGTTACGATGAGGACGACCAACCGTCTTCTCTTACGACACCTGATGAGGAGATGGATCGCAGCGAGCTGCGCGGGGATCTCGAGGGCGCGCTCGCAACGCTGGCGCCGTCGCTCAGGGAAGCGTTCGTGATGAAGCACGTGGAAGGCAGATCGTACGAAGAGATGGCTGTGCTGCTCGAGACGACGGTGGGCGCGCTGAAGATGCGGGTGCATCGGGCGCGCGAGGCGCTGCAGGCGCTGCTCGAGGGCAAATACGCATGACTGGCGAGGGGGCCGGACCAATGGAGGACAAGAAAAACGAGAAGACGCCCGCGGGGCAGGACAAGGCCGCCGTGTGGGATAAGATCAACGACGAAGCCGAGATGCTGCGGCGGCGGACGACGCCGGTGTACATGAAGCAGCGGATCATGGACGCGCTGCCGGAGGCGCCGGAGGCCGGGAAGCCGTGGTACAAGAAGGTGCTCGACAAGTAGGCCGGAACCGGCGCCAGCGCGGAGTGCGTGCCCCGTTGGTGCGTCGTTACGTTGGTCCGTTACTGCGGATAGTCATGAGGCAAGCGAGCGTCTAAGGCTGGGGTCCCGACGGCCTGTAGTGAATCGTGTCGCCCGGTGAAAATGCAGCGCTGCCTGTCGCGGTCTGCTCGATGAAACGGAACCTTCGCCCGGGCAGCAGCGTTATCGTCACGAGCACCCGCGTCCGCTCCGGGCTCGTGCCGCGCTCGCCCCAGAAGCGCCATCCATCGTCTGTCGGACGCCCGAGAAGCGACTCGGTCGATCCGCCGGGTCCGAGCCCGTAATACAGGTAGGTGGAATCTGCTACCCGGTAGCTGAACATGCTCATCCCCTCGCGCACGTCACCGGTCGGCCTGCGAAGGTAGTTCCGACAGACCATGTGCCGGCGCCCGCCGGCGAGCCACGCACACGTCTCGCGAAACTCTCTCTCCGGCGGCACTTCTTCGATCGTCCAGGTGCCTTCGAAGAAAGTCAGCAGCTCGTGCGGAACTGAAGGTATCAAGGCGGGCGCCGGCGCAACCGACGGCGCGATCGCCGTCGCGGGAGGCGGCGAGAGGTCGCTGGAAGTATTCCGGGCCGATCCGACGCAGGCGCCAACCATCAGCGTAAACATCGCACCGATGGCGCGCGCCCGGTTCGGCAGGCAGGCGCTACAACGTTCAGCTGCTCGCATGGGTCTCCGAGGTTGGAGAGACGTCGGTTCCAGGATCGCCGGTCTAATTCTAAGACGGCGCCGCGCATCGGGCGAACGTGCCATTGGGCTGGCGCCGCTTGCGTGCGTAGTTAGCGGGCAGCTATTCCGTTCGAAGTGGTAGTTACCTATCAAGCAGATCCAGCTGCAGCACATCCCTCCCGCCGAATCTCGGCAGCTCCGAATCGTCCTCGTCGCCCATTCGTGACGACCCGCGCACGCCGTACTTCGCGCAGGTCTTTTCGAAAAACTTCGCCAGCCCATCGCGGTACCGCTCGCCCGCCTGGTGCCCGCGGCCGTACGTCGCGCGGTAGCTGGGCGCGAGGTGCGGAAACTCGGTCTCGATGAACGGCAGATAGCGCTGCTTCGCTGAGCTGCGCAGCCGGAGCGCGCACGCGGCGACGTACGTCGCGCCCGCTTCGGCGACGCGCTGCACCAGCGCGTCGAGATCGGCCGCGTTGTCCGTGATCCCCGGGAGCACCGGCATGCAGTTGATCCCGGTCTCGATCCCCGCGGCGCGCAACCGCGCGAGCGCGCGCACGCGCGACTCGGGTGTGGGCGAGCGTGGCTCGAGCCTGCGCGCGAGCTCGCGGTCGAGCGTGATGAGCGAGATGTGCACCGACAGCTCGGAGTGCCGCGAGATGCGCGTTAGCAGGTCTATGTCGCGCGTGATCAGCGGGCTCTTGGTGATGATCGCGATCTTGAGGCCTGGATGCATCGCCAGAACCTCGAGTACGCCGCGCGTCACCCTGAACCTCCGCTCCGCCGGCTGGTAAGGATCGGTCGCGCTGCCGATCAGCAGCGCGGTGCCGTTGAGTAGCTGCTGGTGCTTGTCGCTGCCGTGGCGGAGCGCGCGCGCGAGCAGCTGCGGCGCGTTGGTCTTCACGAAGATGTTGCGCTCGAACGCGAGCCACGGCGGCATCCGCTCGTATTTCTCGGCGAGCGGATCCTCCATGCGCCGCGCGTCGGACGCGCGCTCCATCACGTACCGATGGGCGTACCGCGCGTAGCAGTAGGTGCAGCCGAAGGCGCAGCCGGTGTAGGGATTGAGCGACCAGAAGTCCATGCCGGTCGTCTCGGGCCCGTTCAGGACGTTCTTCGCGGGGGCGGCGTAGTAGCTGATGTCCTTCTGCTCCTCTAACAGCGGGAGGAGACGGGACTTCCGATCGTACTCCGCTCCGAAGAGCCCAGCTTGCACCGGAGCCGACCGCCGCTTCGTTTTGGCCACACCAGTACGGTACCGAAGGAAAACCGAAAGGGCAAGAGGAACTGCCACCTAGAACTGCCAAGCTGCGCGCTGCGAGCTGGGAGCCGCCAGCTTCGAGCCAGCTTTCGGGGTGACTACTTGCCTGCTCGGCGCCGAGGTCGCCAGTGTATGGGTATGCCCGCTCGAGAGAAGCAGAGGTGGACCGCGCGCGAAGTGCGCGAGCTCATCGCCGCCGCGCCGCTTGCTACTCCCCGGTACGAACTGGTGGACGGGGAGCTGTTGATGACGCCGTCGCCAGGGCCGCCCCATCAGTGGGCCGTCACGCGCCTCCTATTTGAGCTTGCGCTTTACCTCCACGAGCAACCGGTGGCTGACGTGCTGACGTCGCCTTCCGACATCGAGGTCGAGCCGGAACAGGTCACGCAGCCAGACATTTTCATTTTGGGCAACACGGAAGCTGACCGGATCACGCGGGACGGCTTCCCTGCACATGATCTGCTCGTCGCGATTGAGGTGGTGTCGCCGTCCTCAGCGCGATACGACCGGGTGACGAAGCGCGCGTTGTACCACCGTCGCATTCCGGAATACTGGATCGTGGATGTGGACGCGCGCGTCATCGAGCGGTGGCGGCGGGGTCACGACCGGCCGGAGATTCTCACCGCGACGCTCGAATGGACTCCCGAAGGCGCGACGCGGCCATTCACGCTCGATCTGCCGTCGTTGTTCGCCAGCGCCTGGCGGGAGCGCCAGCCGCCACGTGGCTAGTGGCGGGTCTCCGGTTTTAAGTATCTTTGGGGACTCCCGGGGGCTGTGCATGCGTGAACTTCTGTCCGACATCGCGATCCATCGTGGGCTCGCCGGCCTCTCCGGCTGGTCGCGGAAAGGCGACACGATCACCAAGACCTACCAGTTCAAGACTTTCCCGGCAGCGATCTCGTTCGTCGGCCGCGTCGCCGAGGCCGCGGAGACGGCCGACCACCACCCCGACATCGACATCCGGCACACGAAGGTGACGTGCACGCTGAGCACGCACGACGCGGGCGGGATCACGCAGAACGATCTGGACCTGGCGGCGGAGATCGAATTTGCGGAGAACGGATAGCCAATAGATATCTGTATATTCAGACAATGGCTCAGCATCGCCGGTCTTCTTTGGATCGCCTCATCGCCGACATCGGTCCCGTGGACCAGGTCGGCATCGAGGAGCGCGCCGCGAAGTTCACCACGCGCAGCATCAAGAAGGGCTCGAAGCTGTGGGGGCTCAAGACCGCGGTGTCCATGGTGGACCTCACGACGCTCGAAGGAAAGGACACCCCCGGCAAGATCGCGTCGCTCTGCCAGAAGGCGAGAGCGCCGAGCCCGGATCCCGAGGTGCCGTCGGTCGCGGCGGTGTGCATCTACCCCTTCCTGGTGAAGTACGCGCGCAAGGCGCTGGCCGATACGTCGATCAAAGTCGCCTCGGTCGCGACTTCGTTCCCATCAGGCCAGAGCTCGCTCAAGCTGCGGTTGCAGGAAGTGCGGCAGGCGGTGTCCGACGGCGCCGATGAAATTGACATGGTCATCAACCGCGGGCTCTTCCTCTCCGGCGAGCTGGACGCGGTGCAGGACGAGATCGCGGCGGTGGTCGAAGCGTGCGGCGAGTCCACGCTCAAAGTCATTCTCGAGGTAAGCGAGCTGGAGACGTACGACAACATCCGCGCGGCATCCATGCTGGCGATGCGCGTGCTGCGCGCGGACGACTTCATCAAGACGAGCACGGGCAAGGCGTCCGGCAGCGCGACGATCGCCAACACGCAGGTGATGCTCGAGGCGATCCGTGATTTCTACCTCGCGACGGGCACGCCGATCGGGATGAAGCCCGCCGGCGGGATCCGCACAGCGAAACAGGCGCTGCACTATCTCGTCGCGGTCAAGGAAACGCTCGGCGACGCGTGGCTCAACAACACGCGTTACAGGTTCGGCGCCAGCGCGCTGCTGAACGACCTTCTGCGGCAGATCGAGAAACAGAAGACCGGCGCGTATCAGGCGCCGTATTACTTCTCCGAAGCGAGCGGGAGCTACTGATGAGCGTGACGAAGACTGCGCCGAAAGCGCGCAAGAAGACGCAGGCAGCCTCCGCCACGCGCGTCCCCGAGCTCATCTTCGGCGACCTGTGGGAGTTCGATCCAGCGCCGGAGAGCGCTGACCCGAAGATCAAGCCGCAGTACGAGCTGTTCATCGGCGGCGAGTTCGTCGCGCCGGACAGCGGGAAGTACTTCGACTCGATCAACCCCGCGACGGAGAAGAAGCTCGCGCGCATCGCCCTCGCCAACACGCACGACGTGGATCGCGCGTACAAGGCGGCGCAGAGCGCGTTCGACTCGACCTGGCGGAAGATGCCGGGGAAGGAGCGCGGCAAGTACGTATACCGCATCGCCCGTCTCATCCAGGACCGCGCGCGCGAGTTCGCGGTCGCCGAGACGATGGACGGCGGGAAGCCGATCAAGGAGTCGCGCGACTTCGACGTCCCGATGATGGCCGCGCACTTCTTCTACCACGCCGGCTGGGCCGACAAGATCCAGTACGCGATACCGGGCCGTCCGGCCGAGCCGCTCGGCGTCGTCGGCCAGGTGATTCCGTGGAACTTCCCGCTGCAGATGCTGGCGTGGAAAGTCGCGCCCGCGATCGCCACGGGGAACTGCGTCGTGCTGAAGCCGGCGGAGACTACGTCGGTGACGGCGATGAAGTTCGCCGAGCTGCTGCAGGAGGCCGATCTCCCGCCGGGAGTGGTGAACGTCGTGACGGGCGCGGGCGAGACGGGCGCGGCGGTGATGTCGCATCCGATCGCGTCGAAGGTCGCGTTCACCGGCTCGACCGAAGTCGGCAAGCTGATCATGCGCTCGCTCGCAGGCAGCGACAAGAAGATGACGATGGAGCTGGGCGGCAAGGCCGCCAACATCGTGTTCGACGACGCGCCGCTGGACCAGGCGGTGGAAGGGATCGTCAACGGAATCTTCTTCAATCAGGGGCATGTGTGCTGCGCGGGCAGCAGGCTGCTGGTGCAGGAATCGGTTGCGGACGAGGTCGTCGAGAAGTTGAAGCGCCGCATCGCGGTGCTGCGCGTGGGCGATCCGCTCGACAAGAACACCGACATCGGCGCGATCAATTCACGGGCGCAGCTGGAGAAGATCGAGGAGCTGGTGCAGTCGGGCGTGGAGCAGGGCGCGAAGATGTTCCAGCCGTCGTGCCGGCTGCCGGGCTCCGGCTTCTTCTATCGTCCGACGATCTTCACCGGCGTGACGCAGAGCCACCGCATCGCGACCGAGGAGATTTTCGGCCCGGTGTTGAGCGTGCTGACTTTCAGAACGCTCGATGAAGCGGTGGAGAAGGCGAACAACACCGCGTATGGTCTTTCTGCCGGCGTGTGGACCGACAAGGGCTCGCGCATTCTCAAGATGAGCACCGAGCTGAAGGCCGGCGTTGTGTGGGCGAACACGTTCAACAAGTTCGATCCGTCATCGCCGTTCGGCGGCTACAAGGAGAGCGGCTTTGGCCGTGAGGGTGGCAGGCAGGGATTGCTGGATTACGTGAGGCTCAACTGATGTCGCAGATGCGTGCGAGTCATTTGTCCGTGATACTCGGGCTGGTATTGGGTGGCCTAGCGGTCAGTGCGGATGGGCAATCGACGGCCCCCACGGCCGCCGATGACCGCGCGCGCTGCAAGGCAGGAGACCTCCCCAGTTGCGTCCGTAGCGAAGAGGCCAGGTGCGACGCTGGCGAGGCCCATGCGTGTGTCGAGCTCAGCCGCCGGTATTACGGCGGCGTCGCGGTTGGACGGGATCAGGAACGTGGCAAGCAGTTTTTTGAGCGGGCATTCCGATTGTCGGACAGCGCGTGCACCGCCGGCGAGCTGGACCGGTGTGCCGTGGTCGGCATGGCGCATGGCACGGGGCTTGGCGTCCCTCTCGACGCGGCCCGCGCGAAGGCCATCCTCGAGCGCGCGTGCGCAGGTGGCAGCGCCGTCAGCTGCGCGGATCTGGGCATTGCCTATCTCGTCGGACGGATCGGAGTCGCGCGCGACTCTGTTCGCGCTTGGCAGCTTCTTGAGCCGGCGTGCGCGAGTGGCCATGCCAATGCGTGTTTTCAATTGGCGTGGAACTACGAATTCGGCCGCACGGTCGCGAAGGACCATGTGCGCGCGGCCGCGCTGTACCAGCAGGCGTGTGACGCGGACGCCGAAGAGGCGATGGCCCTGATGGGATGCCATTTCCTCGGCGCGGCGTATCATCAGGGCCGCGGCGTCGGCAGGAGCGAGCTGCGCGCGGCGCAGCTGTACGAGCAGGCCTGTCGCGGGGGCAATGGTAGTGGCTGCAACAACCTCGGGCAGATTCATCAGACCGGCAAGGGCGCGGCGAGGAACGCGGGCCGTGCCGCCGAGCTATACGACCGCGCGTGCGTGCTGGGCAATCCGACCGGCTGCATGAATCTCAGCGCATTGTATCTCGAGGGTAACGGCGTTCGCCGGGACGCCGCTCGCGCCGGACAACTGCGGCGGCAAGCCTGTGAGTTGGGTTTACGGCAAGCTTGCGCCTGAGGATCGATTAATGCCACGCAACTCCGTTCGGGTAGCGGTCGCAAAAACTCCAAAGGTGTACGTCGGCGGCGAGTTCATCCGCTCCGAATCCGGCCGCACCTACCCGATCAAAGGCGACGACGGCTCCTTCTTCGCCAACATCCCGCAGTGCACTCGCAAGGATCTGCGTAACGCAGTGGAAGCCGCAGCCAAAGCGGGAAGCTCGTGGGCCAAGCGCACCCCGTACAACCGCGCGCAGATAGTGTATCGGCTCGCAGAGATGCTGGAGTCGCGCTCCGACGAGATGGCCGCGGCGATATCGGGGCCGAACGGCGTCTCGCCGACGGTGGCGCGCAGGGAAGTTGCAGCCGCGGTGGACCGGCTGATCTACTACGCCGGCTGGGCCGACAAATTCGAGCAGGTGCTCGGCAATACCAATCCCGTATCGGGGCCGTTCTTCAACTTCACCGTCGTCGAGCCCGTGGGGATCGTCGGCGTGATCGTGGACGACGGCTCGCCACTGCTCGCGCTGATCTCGCAGGTGGCGCCCGTGATCGTGAGTGGCAACGCCGTCGTCGTGCTCGCGTCGGAGCAGCATCCGTATCCCGCGATCGTGCTGGGCGAGATGCTCGCGACGTCGGACCTTCCAGGCGGCGTCGTCAACATCCTCACCGGCCAGCGCAAGGATCTCGTGTCGACGTTCGCGACGCACACGCACATCCGCGGTCTCGACGCGGTCGTGCCTGCCGCCGAGAAGAAGGAGCTCGCGCTGGGCGCGGCCGAGAGCGTGAAGCGGCTGCGCGCGCGGTCGTCGGAGCAGGTGATCGATTGGTTCTCGGAGTCGGCGCAGAGCGTGTACGAGATCCGCAACTTCATCGAGTTCAAGACGACCTGGCATCCGATCGGGGCTTAGCAGTTGGCCTCCCGGGCTTTCCTGCCGTCTTCGACGTGATTACATTGTAATCACTTCCCCGGAGGCGTACCATGAAGACCCGCTTGATTCGTATCGGCAACTCCCGTGGCGTGCGCCTGGCTAAGCCGCTACTCGAGCAGGCTGGCCTCGAGGACGAGGTGGACATCCGCGTGGAGCCCGGCGCCGTGATCATCACGGCGGCAGTTAGGCCGCGCGCGGGCTGGGCGGCGGCGGTCGCGAAGCACGGGCCGGCGGAACTGTTGGACGCGCCATCTGCGACCGAGTTCGACGATAGGGCTTGGGAGTGGCGGTAGCGGCCGCGGTCCATCGCGGCGACATCTTCCTCGTCGAGCTCAGCCCCACTCGCGGCCGCGAGATTCGCAAGGCGCGCCCCTGTGTCGTCGTGTCGCCGGACGAGCTCAATGCGGACATGGGCACGTTCATCGTGGCGCCTCTCACGACCGGCAGCCACTCGTATCCGTTTCGCATCCCGTGCCGCTTCGCAGGCAAGGACGGACATCTGGTGCTCGATCAATTGCGGACGGTCGACCGGGTGCGCCTCGTGAAGCGATTGGGCGCGCTCACCGCGCCTACGCTCGCGAAGGCGCTCGGGGTCTTGCAGGAGATGTTCGCTACCTGATGGAAGCCGAGTAAACGCCGTGCGGAGATTCAGCGGTCGCATTCCGCACATCCTGCTAGCCGTCTACGTACTCCTTTTCATTTGGGGGGCGATCAGTCCGTACGACCGCGCGGTATGGTGGGCGGAGAACATCCCCATCGTTCTGGTGGTGCTGGCGCTTGTGGTTCTGTACCTGCGCGGCGTGAGGCTCTCGCCGCTCGCCTACATCCTGATGTCAGTCCTCCCGTATGTCCATACGATCGGAGGACACTATACTTTCGAGCGGGTACCGTTCGACTGGTTCAACCGCACCTTCGGGTTCGAGCGGAACATGTACGACCGGATCGGCCACTTCAGCGTCGGCTTCTACGCGTTCGGCATCGCCGAATACCTGATCGTCAGGATGCGGCTGAGCGTGGCGATGGCGTGTATCTTCGCCATCTTCGCGATCAGCTTCGTCGCGATGTCATACGAGCTGATCGAGTGGGTGTACGCCGCGTACGGCGGGAACGCCGAAGCGGGCGCGGACTTTCTGGGCAGTCAGGGCGACATCTGGGACGCTCAGAAGGACATGCTGATGGACACGCTGGGCGCGGTCGCGTCGATCGCGCTCTATCTCGTGCTCCGCGTCCGGCGTGATCGTGAACCTGGCTCCAGAGGCGGGTCAGTCGATCACAGCGCGGCGCAGCATCGTTCCGCGCATGCTTTGATGCTCATTGCCGCCGCGCTCTTCGCGAGCGGATGCGTCCTCTCCGTCAACCCGGTCGTCGCAGAATCGGACGCGACGTTCGACCCCGGCTTGCTCGGCATTTGGGAGGAGGTTGGCGGCTCTGACCGAGCGGTGGTCTCACGCGGCGCCGGCAACACATACGGCATCGAGTATACGACCGACGGCAAGGCGACCAAGCTGGAGGGACGGCTTGGCCGACTTGGAAGCAGGTTGATACTCGACGTGTGGCCGGCTGCATCGGATAGCAGCACACGAGATCTCCCCGCGGGGTTCACGATACCCGGGCATGTGCTAGTCGCTCTGGACATTGGCGCGAACGAAGTCCGCATTTCGTTGCTGGAGCCCGACTCGCTGCTTGCCGGCCTTCGGTCGGGCGGCGTTCAGCTGGAGCACGCGGTCATCGGAGATCGACCAGTTCTCCACGGCACCACGGAGCGGCTTCGCGCAGTGCTCGAACCATATCTGAGCCGCCCAGGAAATCTGTCGGAGCCCACGGCTTGGCGACGGGCAGCCTCACCCGATCCGAAGCCGGCCGCTCGCAGTGTAGACGTGCCCTGTTTCGAGGCGTCCGCGTGGCGCGCGGCAGACCGGCTCTTCCGGGAGGATCCGAATTGGGTCGGTGGTGACGTCGCGTCCACTGTCGATCTCGGTGGCGGCCGCATTCTATGGCTATTCGGTGACAGTTGGATCGATCCATCAGGCACCGCTACGCGCCGCGGCGCGCGGATGGTCAGCAACAGCGTAGCGATTCAAACGGGCACCGACCCGAGTACCGCGGCGATCAAGTTTTACTGGGGCAGGGCGTCCGACGACAAACCGGCGGCCCTCTTTCCGGACAGCGGTGGAGAATCGTTGTGGTTCGGTAACGGCATTCGCGTGCGCGAACGGCTGGTGTTGTTCTTCGCGCGCACGCTCCGCGGCGTAACGCAAGCCGCCGGCGGGCTCGGCTTCGAGCACATCGGGTGGACCGCGGTGATGGTAGAGAATCCAGATGACGAGCCGTCCGCCTGGCGAGTGCGATCACTCGAGACTCCCGAGAACCCATTGGGCGTTCTCCTCGGGTTTGCCGATGTGATACTGCTTGGCGAACACGTCTATGCGCTGGGGTCGCAGAACCCCGTGAAGTCGCATCCGATCTACGCCGCGCGTTGGCGCGCCGATGAGGTCCGGCTGGGAAATCTCGTCAATCCCGAATGGTGGGCGGGAGAGCGGGTCGGATGGACTCCGGACTCGTCGCGCGTGCAGCGGTACCCGATCTTCGAGAACGGGCGGTCAGAGCTTTCGGTGCATCTGGACCCTGCGACGCAGCGCTTCATCGGCGTGCAATCTCACACCTTCGGTCCGTCAGATGTCATGTTGCGCGCAGCGCCCGCGCTCACCGGACCATGGACCACCCCGCGCATGGTGTACCGTCCGCCGGAATATTACCGGCCGAACGTCGCGATCTATGCGGGCAAGGGCCACCCCGAGCTGACCGGTGCGGATCTCGTGCTGACGTATGTCAACAGCTCGTTTCACTTCCCCGATCTCCTCACCGACGGCGACACGTATTATCCGCGATTCGTGCGTCTTACGCGCTGCAAATGAGTCGTATGGTGCGCGCTTCGCTGCAGGCAGCGCTTGCTCTCGCACGTCAGGAAGCAGCGGTGGCGCGATGAACGAGGTCGGACACGTTCGGGAGATCGTCCGCTATCCGGTGAAATCCATGGCCGGTGTTCCAGCGGAGTCGGCATTCCTCGGCTGGCACGGGCTCGCGGGCGATCGGCGCTTCGCCTTCCGCCGCATCGGCAACGACACCGGTTTTCCGTGGCTGAACGCCACCAAGGTCGCCGAGCTTCTGCTGTACCAGCCGTTCGGACTCGACGAGACGAGCGGTCAGCCGTTGCCGACGCACGTGCGCACTCCCGCGGGACGGGAGTTGGAGCTTCGCAGTGACGAGCTACAGAGCGAAATCGCCGAGCGTTTTGGAAGCGGCGTCGAGCTGATGCAGCACCGACACGGACTCTTTGACGACGCCACGATATCGGTGATCAGCACCGCGACCATCGCCGGCATCGGTGCGGTGGCGGAAATGGAGCTCGATCGCAGGCGCTTCCGGGCCAACATCGTGCTCGAGACCAACGACGGCGAGCCGTTTCTCGAGGACGACTGGGTCGGGGGAACGCTGGTGTTCGGCGAGAGTGGGGCAGGGCCGGCCGTGCGCGTCACGGCGCACGACCCGCGCTGCATGATGATTAACCTCGATCCCGACACGGCGACGCAGGACGCGCGGGTGTTGAAGACGGTCGTGCGGCTGAACGGGAACAACGCGGGCGTCTATGGCACTGTAGTTCAAGCGGGTACCATTCGCGTAGGCGCGCTGGTGTACTACATGCCGGATGCCGTGTAACGGCGCGTCCCGTTGTCCGAACTCCGCGAGCTGGACGAGCCGTGGTTCGGGAAGGAAGAGCCCGGCACGTGGCGCAATCTGCTGGAGCACGTCAAGCTCATGGACGAGCTGTACGCGTCGGGAAACCTCCGGTCGCTCCGCCGCGTAGGGTATTACAACCAAACGAGGCACGGCATGACTCGACGCACCAAGCTCTGGCTGTACGGCTCCCTGCTGTTCACGTTCATCAACATCGGGGGAGCGGTAATTGCCGCCGCCCGCGGCGAAGTAGCGCATGCGGTGGGGCACACCGTCCTGGTGCTCCTCGGAGGACTTTACCTCGCGTGGAGAGTCTCGTCTCGTGCGCGCCGCGAGGGGACGCCGGACGCGCCGCAATTCGACGAGCGCCTCGATCGTCTTCAGCAGTCGCTGGACGCTATCGCCGTGGAAGTCGAGCGCGTCGGCGAGGGGCAGCGCTTCGTAACGAAGCTCGGGCAGCAAGCTAGGGATTGAGCTCGAAGCGGACGAGCTCAATCCCTGCACGGATCAGGCGAAGAGAACGCGGGTTCGACTAACGGATGCCTTCGAGAACCCAGAGCTGGCGCGCGGTGTTAGCCGTTTGCCAGGCCATCATCCGGCCGTCGCGACTGAACGCCGGCGTCGAGGCACCGGGACTCATTCCCTGGTGATCCCATATCAGGCGCGTGGCACCGGCCGCCTCATCGTGCGCGTAAACGCTCCAGTTACCCGCCGTGCTGGCGATGAAATAGTACTCCTTGCCCGATGGATGCCATACACCGATGTAATCCCACGTCGGGTATGGCTGGTCCACCAGTAGCGTCGTCGCGCGGCCATCCATGTACGCCACGCGCGTTTCGTCCGCACGATCGTCGTTGCCGTAGTACATGTACGTCAGGCGGTTGCCGTCGGGATGCCACTCCACCATCTCCTTGTAACCCCTCTCAGTCATTGGAGTGAGCCGGCGAGGGTCGCCGCCCGAAGCGGGCACGACGATCACGGCGTTCGCGGACTGCGGCTCAGTCCACGCCAGCGCGGCGATGTGCTGTCCGTCGGGGGACCAGCGCACAGTCCAACCTTCGACAATGTGCAGCTGCGCGATCTTTCGCGGCTCTCCACTGTTCGGCATCGCGGGAATTACGTACAGACCGTTCGCGTTGGCGTATGCCAGCCGGGTCCCATCAGGCGACCACGCCGGCACGAGATGATCCCGCGAATTGATCCGCGTGAGCTCGCGGCTCGCACCACTGCCGGTTTCCACGACGTGTAACACGTTGTGACCGTCGGACAGGCTGAAGTACGCGATGGCGCGGCCATCAGGAGAGAGGGAAAACGAGCGGAATGCCTGCTCTCCTCCCGGAACCGTACCAGTCAGGCGCCGCGGCGCGCTCCCCGCTTCCGCGGTCGAGGCCGCAAAAATTCCGCCCGGCCTTACGCCCTGCGCGACGTAGTACACGGTCTGACCGTCGGGCGACAGCTGCGGGTGGCTACCGCGCGCCAGTGCGCGGGTATTTGCCGGATCGCTGGTCGACGCGACGCGGACCGTGCCGGTCTGTCGGATCAGAGCGAAGCCCAGCTTCCCATCCTGCAACAGCCGGGGATGGCGAACGGAGACGTCGTTGTACGACGTAATCTGCACGGCCTCACCCTGGGGAGTACCCGATCGCGGATCCACGTTCATTTTCCGGGTCACGCCCTCCTCGCCGTCGCGGGCCACGACCACTTCGTATCCCTCCAGCGCGAGATCGTCCTCCAGCGCGAGCGCGATGCTCGGATCGTCTTCCACGACGAGAATGCGCGTCATGATTCCGCGGGCTCGAGCAGGATGGTGAACGTGCTGCCTTCGCCCACCGCGCTGATGAAGCGGACCTCGCCGCCGTGGGCCCGCACGATGTGCCGCACCATCGCGAGGCCGATGCCGGTCCCGGGCACTCCCGACGCCTTGGCGGACCGGCCCCGCACGAAGTCCTGGAAGACCATGGCGTGCTCGTCGGCAGGGATGCCGACACCGCGGTCGCGCACGCTCAGCGCGACGTGGCCGTTGTCGCGCGCGACGGATACGTCGATCATTCTGTCGTGCGGGGAGTACTTGACCGCGTTGTCGAGCAGGTTCTCGACGAGCCGGTGCAGCCGGTCTCCCTCGCGGCGGAGCACGGCATGGTACTGCGCGCGGCGCTCCTCGCTGCTGACGCGGCCGCTATCGAGCAGCTCGGCGACCTGCCGCATGGACGTGAGCGGCGTACGGAACTCGTGCGACACGGCGGCGACGAAGTCGGATTGGAGCCGCGCTACCGTCAGCTCGCGGTTCACCGCGCGCGGACAGGTGCTCGCGGTACGCTGCCGCGGCCGCGGACAGATCCCGGTCGCGGAACTCGAGCTGCTCGCCCCGGGCGAAGACGACCGGCGACGAGACGTTCCCCATCGGCGCGGCGGGGTCGTACAGCAGCGCACCGGACGGGGCGGCGGTCACCGCGTCGTCCGTGAGCTCGACCAGCAACGCGCCGTCGCCGAGCGTGGCGCCCCAGCGTGTCATTGCGGCGTGCCGCTCAGCCGCGGGCAGGCTCGCGAGCTGGGTCAGTAAGGACAGAGCCGCGGTGATTCGCTCGTGCAGCGAGGTCGTGACGGACGCGGCCGCGCGCGTGAGGGTCTCGTGCGCGCGGTCCCGCTCGAGCGCGCTGTCCTGCCGCACGAGGCGCGATCCCAGCCATACGAGCGCGGCCGCCAGCAGCAGCGTGATGCCGGCGAACAGGACGAGCAGATGACGAGGCGCCAGTAGAGGCCTGCGAACGGCCATGCGGACACTCCCGGAGGTCGAGCGGGGTGGCTGCCAATGTACCACCGATCCGGGCGCCGGGACCGAATGTCAAGACTTCTCGACGGAGATGGCTAGTCGCGCGGCCGCAGAAATCGCTGGAAACCCGCATGCCGCCTGAGCGGGTCGAAATCCGGATCGTCGTGCAGGTGCAGGTACGTGTGGGTCAGCCCACTCGCGACAGCGGAGCTCAGCATTTCCACTGCACGATCACGTTCGCCGAACTGTGCGAGCAAGCGGGCCTGCTGCAGCGCGAGCCACCCCGGAGCCGATCCCCAGTAGCCTTGCTCCTGGGCGGGGAAGGTCCGCTGCAGGGCTTCGTCGCCGAGCGTTTTCAACCAGTCGAGTGTCTCGTTCGCCGGCTGGCGATCGCCGCGGCGGGCCGTGAGAATAGCCGCGCGAACGCGATACTCTGCAGCCCAAGGTCGCTCGCGCACGAGACTGTCATACAGCGCCGTGGCGCGTTCGTCGTCGCCGGCGAGATACAACAGGTGGGCAAAGTTCCCGCGAGAAAGGGCGCCCGGGTTGCTTCGCACGGGACTGTCCGCGCCGGCGATGGCGTTTCGGGCCAGTCGGGTCGCGGCCGCCGTGCGCCCGTGTCCGCGGAGTTCTTCGAGCACGGTGTTCAATCGCCAGAGAGCATACGAGTCGCCGCCGCCGATTCGCGGCGTGAGACGAGTGAGCAGCTCGTCTGCGCGACCCAGCGCCGCCAGCGCCCACAGCTCCTGTATCTCGAGCCTGCGGTCGTCCGGCTGCGCTGCGAGTCCGCGGCGGGCGTCCTCCAGAGCTGCCGCGTGATTGCCGAGCGCGTGCTGCACTGCCGTGCGCAGCGTCCAGGAGCCGCCCCATCCTTTGAGCCAGCCGCGCTCCGGGTCCATGCGCAGAAGCACGCTGAGCGCTTCGCGCCAGCGGCCCGTCTGAAACGCGCTCCGCGCCAACTTCGACAGC
>JBPPMH010000003.1:0-4439 GCA_051305945.1 Gemmatimonadaceae bacterium
CGACGCGATCTTCGCGCGCGTGCTCGAGGCGATCAGGTCGCCCTGATGGTCCGCCGTCGCCAGAGTGCAGGCGCGATAGGAGTGGATGAGGCGGCTGGACTGGAGGGTCGCAGGCCGCGTCTTAGCGCGAAGCGCGTAGCGACCGAAGTACCCTCCAGTCCAGCCGCCTCGCACACAGAGCCTCCGCCAACAACGCCGTCCAAAGACATCCTCCGCCAGGTCAAGCTGCTCGAGCTCCGCACGCGCGGGCTCGTCAACTCGCTGTTCGTCGGCGAGTACCGCTCGGTGTTCAAGGGGCAGGGGATGGAGTTCTCTGAGGTGCGCGAATACCAGCCGGGCGACGAAGTGCGCTCGATCGACTGGAACGTCACCGCGCGCATGGGGCGGCCGTACGTCAAGCGCTACATCGAGGAGCGAGAGCTGACCGTCATGCTCGCGGTGGATCTCTCCGGCTCGGAGCAGTTCGGCACCGTGCGCCGCTTCAAGAGCGAGGCGGCCAGCGAGCTGGCGGCGGTGCTGGCAATGTCCGCGGTGCGCAACAACGACCGCGTGGGCATCGTGCTCTTCACCGACCGCATCGAGCACGTCGTCCCGCCGCGCAAGGGCCGGCGGCACGTGCTCCGAATCATTCGCGACCTGCTCGCGTTCGAGCCGCGGGGCACCGGTACCGACATATCCGGCACGCTCGAATACGTCTCCCGGATGCTCACGCAGAAGGCCATCATCTTCGTCGTCTCCGACTTCCTGGCGCCGGGAATCGAGCAGCCGCTCAAGCTCCTCGCGCAGCGACACGACGTCGTCGCCGTCACGATCGAGGATCCCGGCGAGCGCGACCTGCCGGACGTTGGGCTCGCGCGCTTCATGGATCCCGAGACCGGTGAGACGCTGAGCATCGACACCAGCTCCGGCGGTGTCCGCTCCGCCTACGAGACCGCGGTGTCCGCCGAGCGGGAGGAGCGGAAGCATCTGCTCCGGCGGCTGTCCATCGACGAGATAGCGATCTCCACGCCGGACAACGTCGTTCACCCGCTGATCAAGTTCTTCCGCACGCGCGAGACGAGGGCCCGCCGCCGGTGATCGCGCTCGCGGCGATGCTGCTGCTTCAGGCGGGCGCGGCCCAGGCACCCGCGGCTCCCGTCACGGTCCCCGTTCGCATCGGTGTCGCCGTCAATCCCGACACCGTCACCGTCGGCGAGCGCTTCACGGTCATCGTCCGCGTCCGCGCGCCCGCGGGCTCGACGATTGAGTTTCCCGCCGCCACCGACTCCGCGGCAAAGGTGGATCTCGCCGCCGACGTCGCCGTCGCGGAGCCGCGGCTGCTGCCCGTCGGGCCGGGCTCGCCGGCCGAGATGGAGCAGACGGCGGGCTACCGCATGGCCGCGTGGGACATCGAGGAGCAGTCGCTTGGACTCGGCGATGTCATTGTCCGCTCGGGGATCGTCGAGCGCAGGATACCGCTCGCGGGGTACACGGTCTTCGTGCGGAGCGTGCTCCCCGCCGACACGACGCTACACGTGCCGAAGCCCGCGCGCGCGGTCATCCCGTTCGCTTATCCGTGGTGGCTCAAATGGCTGCTGCTCGCGCTGGGCATCCTGCTCGCGGCGCTGCTGGCGTGGTGGCTCTGGCGCGTGTACCGCCGGTGGAAGGGCCGGCCGGTGCATCCGGCCGCGCTCGCGCAGCGTGAGTTCCACAGGATCGAGAAGCTCGGGCTGCCGGACAAGAACGAGGGCGCGCTGCACGTCGCATTGATGGTGGACGTCATGCGGAATTATCTCGCCGCGCGTGTGGACGGTGCTCGCCCGTCGCATACGAGCAGCGAGTTGGTGGCGGCCGCGCGCGCCGCCGGCGCATCCGATCCGGAATGGAGCGCCGGCCTCGCGGAGCTGCTGCACCAGAGCGATCTCGCCAAGTTCGCCGCGTGGCGCGTGGACGCGGCCAGAGCGCGCGAGCTGGGCGCGGACGCTCGCGCGGTGGTCGAGCGCGTCGAGAGCCGGTTCATGGAGCAGGAAAAGCGGAAGGCCGCATGAGCTTTGACTCGGTGCAGTTCTACACTCCGTGGGCGCTGCTGCTGCTCCTCCTGCTTCCGTTCTGGTGGATTCTCCGGCGGCGGCGCCGACCGTCGGCTATCGCGTTCTCGCGCACCGGCGTGCTCGCGCGGGGGCCCCGCACCGGCGAGCGGATCACCCGCGCGATGTTCGTGCTGCGCAACGTCGCTCTCGCCGGGCTCGTCCTCGCGCTCGCCCGGCCGCGCTCCACCGCGCGGGTGGAGAACGTCACCAGCGAGGGGATCAACATCGCGCTGGCGGTGGATCTGTCGAGTTCCATGCTGGCCGAAGACTTCCGGCCGCGGAACCGTCTCACCGTCGCCAAGGAGCGGCTCAAGGAGTTTATCTCCGCGCGCGAGTCGGACCGGATCGCGCTGGTGGCGTTCGCGGGCGAAGCGCTCACCCAGGTGCCGCTGACGACCGACTATCCCATTCTCATGCAGGCTGTGGACAACCTGCAGGCGGGACAGCTCGAGGACGGGACCGCGATCGGGCTCGGCATCGCGACCGCCGCCAACCGGCTGCGCGACGCCCCGGGCCGCTCGCGGGTGATGATCGTGATGACCGACGGAGTGAACAACCGCGGCAGCATCGACCCGAGGACCGCCGCGCGCGCGGCCAGCGTATATGGGATCAAGATCTATACTATCGGCGTCGGCACCGTCGGGCTCGCGCCGGTCCCGGTTGGGCGGGGGCCGGCGGGACTGATCTACGAGCGACAGCCCGTGCGTATCGACGAGGTGCTGCTCAGCGAAGTCGCGCGCATGACGGGCGGCCGTTACTTCCGCGCGCGCGACGCGGCGGCGCTCCGGCGCATCTATGAGCAGATCGATCTGCTCGAGCGCACCACGGTCCAGTCGCGGTCGTACGTGCGCTACAGCGAGCTGTTCCGCATGCCGCTGGGGCTGGGAGTACTCGCGCTGCTGGGCGAGCTTGCGCTCCTGGCCCGGAGGGCTCCGATCCCGTGATGACCTCCGTCTTCTTTCAGTATCAGTGGGCACTCGCGGCCGCGGCGTTGCTCACCGCGCTCACGGCGTGGTTGTTGATCTACTCCAGCAGACGGCGCGACGCGCGGCTGGCGCGGCTCGGTACCCCGGAGATGATCGCGCGGCTCGCGCCGGGCGCGCTGCTCCGGCAGTCGCGACTTCGCATCGTCATCTGCACGCTCGCAGTGTTGCTCGCCGGTCTGGCGTTCGCCGGCCCGCGCTGGGGCTTCGAGCGCACCGTCGTGCGCCAGAGCGGGATAGACCTCGTGCTCGCGCTCGACGCGTCGGCCTCGATGCTCGCCAGGGACGAATCGCCGAGCAGGCTCGAGGCGATGAAACAGGAGGTGCGCCGGCTGCGCGCGAGCGGGCGCGGCAACCGGATCGCGCTGATCGCGTTCGCGGGCCGCAGCTACGTGCTCACCCCGCTGACGATAGATGACGGCGGCCTCGACCTCTTTCTCGACAACCTCGATCCGACCGTCGTCGGACAGGCAGGGAGCTCGCTGGCGCCGGCGCTGCGCCAGGCGACCGCGCTGCTCTCGCTGAGCAAGTCGCCCGCCGACAAGGCGGTGGTGCTGATGAGCGACGGCGAGGGGTTCGAGGACGCGTCCGAGGTCGTGGACGCGGCCGAAAAGGCGCGCGACGCCGGAATCGCCGTGATCACCGTCGGGTTCGGGACCCGCCAGGGCTCGACGATCCAGGTGCGTGAGGACGGGCGCATGGTGCTCAAGCGCGACGACGCAGGCGCTGTCGTCACCACGCGGTACGAGCCCGCGCTGCTCGAGGAGGCGGCTCGCGTGGCGCGCGGCGTCTTCATTCCGCCCGGCGAGGGCGACCGCGTCGCCGCGATGGTGCAGGCGCTCGCGCAGCTCAAGGCGGAGCAGCGCAGCGTGGAGAACCGCGAGAATCTCGCGCATCGCTATCAGCTCTTTCTGCTGCCCGCGTTTCTCCTGCTCATGCTCGACGCGCTACTGCCCGCGCTCGCGCGCCGCCCTCGACGGCTGCGTACGTTCGTCTCGACTTTGCCCGAGCGCGTTCGCCCGCGCGGGTTCGGCGCCGGTGCCGCGCGGAAGCGGGCCCGCGCGGCGGGCACGGCCGGAGCGGTGGCGATGCTGCTGCTGATCCTCTCCGGCTGCCGACAGCTCTTTCCCGATCCGATGCTCGACATCTATAACGCCGGCACACAGGCGCTGCAGCGCGATTCGCTGGCCGAGGCGGAGCGGCTGCTTCGGACCGTGCTCGACGACTCGCGCGACGAGCTGGCGTGGCGCGGCCGGTTCAACCTGGGGCTCGTTCACCTGAAGCGGGGCCTCGCGCTCCAGGGCGATTCCGCGAATCCGCCGCTCGACAGCGCGCTGGTCCATTACAGGCTCGCGCTGAAGCGCCGGCCCGACGTGCTCGACGCGAA
>JBPPMH010000004.1:0-6868 GCA_051305945.1 Gemmatimonadaceae bacterium
TTCAGAGAATACGCGCTTGGCCGCAGTGCGGCTCACGACTCCGTCCCGCACCATTCCGATCAGCGTCCCCAGGTCATCGGGGCGCACCGGGAATGTCTCCAGTGGCTGGCCGCGCGCGTTCACAGCGGCAAGCACATCGCCCATCACCCAGTTCGCTGCGGCCTTGGCGTCGCCGGCCGCGCGCGCCACGCACTCGAAATACTCGGCGAGCTCCGGGGTTGACGTGAGCACGTCCACGTCGGAGCGCGTCAGCGCGTATTCCTGCAAGAGGCGATCGCGCCGCGCAGCCGGCAGCTCCGGCATTTCGCGCCTTATGCGGTCCACCCAGCCCGGGTCCACCACGAGCGGCAGCAGATCCGGGTCGGGGAAATAGCGGTAGTCGTCGCTCCCCTCCTTCGCCCGGCTCGGCCGGACGCGGCCGCGCGCGCCGTCCCACAACATCGTCTGCTGCTGCACGGTGCCACCGCTTTCCAGCACGGATATCTGCCGGTCGTACTCCGACGCCAGCGCGCGCTCGACCGCCGCGAAGGAGTTCATGTTCTTCACCTCGGTCTTCGTCCCGAGCTTCGACTCGCCGCGACGGCGGACGCTGAGGTTCGCGTCCACGCGCAGACTACCCTGCTCCATGCTCACGTCGCTCACCCTGGCGTACTCCAGCAACTGCTTGAGCAGTCGCAGGTACGCTGCGGACTCGGCAGCAGAGCGGAGATCAGGCTCGCTGACGATCTCGATCAGCGGCACCCCCGCCCGATTCAGGTCCACGGCGGTCGCGCCGGCGTACCGGTCGTGCAGCGACTTGCCCGCATCCTCTTCCAGGTGCACGCGCGTTATCCGCACAGCCACGTCCGCACCGTCACTGTTGGTGCCGATGACGAGCCGCCCGCCGGTCGCCAGCGGCTGATCGAACTGGGAGATCTGATAGCCCTTGGGAAGATCAGGATAGAAGTAGTTCTTGCGCGCGAACACCGACGTCCCGTGCACCTTGCACTCCAGCGCCAAAGCGGCGCGCACTGCGAGCTCCACCGCGTGCTCGTTGAGCACCGGCAGCGCGCCGGGCAGCGCGAGGCAGACGGGACACACGTTGCTGTTCGGTGCCGCGCCGAACTCCGTCGAGCACGAACAGAAGGCCTTCGTGCGCGTCAGCAGCTGGACGTGCACCTCCAGCCCGACGACCATCTCCCACTGCTCGCGACGGGCAGCGCTCTCTTCCGGCGTGAGCGACGACAATTCCTGTCGCGGAGCTGTCGTCACCGGTGCGCGTCCTCTCCGAGCGCGCGCTCGAGCACGTAGGCCGCCTCGAACATCTTCGCTTCACCGAAGTGCGGCGCGATGAACTGCCCGCCCACGGGCAGCCCGCCGGAGCGCCCGACGGGCAGCGACATCGCCGGCACACCAGCCAGGTTGGCCGTCGCAGTGAAGATGTCGCTCAGATACATCTCGTAGGGATCGGTAACCGCGCCCAGGGGAAACGCGGTGCTCGGCGCGGTCGGCGTGAACAGCACGTGCACTCCGCCCTGAAACACGCTCCGGAAGTCATCTGCTATCAGTGTGCGCGCAGCCTGCGCCTTCCTGTAATAGGCATCGTAGTATCCGGCCGAGAGTACGTATGTCCCCAACAGGATTCGCCGTGTCACCTCGGGGCCGAATCCGCGTGAGCGCGTCTCCTCGTACAGTCCGGAGAGACCCCTCTCCGAACGCACCCGCAGTCCGTACCTGATACCGTCGAACCGCGCGAGGTTGGATGACGCTTCGGCGGGCGCGACGATGTAATAGACCGGGATCGCCAGGTCAGTGTGCGGCAGCGACACCTCCCGCACCTCGGCGCCGCGCTCCCGCAGCGTGTCGAGCGCCCTGTCGCATAGCGAACGGATCCCGGGATCGAGCGAGTCGGGGAAGTATTCAATCGGTCGGCCGATCACAACTCCGTCGAGTCGCTCCGCGTTCGCCACGTCGTAATACGTATCCACCGGGACGTCGGCTGTCGTCGAGTCCCGCGGATCGCGGCCGGCGATCACCTGGAGCACTCGCGCCGCATCGTCGACGCGCCTGCCGAAGACACCGATCTGGTCGAGCGAGGAACCGAACGCGACCAGGCCGAACCGGCTCACGCGTCCGTATGTGGGTTTCACCCCGACCACGCCGCAGAACGAGGCGGGCTGGCGAACCGATCCGCCCGTCTCCGAGCCAAGTGCGACTGGGACCAGTCCCGCGGCGACAGCAGCAGCCGAGCCGCCCGAGGACCCGCCAGGCACGCGAGTGGTGTCCAGGGGATTCAGCGCCGGGCCATACGCGCTGTTCTCCGTTGACGAGCCCATCGCGAACTCGTCCATGTTGGTCTTCGCTACAGGGATCGCACCGTGCTCGCGCAGCCGCGTCACGGCCGTCGCCTCGAACGGACTCACGTACCCCTCGAGGATGCGCGATCCGCACGTCGTGGGCATGTCGAGCGTTGCGATGTTGTCCTTAAGCGCGATCGGAACGCCCGCGAGCCGGCCGGCGAACTCCGCGCGCTCCGCTCGCTTCGTGACATCGTCGGCTTCGCTTGCCGCCCGCTCGTTCCCCGACAGGATGATGTTGAGACCGGCCGCGCCGCCTCCCACTTCGGAGGCGTGGTCGAATGCCTGCTCGACGAGAGTACGCGCGCTGAGCGAGCCATCGCGCACCCCGCGCGCGATGTCCGCTACCGGAAGATCTGTCAGTCGCTTGCCGTTCAAGGCGACGGCTCGCATTCTTCCTCGCCGTGCGTAGCGAGGCGCGGCACAATGAGCAGCCCATCGCGAACCTCCGGAGCGAACGACTCGATGGCACGCTCCAGTGGTATCGGCGGACCGCTGTCCACGCGCAGCGGTGTACCGCCCGCACCCACACCCGCCGCCGGCGTTACTCCGCTTGCGTCCACTTGCTGGAGGACTTCCATGTGCTCCAGTATCGAAGCGAGCTGCGTCGCAAGCGCGGGCAGCCGCGACTCGTCCACAGCGAGCCGAGCAAGGTGCGCGACGTGGCGGACGTCCTCCGGCCGGATGCTCATTCGTCCCACCCCCGCTCGAGACGGGTGTACGCAAGCTTGATCGTCTTCCGTCCCACGGTCTCGTCGTCGAACTGGATCACGGCTTTCACGTCGCGCCCAGCCCCGGAAAGTTCCATGATGCTGCCGGTCCCGAAAAGCGCGTGGCGCACGCGCTCGCCCGGGACGTAGCGGGCCTCGTCCTGCGAGACGTCAACCTCGGGCTCCCGCGGCTTCCGCCAGTCGGGGACCTCGTACTCGCGCCGCGGTGCGCGGCGCGTCCACCCGGACGGTGCCGGCGACGTGTCGCGCCAGGCTCTGCGCCCGGAGGAACGCATCTGCAGCGTGGCCCGCTCCTCGAGCAGGCTGGCGGGAATGTCACGCAGGAAGCGCGAGCGGGCAGACGCCATCACCTCTCCATTTCTCCTGCGCGTCCCGGCGTGCGTGAAATACAGGCGCGCCCCGGCCCGCGTGATGCCGACGTAGAAAAGCCGCCGCTCCTCCTCCAGCTTCGACGGATCGTCGAAGCTCTGTGCCAGCGGGAAGAGCCCGTCCTCCAGCCCGGAAACGACGACGAGCGGGAACTCCAGCCCCTTTGCGTTGTGCAGTGTCATCAGCGTCACGGCGTCGGTGGACGCATCCATCGTATCCACAGCGGCGACGAGCATCGCCTTCTGGAGGAAGTGGTCGAGCGGGGTGAGCCCAACCTCCCCGCCGTCATCTATTACGACTTCCGCGGCTCCGCTTATCAACGCGCTCACGTTCTCCGCTCTCTCCCGCGCCGAATCCGGCCCCTCGGCTTCGAGGTAGTCGCCGTAACGGATCGCCTGTACAAGTTCGCGCAGGAGCTCATCCACGCTCGCCTCAACCGCTCTCGCGCGAAAGCGTCCGATGAGCTCCACGAACCCCGCGAGCGCAGTCCTCGCGCCCGGGCGCAGCTGCGCGATGAGATCCGAACGGCCCGCGGCTTCCAGCATCGCGATCCCCGCCTCGCGTGCGCGCGCGGAGAGCGTGTCCATCGAGGTCTCGCCCAGGCCACGCTTCGGCACCGACACGGCGCGGCGGAAAGCCTCGTCGTCACGCGGGTTCGCGATCAACTTGAGATACGCCATCAGGTCGCGAATCTCACGCCTGTCGTAGAACCGGACAGCTCCGATCAGCCTGTAGGGGACCGCATGCCTGCGACACGCGTCCTCCAGCGGCCGGCTCTGCGCGTTCGTCCTGTACAGCACGGCACACTCCGACAGCGCGAGCCCATCAGTGTTGCGCCGGGCCGTTATTTCGTCCACGATCCACTCCGCCTCATCGCGCTCGTCGAGCGCGCCTACGGCAACGACCCGCTCCCCACCGGAGCGCGTCGCCCGCAGCGTCTTGCCCTTGCGTCCATGGTTGAGGCTGATCGCGGCGTTGGCCACCTCGAGAATCTTCGGTGTCGAGCGGTAGTTCTCCTCGAGCCGCACGATGTGCGCGTCGGGGAAGTGCTTCTCGAAGTCGAGGATGTTTCGGATGTCCGCGCCGCGCCAGCCGTAGATCGACTGGTCGTCGTCGCCGACGACCATCACGTTGCGGTGCTCGTCGCCGAGGTGGCGGATCAGCTGGTACTGCGCGCGGTTGGTGTCCTGGTACTCGTCCACGAGGATACGGCTGAACCGGCGGCGGTAGCGATCGCGCACGTCGGGATACCGCCGCAAGATCTCCACAGGAAGCAGCAGCAAATCGTCGAAGTCCACAGCATTCGCTTCACGCAGCGCCGCACCAAGATCAGCATAGACAGGCGAAGCGGCCCTGCTCAGCGGATCGTACGCGGTTGTCGCAAACTCCTCCGGAGTGACCAGCGTGTTCTTCGCGTCCGAGATGCGTCCCGCGATCGCCTTCGGCGTCCACTCCTTCGGCGAGATGCGGTGCCGCTCCATCAGGCGCTTGATCACACCGAGCAGGTCGCTCTCGTCGTAGATCGTGTAGGCGCGCGTCCGGCCGACGAGCTCGGCGTGGGAGCGCAGCAGCCGGGCGCCGATCGCGTGGAAAGTGCCGATCCACATCCCGCCGGGCTCGGCGCCGAGCAGTCGCGCCACGCGCTCGCGCATCTCACCCGCCGCCTTGTTCGTGAAAGTGACCGCGAGGATCTCCGAGGGCGAAACACCACACTCCTCGATCAGCCAGGCGATGCGCGAGGTCAGCACGCGCGTCTTCCCGGAGCCCGCACCGGCGAGCACGAGCAGCGGTCCGTCACCGTACGACACCGCCTCACGCTGCGCCGGATTCAGATTCGTCAGGAGATCGGCGGCAGGCGCGCGAGCGGGAGCGGGCATCACCCCAAGATAATCTCGAATGTGGCTCCACGATCCGACGGCATCAGCACGATGTCGCCGCCGTGGCTGTCCTGCACGATCCGTCGGGCCAGCGACAGCCCGATTCCCCATCCTTTCTTCTTCGTCGAGAAGCCCGGCTCGAAGATCTCCTTCCTGATCTTCGCAGGAACGCCCGGCCCGTCATCCTCAACGCGCACCCGCACCTGCCCCTCGGGCAGCGCCCGCGCCGACAGGTGCACGTGCCCGCCGCGGCCAGCCAGTGCATCTATGGCGTTCTTCACAAGCGCTTCCACGGCCCACTCAAGGAGCACGGCGTCTCCCTCGACGGTCACGTTCCCATCCCGTGCGGAAGTCACGACGACAGTTTGAGCCAGGGTCGGGACACGAGCGCGAAAATACGCGGCGACCTGATCCACAAGCTCACCAAGGTCAACCGGCTCCCGGCGGGGCGGGCGGCCAATCCGCTCGAAGCGGTGCGACACGCGCTTCAGCCGCTCGAGGTCGCCCTCCATGTGCTCCAGCGCATTGTCCAGCACAGGATCGGAGGCGTGATCGCGCACCAGCTCTATCCATCCGCTGAGGCTGGAGAGCGGGGTGCCAAGCTGGTGGGCGCTCTCGCGCGCCATCCCCGCCCAGATCTGCTCCCTGTCGGCACGGCTGCGCGTGCGCAACGCGTACAGCCCGAAGACAAGCAGCGTCACTATGAAGCCGGCGAGCAGGAACGGGATCACCTTGAGACCGCGCACAAGCGGCGTGTTTCCGAAGTGCACCTGGCCCACACCCGGCTCGGAGACGGGCATGTTCTCCCTGTCCAGCTGGGCTATGTACGCGCGGACCTCGGGCGAGTTGACAGGCGCCTCGAATGGCAGGTTCACCGCTGCTGTAGGGGTTCCCTCGGCGTCGGTGACCACGAGCGGCACCCGTGCTTCGCGAATGTGACGGGACAGGTCGAGCAGCGCCGCGTTGGCGGCGTCGGGATCGGGATCACTCAGCGCGTCGTAAACGCGGGCGTACATCAGTCCGACACGCGACGCCTCCCGGCGCAGCTCTCCCACCACACGCTGCGTGTACACCACGTACCACGTGAGGAGAACGACGACGCCGAGAACGGCAAGGGTGACCGGCGCGCTGCGCCGCATGCTCAAGTCAGCCGGTCCACGCCGAGGTACGGGCGGAGCGCGTCGGGCACTGTGACAGTTCCGTCTCCGTTCTGAAAGTGTTCCAGCATCGCCGCTATGACCCGGGGAAAGGCGAGCCCTGAACCGTTCAGGGTGTGGACGAAGCGCGGCTTGCCACCCTCCGCGGGCCGGTATCTGATGTTGGCTCGCCGGGCCTGAAAGTCTGTGAAGACGCTGCACGACGACACCTCGAGCCACTGCGCGGCGCCCGGGGCGTAAACCTCCAGATCGTAAGTCTTCGCGCTGGCGAAGCCGGTGTCACCGGCGGCGAGGAGTACGACGCGATACGGCAGCTCCAGATCCCGCAGCACGCGCTCGGCGTGGCCGGTGAGCCGCTCGAGCTGATCGGCTGACTGCCCCGGCGTCGTGAACCACAC
>JBPPMH010000005.1:0-11429 GCA_051305945.1 Gemmatimonadaceae bacterium
ACCGGTCCCGAGCTGTGGGAGCAGACCGAGGGGCGCATCACGCATCTCGTGCTCGCCGCCGGGACCGGCGGCACCGCCACCGGCGCCGGGCGCTATCTCAAGGAAAAAAATCCCGAGGTGCGCCTGATCATGGGCGATCCCGCGGGGTCGATACTCGCCGAGAAGTGGCGAACGAAGGGCGCAAGCACCGTCGAGGGCGCGCCGTACAAAGTCGAAGGGATCGGGCAGGACAAGGTCCCGGGCACGCTCGACATGTCGCTCGTCGACGAGTTCCACACCGTCAGCGACAAGGATGCGTTTGCCATGGCGCGCCGGCTCACGCGGGAGGAGGGGTTGTTCGCCGGCGGCTCTTCCGGGTTGAACACGCACCTGGCGCTGCTGATAGCGAAGCAGCTCGACGACCCGGACGCGCTCGTGGTGACGGTGCTGGCCGACACCGGCGAGCGCTATCTCTCAAAGCTCTACAGCGACGAATGGATGCGGGAGAACCAGCTGCTCGACGCGCAGCGCGTCTCGCTCGAGGACGTGCTCGTGCGGAAGCAAGCGAAATCCGGCGGCATAGTGAGCACCACACCGGGCGCGAGCGTGCGGCAGGCGGTGGGGCTGATGACGCTGCACGACGTCTCGCAGCTTCCGGTGATGGACGGCGACGATTGCGTCGGGTCGGTCAGCGACTGGGCGCTGTCGCAGAAGACGCTCGCGGATCCCAAGCTGCTGGACGCATCCGTCGCGGACGTGATGGATTCGCCGTTCCCGGTGGTGGACGCCAACCAGCCCGTGGACGGGATCGTGAAACTGTTGTCCAAGTCAACGCCGGCGGTGCTGGTGCGCGACGACGGCCGGCTCGGAATCGTGACCCGCTCGGACATGCTTCATTTCATGATGTCGAGCTGAGCGCCTGATGAAGATCACGGTTCTGCTGGGCGGCGCATCGTCGGAGCGGGACGTGTCCATGGCTTCGGGTCTCCGAATCGCGGACGCGCTCCGCCAGAAAGGGCACGACGTCCTGCTGGTGGATCCCGCGAAGGGCGCGATCGACGCCGCGGCCGAGCGCGCGCTGCGGGAGTACGGGGTCAAGACCACTCCGCCCACTCTGCAGGAGCTTCAGGCGCTCGCCACGCTTCCGATGCTGACGCAGCTGCCGGAGGTGACCGGCGCCGACGTCGTGTTCCTGGCGCTGCACGGGGGGCAGGGGGAGGACGGCACGCTCCAGGCGCTGCTCGACATGGCGGGAATACGCTACACTGGTAGCGGCCACTTGGCCAGCGCGCTGGCCATGGACAAGGAGCTGTCGAAGATCATCCTCCGGGCGGCGGGTGTCGGAACGCCCGACTGGCTGATGGCGCCAGCCACGAAGGACCGGGTGCTGGCCGAGCTGGGATTGCCGGTGATCGTTAAGCCCTCCAAGGAGGGATCGAGCGTGGGGCTCACGGTCGTCAAGCAGATCGAGGACCTGGCGCCGGCGATCGACGAGGCCTTCCGGCACGACGACGAAGTCATGATCGAGAAGTTCATCGCCGGCCGCGAGCTCACCGTCGGGATGCTTGGCGAGGAGGCGCTCCCCGTCGGGGAGATCATCCCGAAGCACGAGATATACGACTACGAGTGCAAGTACACGGCGGGCATGGCGGAAGAGGTCTTTCCCGCGGACATCCCGGCTGCCGTAGCCGAGGACGCGCAGCGCCAGTCGAAGCTGGCGTTCCGCGCGTTGAAGCTCGGTGGCTGCCCGCGCGTGGACTTCCGCATGGCGGCCGACGGCTCGCTGTACTGCCTCGAGGTCAACACGTTGCCCGGAATGACCGAACTGAGTCTTATCCCACAGGCGGCCGCGGCCGTGGGCATGTCCTTTCCCGATTTTTGCGAGAGGATCGTGCTGCTCGCGACAGGCAAGTGAAAAGCGCGGCGTGCTGCGTCCTGCCAGGCGATAGCGATGTTGGGGTCAGGAACCAGCCCACGGGCTTTTCTGTATAGAAGAGAATCATCAGGGATGAGGCGAAGTGGCGACGGCGACTGAATATCGGGAAGAAGAGCGGTTCAGAATCACACCCGCGGTCGCGTGGCTGCTCGCGATCAACGTCGGTGTGTATTTCGTGCAGCTCGCGATCTTCGGCGAGCGCAACGTGTTCGCCACGCTCGGCTTCGACAGCGTCGCCATGCCGGCGGGATGGTGGACGATGGCGACCTACATGTTCGTCCACGCCGGGCTCGCCCACCTCGCCTTCAACATGTTCGCGCTGTGGACGTTCGGGCCGCGCGTGGAATCCGAATGGAGCACCCGCGGATTTACCGCGTTCTACCTCTGGTGCGGTTTGGGCGGAGCGCTAACGCATCTCGTCCTGGTCCGGAGCGGCGTGCTGGTCGGCGCGTCCGCGGCCGTATTCGGAGTTATGCTCGCGTTCGCGATGCGCTGGCCCGATGAAGAGGTGTTCGTCTTCGGCATCATCCCAATGAAGACGAAGTGGTTCGTGGCGTGGCTGGTGGTGGTAAACCTGCTGCTCGCCATCGCGTCGCAGAGGGGCGGGGGCGGGGGATCCAGCATCGCGGCGATCGCGCACCTGGGTGGCCTTCTCTTCGGATGGGTATACATCAAGGGACCCGGCTCGGGCGGGATCGAGCGTTTTCGCCGGCGAGTCGCGGCTGTACCCGACGAAACCGACGAGATGCCCCGGGCGGTGCCGAAGCCGCAGCCGCGCACGCGCGAGAGCTCGGTCAATCGCACGGACGCGGTCGTTGCCAGGAGCATGGCGGTAACACCGAAGCTGCTTCCCCCGGCGCCCGACACACGGAAGCGCCGCGCGGAAGAGCTCAACCGCGTGCTCGACAAGATCTCGAGCTCCGGCGTACAGAGCCTCAGCCCGGACGAACGCAGGATACTCGAGCGCTTTTCCCGCGAGCTCCGCGGGGGCTAGCCCCGTTGCGCGGTCGGTGGCGCCATCATCCGCCTCGGCGCCTACGCTTTTCAAGGGGGGCGGAATCGTCGAGTATCGAAGACATCGCTACCCCTTGAAAAGCTAAGACGGCGCCTCCGGCGGACGATGACGCCACCTCCTCGGCAGTTGCGTAACGCTCGCGGACCCGCGAGACTCCGCTCTCATGCCACGCCCAGAGCTGCTGGAAACGTTCGAGAACCCGCACCCCAAGCGGGATTACGAGATCTACATGGAAACGGCGGAGTTCACGTCGCTCTGCCCGGTCGGAGGGATCGAGACGGACGCCGCCGAGCTGGAGCTGCTCCGCGGAGGGGCGCCCGATTTCGGGACAATAAGGATCCGGTACGTCCCGGACGCGGTCTGCGTCGAGCTCAAGAGCCTCAAGCTTTACCTCTGGAGCTTCCGGAACGACGGCATCTTCTACGAGCGGGCTGTCAACCGGATTCTGGACGACCTGATCGAGCGGGTGAAGCCCAAGTGGATGGAGGTCGTGGGAGACTTCAATGTCAGGGGCGGAATCAAGTCGGTCGTTACAGCTACTCACGGGAAGCGATAAATTGACCGGGGCGATGCTCATTCACGCTTTCCGGAGGATTGTAATGGACCTGCTCACCTGGCTCATCGTTGGACTCATCGCGGGCGTGCTCGCGTCCCTGGTGATGGGCGGCACCGGCTACGGGCTCATCGGCGACATCATCATCGGCATCGTCGGCGCGTTCGTCGGCGGCTGGCTGTTCAGTACGCTCGGAGTCACCACGCCGTTCGGCGGACTGGTGGGTGTCATCTTCGTGGCGTTCATCGGCGCGGTGGTTCTCCTGTTCCTCCTTCGGCTCATCCGGCGCTCGACAAACAAGGTCTGACCGGACGGCGTACGAGATCAAACCGCGCGCTTGAGCGCGCGCTCGTACGCCTGCAGCAAACCGTCCCGGGTCAGTAGTCCGGAAAAGCGCTCGCCGCGCGGAGAACGCTCCACGACGGCGAGCGCATCCTGCCCTCGGGCGTTCATGACGGACAACGCCTCCCGCAACGACGCGTGCTGGTGAATCGTCTCGGCGGGCTCGGCGATATCCTCCGCGATCAGCACGGTGGAGTGCTCCAGTCGCGCGAGCAACGCGTCGCGGATGGCGTGATGTCCGACCAGTCCGAGGAGGCGTCCGTCCGGATCCAGCACGGGTACGACTCCGTGCTTGGTGCGCCCGGCGGCGACAGCCAGTCCGTCCAGATCCATTTCGGGAGGCACGCCCCGCACCTTCCGGTCATACGCCTCATGCACGTGCACGCTGTCCATCACTGACCGGTCCACTCCGTGAGCGACCTGCTCGCCGCGCGCCGCGAGCCATCCGTCGTACAGGCCATGGACGGCGAATCGTCTCGAAGTGACGTGCGCGATCGCCGTCACGAGCATGAGCGGGACGACGTACCGGTAGTCGTCCGTCATCTCGTACACCATGAAGATTGCCGTCAGCGGCGCGCGCGTCGCTGCCGCTACCATGCCGGCCATTCCGACGAGCGCCCACGCCTGGGGATTCACCAGTCCTCCGGGCACTATCTGCGCGCCCAGCACGCCGAGCCCGCCGCCCAGCGCCGCGCCGATGAACAGCGTCGGCGTAAACACTCCGCCTGATCCGCCGAAGCCAAGCGTGAGCGCGGTGGCCGCGATCTTCGCGGCGGCGATCGCGAGCAGCACGTACCACGCCAGCCCGCCGAAGATCACCGCGGGGATCGCGAGGTGCCCGTTCCCCGCGAGGAGCCCGCCTGAAGCGGCGACTATCGCGCCCGTAAGGAGGCCGCCCACCACGGGCTTGACCCAATCCGGTCCCGGGAGCCGGTTGCTCGCGGCTGGCGCGGCGAGGACGAGGCGCGTGTACCCGGCCGCGACGAGACCGCAGGCGATGCCGAGCAACGGATACACCAGCGCGCTCGCGAGCGGATGCGGGTCATTCGGCAGCACGACGTTGAACACGAGATTGTCGCCCAGGAACGGGCGCACCGTGAGCGCGCCAACGACGCTCGCCACGATCACCGGACTGAACGCGCCCGCGGAGAACGTGCCGAGTACTTCTTCCAGAGCGAAGAACGCGCCCGCGAAAGGCGCGTTGAAGGCACCCGCGATTCCCGCCGCGGCGCCGCACCCCACGAGAATCTTGACGTGCCGCGTCTGGAAGCGGAGCCGCCGGCCAAGGAGCGATCCGAGCCACGATCCGTGCACGGCTACGGGTCCCTCGGCTCCCGCAGAGCCGCCGGACCCGAGCGTCATCGCGGCCGCTAGCGCGCGCGCGAGCACCGGGTTCGTGTGAATCACGCCATCCCGCTTCGCCACGGCGAGCTGAACGTCGGGGACGTTTTGACCATCGGGCGTTCGAGTACGGCGGATGACGTACCACGCTGCCCAGAGGCCGAACGCGGTGAGCAATGGCTGGTACAAAGCCCGGCCTACCAGGGGGAGCTGTTCTCGTGGCCAGCGTATCAGGACAAGATGACTGAGGTCTATCAGTCCGTAGAAGGCGACCACGCCGAGGCCCGTGACGATGCCCACGAGCCCGCCGAATACCATGAGGGTCGCGCTCTCGTCCCAATCCCGTCTCTCGAGCCAGCGAAGCGCCTTGTCCCACAGCCGGGGCAAGGGGGCCCGCCGCGAGGCGCGCTGATCAGGGACCTGTCGAGCGGATGCCTCGGTCGCAGGATCCATCGCGGCAACATCATGGAACCTCGGGCTGCGCGCAACCGTAGGGCCGGACATTCCTGGCGTTTGCCGCATTCTTGACGAACCGGTGCGCGGGGTGCCACTCTTGGTCCCGCCACCTCGCTCGCCCCGGAATCGGTGAATTCCATTCGCGCGCGCGAACCATTTTGCCGGTTCCGCGCACTATATAGATGGCGTTTCCAGCTCTCAACCGTTTTCCCCAGTCCGCCCATGACACCGTTGCGCTTCGTCCAGGCAGTTGTTCTCTCCCAGCTCGCCCTCGGGTGCGCTTCTCTGAAAACCACCAAGCCCGCTCCCGCCGGCTCGCCGTCCTCGTCTGCGACGGCATCGGCGTCCGCGAGTGCGTCTTCAGGCGGCGGCGCAGCGGCCACGCCCGCGAAGAAGACGATCGCGGCAGTGACCAAGACCAGCCGCAAGGTGGATGGTCTTTTCTCGCTGTATCAGGACACGGCCAACGGCTCGCTGCACATGGTCATCAAGAAGGACCAGCTGGGCAAGGAATACATCTACTTCATGCACGTCGTGGACGGAGTCACATCGGCCGGCTCGTTCCGCGGCGCGTTCGCGAACAACGACGTCTTCTCGATCCGGAAGAACTACAACAAGATCGAGTTCGTCACGCAGAACACGTCGTTCTACTTCGATCCGTCGAGCCCGCTCGCCCGTGCGGCGTCGGCCAACATCAGCCCAGCCGTCATCAGCGTGCAGGACATCGCTGCCGAAGACGGCGACTCGTACCTCGTGAAAGTGGACGACATCTTCCTGACGGAAGCTCTGGCGCAGATCAAGCCGGCGGCCAACCCCAATGCCCGCCCGGGCCAGAACTTCACGCTGGGCAACCTCAGCAAGACGAAGACCCGCTACGTGTCGGTGCGGAACTACCCGATGAACGCGGACGTGATCGTCGAGTATGTGTACGAGAACCCGGCGCCGCTCAACCGCGGCGGTCTCGACATCACCGACGCGCGCAACGTCAGCATCTCCGTGCAGCACAGCTTCATCGCGATGCCGGAGAACGGCTACACGCCGCGCTACGACGATCCGCGGGTCGGCTACTTCACGGCACAGGTGAACGACATGCTCTCGCCGAGCGTTACGCCTTACCGCGACATGATCACGCGCTGGAAGCTCGTGAAGAAGGATCCGACCGCCGCGATATCGGAGCCCGTGACGCCGATCACCTGGTGGATCGAGAACACGACGCCGCACGAGCTGCGCGAGCCGATCCGCCAGGCGGTGCTGGAGTGGAACAAGCCGTTTGAGGCTGCCGGCTTCCGCAACGCGGTCGTGGTGAACGTGCAGCCCGATGACGCCGAGTGGGACGCAGGCGACATCCGCTACAACGTGCTGCGCTGGACCTCGTCGCCGAATCCGCCGTTCGGCGGCTACGGCCCGAGCTTCATCAACCCGCGCACGGGAGAAATCCTCGGCGCCGACGTGATGCTGGAGTACGTGTTCATCACGAACCGGCTGCGGCAGGAGCGGCTGTTCAACGCGGCCGGTCTCTTCGCGACGGGCGATGAGAGCGACAGTGAGATCCACGCGAACAACACGCTGATCTGCTCGGCGGGACACTACCTGCATCTCAACACGATGTTCGGAATGCAGGCGCTGGACGTCAACGGCGCGTCGGAATACGACAAGCGCGAGTACATCCGCCAGTCGATTGCGTACCTGGCGCTGCACGAAGTCGGGCACACGCTTGGACTCAACCACAACATGAAGTCGAGCCAGATGCTCACGCCCGCGCAGCTCGCCGACCGCTCGATCACTTCCGCGAAGGGCGTCACCGGCTCGGTGATGGAGTATCCGCTCGTCAACCTCGGCGCCAACGGCGCGGTCGTGGACTACTTCCCGAGCAAGCCGGGCCCGTACGACTTCTGGGCGATCCAGTTCGGCTACGACCCGCAGCTGGACGATCTGTCGCGCATGAACGCGCTGCTCGCCCGCTCGACGGAGCCGGGGCTGGAATTCGGCAACGACGCCGACGACATGCGCTCTCCCGGCAAGGCGATCGACCCGCGGGTGAACACCAACGATCTGTCGAGCGACGCGATCGGTTATTCCGCCGCGCGCATCGATTTGGCCAATGATCTCATGCGGCGCCTGCCGGCGAGATATTCGACGGAGGGCAAGTCGTACCACGAGCTGCGCTCGGCGTACCTCGTCCTGAGCGGGCAACAGGCGGGCGCGGCCGACGTCGTGACGCGCTACATAGGCGGTGTGTACGTTGACCGCGCAATGGTGGGCCAGCCGGGCGCGACCAGGCCGTTCACGCCGGTGAGCCGCGCGGACCAGAAGCGCGCGATGCAGGTGCTCACGAGCAAGGTCTTCGCGCCGTCCGCGTTCGACGCAGCGTCAGGGCTGTACAACTACCTGGCGATGCAGCGGCGCGGCTTCGACTTCTTCAGCGCGCCGGAGGACCCCAAGATTCACGCTCGTGCACTGACGATCCACCGCCAGCTGCTGAGTCACTTGCTGCACCCGCTCACGCTTACGCGCATCACGGACTCGCGCCTGTACGGCAACGAGTACCCGCTGGCCGAGGTGATGTCGGACCTGACCGCGGCCGTCTTCGCGGCGGATGCGCGGGGGAACGTGAACACCTTCCGGCAGAACCTGCAGTTGGAGTACGTGAACCGGCTGGCAGCGATGATCGAGGCGCCGACGAACGCGCCGTTCGATTATCCGTCGCGGTCGGCGGCGCTCGCCAACCTGCGCTCCATCCAGCGCATGCTCGTCGGAAAGAGCTCGAACGCGGAAACGATGGCGCACACGCGGCACGTCCTGTTCACGATCGAGAGGGCGCTGAGTACGGACTGATCCGAGGCAACGGTCAGTAAGAAGAACAGCCGTCCGGTCGGGCGGCTGTTCTTCTTTGTGCCCTGCATGCGTACTCAGTTTACGGGCGTCATCCTTACGTTGTACGCCTCGTTGATCGCGGAGATTGCCGCGTTCGCGAGAATCGCCTGTCCGGCAGAATTCGGATGAACTCCATCGAGACTGATCGCAGGGCCGTAAGGAGTGGCAGTTCCGAGATACGCCGCGAGGCTGAACGGAACTCCATCCTTCGACTGCGCGTAGAGCACGTCCAGGCGGAAGAAGGCGTAGCGGTATTGCTGCGCAAGCGACTGGATCTCCGTATCCATCTGCGCCGCCAATGAATTGAGGAACTGGACGTCCGCGGGCGTCAGCACGTAGTCCACCTGGCCGGGGACGTCAGCGCAGCTCAGAGTAGCAGGGCCGAGTCCCGCGGCTGCGCGAGCAGCGCCGGTGGCGATCGCCGTCGGCACGATCCCCCGAATGAACATGAAGTTGGGACTCGTCTCGCAGTTGCCGGCCACCGTCACGTTGAACCCCGCGAAAGCCGCGCGCTGCGACCAGATCTCCGGCCCTGTTCTGATGGCCGGGAACTGACGCATGTCCAGTGCGAGGCCTACCAACACGGCCTTGGCCCCGGTCGCCTTCACGCTGTCGATGATCTTGCGGTACGCGTCCTGGAATGCCGCGAACGGGACATACGTGACATTTGGTACGAGCAGGCCGACCTGCGCCTGGAGCAGCTCGTTCCCGCCGAACTCGACTGACACGAACGTCGGGTTCCGGGCGAGCATGGTGCTGACCTGGGTCATGTTCGGCTCGAGGACGCGGCTCGTGATCGGTCCCTTGCCTGCGCGTGGCGCATTGGGCGTAGCGGTGAGCGCGTCCGACGCGTAGGCACCCTCGATCGCGACGTTGTTGGTGGTTGCGAGCGAGACGCCCGCTTCGAGTGGCGAGCATACGCTCGATGCCGTGATGGGCGTGCCGTCTACGCGCTTGAAGGTTCCAAGTGGAGATGCGTAGGGGGGCTGGCAGCCGGGCGCGGCGATCAGTGGCAACTCGAAATTGGCGGTGGCGGCGCCCGCGAGCCTGCTGGGCCATCCCATCTGCTGGGTTGCGCCGAACACCCCGTCGTCCATCCAGCCCATGCTCAGGCTGGTCCCGAGCGACACGTACGTGCGGAACAACCCCGGCGGTGTGATCGGCTGCGGGCCGAAATCCCCGCATGCTGCGGTGAAAGCAACGGCCATGGCGCATGGGATCCAACGGATCGAGCGACTCATCTTGAGCTCCTGATGAAGAGAGAGTGACTTTCGACATCTTCAGGCTAGGAGCGGGGTGGTGTCGTCCACATACGCGCAGTAGCGTATGAGTTCGATGATTCATTACGTAGGGATTTCACCATGTATGGCCAGAATCGGGGGTTGACCGTGCGAGCGCGATATCGGTGGGTGGCGGGCCTACTACTACTAGTAGTTGCTGTTTCCGGGACCGGGCGTGTGGGCGTGCGTACAACTACTACGCCAGCGTCGCCTGGCAACTTCGCGTTCGTGAACGTGACGGTCATCCCGATGGATCGCCCCGGCATACTCGAAGACCAGACGGTCCTGGTCAGCGGCGGCGTCATTCAGGGGATTGGTCCGACAGCACGTTTTCCCGCGCGCGCCGGCTACACCGTGATCGACGGACGCGGGAAGTTCCTGATCCCGGGACTCGCGGAGATGCACGCGCACGTACCCGGTGGCAACGCGCCGGAGCAGCTCGTGCGGGACATCATGTTCCTGTACGTCGCCAATGGCGTGACGACGATCCGCGGCATGCTCGGCGCGCCGATGCAATTGGAGCTGCGGGAGCGGCTGGCGCGGGGCGAGATCGTCGGGCCTACGCTGTACGTCGGCGCGCCGTCGCTCAACGGGCAGAGCGCGCCGACTCCGGAAGCGGCCGCGCGACTGGTGCGCGAGCACAAGGCTGCCGGCTACGATTTCCTCAAGCTCCATCCGGGGCTGCTGCGCCCGGTGTACGACGCGCTGGTCTCGGCGGCGCGCGAGATCGGGATCACTTTCGCCGGCCACGTATCGGCGGCGGTCGGGTTGGAGCGCACGCTGGAGGCGCGGCAGTCCACGATCGACCACCTCGACGGATACCTGGAGGCGTCGCTCCCAGAGCCGTTGCGCTCGCGCATGATGGCCGGGCCCATTCCGTTCGGCGAGTGGGTGCCGGCGGTGGATCCCGCGCTCGTGCGGTACTGGGCGGGCCGCACGCGCGAAGCGGGGACGTGGAACGTGCCGACCGCGTTCCTGTGGGAGAGCTTCTATTCGGCGGAGTCGCCGGAAGAAGCGGCGCAGCGACCGGAGATGCGGTACGCGTCGCCGCAGCAGGTGAACCAGTGGATGCAGCAGAAGCGCAACATGACGCAGTCGCAGCAGGCTCAGGGTGTACGTACCGAGGATATTGATCGCTTCCTCGAGCTGCGGCGGCTGGCGCTGCGCGCGCTGGGGGATTCGGGCGCGCTGCTGCTGATGGGTACGGACTCACCGCAGATGTTCAACGTTCCTGGTTTCGCGCTGCACCGTGAAGTAGTGGTGATGCAGGAGGTGGGACTGACGCCCTTCCAGATTCTCGAGAGCGGCACGCGCAACGTCGCGCGCTACGCCGCACGTGAGCTCAAGCTCGACGGAGAGTTCGGCGTGGTAGTGCCCGGCAATCGGGCAGATCTGGTGCTGTTGGACGCCGACCCGCTGGCAAACGTGCGGAATCTGGCGCGGCGGTCCGGCGTGATGGTCCGTGGACGCTGGTTCCCGGCCGCGGAGCTGCAGCAGGGGTTGGACGAGATGGCGAGGCGGGACCGGCCCGGCCAATAGAGCCGGTTGAAAGAGAGGCTCGCCCCGGGTAGTTTGCGAGGCTGTCTTATGTCGGGCCAGGTAGCTCAGTTGGTAGAGCAGCGGACTGAAAATCCGCGTGTCGGCGGTTCGATT
>JBPPMH010000006.1:0-9800 GCA_051305945.1 Gemmatimonadaceae bacterium
GGCGGTGGAGCGGGTGGGTGACGCGCTCGATGAATCTTTCGCAGACGAGTCTTTTGACGAGGAGGGGCTGGACAATGGTGGCATCATCGGAGACCAAGGGGCCGACGGCCGGCCAGAAACGCCGCGCATCCGCCCCCGTGGATGATTTCAACGACGATCGCGAAGAGCAGTTCGATCTCCTGACCGCGGCGGTCATCGGAGTCGCGATCGGGGCGGGCATCGCGCTGCTGGTGCGCAGAGGGCCGAGCGGAAACCGGCCGCTGCGGCCGGTGATGGACGCCGTCGGCCGCGGCGCGAAGTGGAGCGGCACGATGGGGCTCGAGGGCGCTCGCTGGGCGGGCGACACGATCCCGCCGTATGCGCGACGCGCGCGCAAGAGCGCGGTCCGCGGCGCGCGCTGGGCCCGGGAGCACAGCGAGCCGTTGCTCGAGCGGCTCCCGGCACTGGACGACGTGACGGATACGGTGCGTGATTACGTGGATGCGGCGCGCGAAGCCATCAACGAGACGGTCGAGCACGAAGCACGTGATCTGCGCAAAGCCATCCGGCGGCAGCGAAAGCGGATCGGGATCTAGGGTTTGTTGCGCTGGCCGGATTCGGCTCCATCCCCTTCGGTCGCTACGCTCGCAAACCGCGCGAGCTAAGACGCGACCTGCGGGGACGGAACCGAATCCGGCCGTACGCACCGTAGCATTGTCCAAGCTCTTTCGGACGGCGGGTTTCGCGGCCATCGCCGCGCTCGCGCTCCTCGCCCTCACGCCCGACGTCGCGTACGCGTGGACGCCGGGCACGCACATATTCCTCGGCGAGGCGCTGCTCAAGTCGCTGTACCTCGTGCCCGGCAACATCGCGGCGCTCATCTCGGCGTTCCCACACGACTTCCTGTACGGGTCGATCGCCGCGGACACGAGCATGGCGAAGAAGTACGCGCTCGCCGGCAGGCACTGTCATTCGTGGAACGTCGGGCTCGAGATCCACGAGCGCGCGCGGAATGATCCGGTGCGCAGCTTCGCGCTCGGATACCTCGCGCACCTCGCCGCTGATTCCGTGGCGCACAACTACTTCGTTCCCCGCCAGCTCACGGTCACGTCCACCACGAGCGCGATCGGCCACAGCTACTGGGAGAGCCGGTTCGAGATGCACCTCGGCGAGCGGTTCTCCCGGCTCGCGCGCGAGGTGATCCTGCGCGACCACGAGCACTCCGACGCGCATCTCGATCGCATTCTCAGCCCGACGATCTTCAGCACTCCCACGAACCGGCGCATCTTCCGCGGGATGGTGCGCGTCGCGGATTCCGACGGGTGGCAGCGCATCTTCCAGATGATCTCGGAGAACAGCCGCTGGGACCTCGGCGAGCAGGAGTCGGGCGCCTACATGGACCGGTCGTTCAACTACATCGTGGACTTCCTGAACCGGTTCGACTCGTCCGAGGTGTTCGCGCTCGACCCCGCTGGCACGAGCCCGCTCCGCCAGGCAAAGCGCATCCGCCGCGTCGCGCTGAACAAGGGGGGCGGCGAAGAAAAGGTCGAGAGCGCCGCGCGCGAGCACTTCGCCATGCCGGCCACCGGGCTGGAGTACGTGGACAAAGTGGGCGGCTCGATCTACGAGCTGGCGAAGGACGGCTCGGCTACCTGACCGCCTGAATAGCGGACTGTCAGCCTGCTCTTCGCGCGCGTGTGAGCGTGCGATCGAGCGCGTTCGCGAATAACTGTTTCTCGCGCGTGCCGTACGCACCGTGGCCGCCCGTCTCCACCCCGGTGCTGCGCAGCCCGTCCATGAAGTTCCGCACAGACAGACGCTCGCCGATGCTCTCGGCCGTGTACTCGTCACCGCGTGGATCGATCACGAATACTCCTTTGGGTACGAGCAGCGCCGCCAGGGGGATGTCGGCGGTTACCGCCACGTCCCCCTTGGCCGCGTGTTCGGCGATGTACAAGTCGGCAACGTCGGGCCCCCCGTCCACGCGCACGGCGGACACGTGCGCGCTGCCCAGCGGCAGCTGGACCCGCTGGTTAGCCACGAGAATCGTCTCGATCTTCAGCCGGTCGGCGGCCCGGAAGCAGATCTCCTTCACGTCCCGCGGCGTCGCGTCGGCGTCCAGCCAGAGCTTCATGCGGGCGCGCGGACGGCGCTCTCTCCGGCGACGAACACTGTCTGCGTTGGATACGCGAACTCGATTCCCTCCGCCTCGAACCGCTCGTGCACGCGGAGATTCACTGCCTGCTGGATGTCCATGTAGTCGTTGAACTCCCGCGACAGCACGTAGTACACGGACTCGAAATTCAGGGAGAAGTCGCCGAACTCCTTGAAGTGCGACCGGTCGAACCGCGTCTTGTCCTGCTCCTCGATCGCGGCGCGCACGATGTCGGGGATCAGCGAGAGCTTGTGCCGCGGCGTCTGATACGTGACGCCGAGAGAAAACGCCACCCGGCGGTGCGCCATGCGCCCGAAGTTCCGCAGGCGGCTGCCGAGCAGATCGCTGTTGGAGAACACGAGCTGCTCGCCCGACAGGCTGCGGATACGCGTCGTCTTGAGCCCGATGTGCTCGATGTTCCCCCTGTGCTCCTCCACCGCGACGAAGTCGCCGAGCACGAACGGCTTATCGAGCACGATGGACAGCGACGCGAACAGGTCGCCCAGAATGTTCTGCGTCGCGAGCGCGATTGCGATTCCGCCCACGCCGAGCCCGGCGACAAGCGCCGTGATGTTGATCCCGAGGTTGTCGAGCGCGAGCAGCAGGATCACCGTCCAGAGCACGAGCCGTATCGCGAACGCCAGCGCGCTCATGGTCGTGGCCGCTGCGGCGTCGCCCGTCATCTCGCGCGCGGTGTAGCGGTAAAGCCAACCGCCGAACCCCGCGGAGATCCACAGGCCGAGCTGAAGCAGCAGCGACAGGACCGCCGCGATCTCGACCACGTCGCGGAAGCGCCCAGGCACTTCGAGCGCGCCCAGCGCCGCCGACAGCGACAGTATCGGAATGAAGAGCGGATGCGTCTTGCCGAGCGCCGACACGACGACGTCGTCCCAGTCGGTCGTCGTCCGGGCCGCGAACTTGGCGGCGCGCACGCGTATGATCCGTAGCGCGAAGCTCAGCGCGAGGAAGGTGGTGAGTCCGACGACGAGCGCCAGCGCCCACTGGCGTGGCGAGTTGGCGACGAAGATCGCGTCGAGAATCGTCATGCGTAGCTCCTTTGGCGGCAGGTAGCTCTCAAGATAGACCGCGTCGCTGACTGACCGCCCGAGCCCCCGCCGGGCCGACGCCTGAAACCTCCCGCGCCGGCGCGCGTATATAGCCCAGTGAGACGATCACGCCCAGGCGCGGCCGCCTCTCCGTAAGACACACCAACAACGCGAGAATTGTCGATGAAGCGCTCAATCGTTGCCCTTCTCGGGCTTGTAACTCTCATGGCCGCCGCGCCCGTTCAGGCGCAGGCGCCCGAGAGACCCGCCGGCCCGCCGCCGGTCGCTCCCGGCGAAGTACGCGGCACCGTCCTCACCGAGGGCGACAACGCCCCCGTCGCCGGTGCCACCATCACCGTTCGCAGCAAGCGCGATTCTTCCCTGGTCGCCGGCGCCATCGCGGGCGACAACGGCAGCTTCCGCGTGCAGGGGCTGCGTCCCGGCACGTACTACCTCCGGATCACCCAGCTCGGCTACGCTCCGCGCACATCGCCCGATTTCAGCGTGACGACGGAGAAGCCGTCCACCACCATCACCGGCATTCAGCTCCCGCGCGTCGCGGTAGAGCTGTCGACCGTCGAAGTGACGACGGAGCGCTCCGCCGTGGTGATCGAGCCCGACCGCAACAGCTACCAGGCGAAGCAGGTCGCGCCCGCCGCGACCAGCGCGAGCGAGGTCCTGCAGGCCACACCGTCCGTCGAAGTTGACGGAGACGGCAAGGTCAGCCTCCGCGGCAACGAGAACGTGGCGATCCAGATCAACGGCCGCCCCGCCCCGATCCGCGGCGAGCAGCTCGGCGCGTACCTGAAGGGTCTCCCCGCGAACATCGTCGAGCGGATCGAAGTCGTTCCGACGCCGTCCGCGCGCCACGACCCCGAAGGAATGGCCGGCATCATCAACATCGTACTGAAGGACAACGTGGACCTGGGCCTGAGCGGCGGCTTCATGGCCGGCGCGTCGCCGTCGCAGCGCTACAACGCGAGCGGCAACCTGGGTTATCAGGCGGGCCGGTTCACGCTCTTCACCAGCTACGGGTTCAACTCCGACAAGAGAAACGTCGTCGGAATCAATGACCGCGAGCGGTACGACGCCCTGTCCAACCCGCTGTCATTTACCGAGCAGGACATCGCCAGTGACGCGGGCAACGCCGGGCACAATTTCAATCTCAATGTCGACTTCAAGGCGAACAAGCGCGACGTCATCTCCAACATCCTCTCGCTGAACCGGCGCAGCGGCACGGACGAGTCGCTCACCGGCTACACGGAGCTGGATGGTTCTCGCACGGAGACCGACCGGTACAATCGAGTGCGCGACGCGGGAGTCACGGGCTTCGTCGTCGATTACACGCTCGCTTTCAAGCGGACGATCGAAGCGCGGAAGCACGAGTTCAGCGCGGAAATGAGACTCAACCGGTCTTCGGACGACGACGAGAACACGCTCTGGCGCCAGGCGATCTCCGGCGACGCGCGGACCGAAGGCGAGCTGAACAAGCTCGACGCCGTGACCAGGCAGGCGATCGGGCAGGTGGATTACACCCGCACGCTGCGCGAGCGCACGAAGCTCGAGACGGGCTACAAGGGTACGGCTCGCTGGCTGGATCGCGATTACTCGGTCTTCAAGGACGCGGCCGGCTCGGGTGACTGGACCCTCGACGGGAGCCTGACCAATTCCTTCCAGTTCGACGAGCAGGTCCATGCCGTGTACGGCGTGCTCAGCCAGGGCGCGGGCAAGTTCGACCTCCAGGCCGGGCTCCGCGCTGAGCGCGCCAGCCGTGACTTCAGGCTCGCCGACGACAGGTACCCGTACAATTACAACAGTCTCATCCCGAGCGGGGTGGTGAGCTACAAGGTCAGCGACGCCACGCAGCTCAAGCTCGCGTACTCGCGCCGCGTGCGCCGGCCCGGCACGCAGGAGCTGAACCCGTTCCCGCAGTTCTTCGACGTGCAGAACGTGTTCATCGGCAACCCGGATCTGAACCCGGAGTACACCGACGCGTTCGAAGCCGGCTACACCCGGATGTTCAAGCTCGGCACCATGCAGATTTCGCCGTTCTATCGTCGCACGACCGACATCATCCGCGTCGAGATAAACGCCAACGACACCTTCCAGGGACGCGAGGTCACCTCGATCAGCTTCAAGAACCTGGCGACGGGCACGTCGTGGGGTACGGACGTGAACGGCTCGCTCAGACTCGGGCCCAAGTTCACCGGCTTCGGCGGGTTCAACATCTTCAAGATGGTGACCGACGGCGGCTCGCAGTCGGCGCTGGCTTCGGGCGGCGTAACCTGGGCGGCGCGCATCAACGGCACGACCCAGCTCCGTCCGGACCTGAGCCTGCAGGCGATGTACTTCTATCGCGCCCCGATGCAGCAGGAGGGCTACAAGTTCTCGGGCATGCAGTTCGCCAACATCGTGTTGCGGAAGAAGATCGACGGCGACAAGAGCAGCGTCTCGCTGCGCTTCACGGATCCGTTCAACTCGCAGCTCTTCCGCGTGAAGGTCAGCAACGACGACATCACACAGTTCACGGAGCGCAGGTCCGGGATACGGGCGATGTACCTGTCGTACCAGATGACCTTCGGGCGGGCGCCGAGAGTTCGGCAGCCGACCATCCAGACGCCGCCGGAGCCGCAGACCGGGTTCGCTCAGTAACAACTGCCACTTAGAACTGCCAAGCTTCGCGCTACCAGCTGGAAGCTGCCAGCTACGGGCCTTGTAAGCTCGTAGCTGGCAGCTTTTTGCTGGCAGCTCGCAGCTTTTCTGTTCTAGGTGGTAGTTTCCCGCCCGCGTCTGCTCACGAAAGCCACGGCAAACGCCAGGATCATGGGAACAAGGCGCTCCATCCAGTCTCCCGGCGTATCGGGCAGTAGATAGAACACCACGGTCAGTCCGAACCCGGCGACGATCGACGCCAGCACTCCGCGCGTGTCCAGCCGGTACCCGGCAAGCCGGAGGACGAGCACCGGCCCGAAGGCCGAGCCGAGCGCGTGCCACGCGAACAGCACGCGCGAGAAGATCGCCGACGGCGCCACGATCGCGAGCGCCATCGCCAGAAGACTGAGTACCACGACGACGACGCGCGATGTTACCAGCCCCCCTATCTCGCTCACCGGACGCCGGGCCGCGCGCCGCAGATCCCACGATACGGACGAGGCCGCCACGAGCAGCTGGCTGTCGGCCGTGGACATGATCGCGGACAGCACGGCCGCGATCATCAATCCCGCCACCACCGGCGGCAGCGTCGCGTTCGCGGCGTGGAAGATCACCTGCTCCCCATCGGGCAGCTCCGTCCACAGCGCCCGAGCGCACAGTCCGACCAGCAGCATCCCGCTGTAGATGATCACCGCCCACGTGATCGCGATCGCGCGTCCCTGCTCGAGCGCGCGCGTGTCGCGCAGCGCCATGAACCGGTTCACCACGTGCGGCTGGCCGGGATAGCCCAGCCCGATTCCCATGGTGCCGGCCACGAACGCCAGCGCCAGAACGCCGCGATACTCGCGAGTCAGCGACGCGCCCGATTCGCCCGCGGCGAGCCGCAGCCCTTCGCCCAGCTCGGCGAAACCGCCGAGATGCACCAGCGCCGCGACCGGCAGGATAATGGCTGCCAGCGCCATCAATCCGCCCTGCAGCATGTCCGTTATGCTCACCGCCCAGAAGCCGCCGAGCAGCGTGTACGAGAGGATCACCCCCGCGCCGACGGCGATGCTGAGCGTGCTCGACAGGCCGAACGCGGACGCGAAGGCGTGCCCCGCGCCCTGGAACTGCGACGCGATGTAGAACATGAACGCCACGAGTACCGCGCCGGAGCAAACCCGGATGGTCAGCGGATACAGGCGATGAGTGGAATCGCCGGCTACGAACTCCGTCAGAGTCAGGCTCGCGCGCGCGCGGCTCAGCCGCATGAGTCTCGGCGCCACCCAGATCCAGTTTATCAGAAAGCCGGTGAGCGTCGCCGGAAAGAGCCACAGCGCCGACAGCCCCCAGGCGTACGCGGCGCCGCTGACGCCGAGCAGAGTCCAGGCCGACGAAGAGCTGGCGGACGCGCTGAGCCCCGCCACCCATGCGCCGAGCCGCCGGCCGCCGAGGAAGAAGTCGCCCTCGTCCCGCGTTCGGCGGCTGGCCCAGAGGCCCATCGCCACGAGTGCCGCGTTGTACGCAATAAGGGTCGCAAGAATCGCCTGTCCGCGAGTCATGGCGGAATTGTACGCCCCAGCGGACCCCTGCGGAATGAATCCGGGCTCGCGAAGCGCCATGGGGCGGGTTGGCACCCGGATTGCCTTTGGAAGGAGTCCGAAGTCACAACTCACGCACAGGCCTGGAGGCTACATGCGTCGGACATACATGCTTGCACTTGGCGCCGCCTTTTTCGCTACGACCGGCTGCAGCAACATGGGCTCGCTCGGCAACATCCTCGGCAGCGTGCTCGGCGGACAGCAGCAACAACAGCAGCAGCAGATCGACGCGGAGATTCAATCCGTGGACGCCAACCGCGGCATGATCTACGTGCGCACGCAGGATGGACAGACCGGCAACATCCGCGTGGACAGCCGGACGCAGGTCGTGTACAACAACCAGGCATACCCCGTGACCGCGCTCGAGCGCGGCGACGTCGTGCGGATCCAGCTCCAGCAGACGCAGAACAACGAGCTGTACGCCACGCGCATCGACGTGCTACGGAGCGCCCGCTAGCGCTTCCGCCGCCCGCCTCCGGGCGATAGCGTATCGTCATGATCACTGCGCGGGCTTTTCGTGCACTCTGCTGCGGCGCTCTCGCCGCGGCGGGGTGCGCGAGCCCGGATGACCCTCCGGTGCCGGAGTCGGCCTACGCCGACGGCGCCATGCTCGACGATCCCGAGCCCGCGTCTGGCTCAGACTTCCTCGATCCCAACCTGGCGACCGCCGCGGCGCTGAACGCGCTGCCCGGAATGACCGACTCGGTGACGCTTGCGGTCATCGCCGGCCGGCCGTACGCCAGCATGCTCGCCCTGGACCGGGTGCTCGCGCGCCATATGAGCGCGGCCTGGCGGGACTCGGTGTACACGCGCGTGTGGCTTCCGTTGGACCTCAACACGGCGAGTTCCGACGAGATCATGCTCATTCCCGGAGTGGACACGCGCCTCCGTTACGAGCTGGAGGAGTATCGGCCATACGATGGGATCGAGGAGTTCCGAAGGGACATCGGCGAGCAGCTCGGGCCGGAGGAAGCGGCGCGTCTGGAGCGGTACATAATCCTTCCCTGACGATTGCGCGGACGGGCCGGACGCGTTCTATTCGTGCCCGCTGGCGTCCCTTTTTTGAGCGGTACCCACCGGTCTGTTGAGGAGGCCTCATGGTTTCGTTGATGTCGCTATTGATCCCGATCGTCGTGTCGGCTGTAATCGTATTCTTCGCGAGCTTCATCCTGCACATGGTCATCCCCTTCCATAAGAACGACCTGAAGAAGGTGCCACGGGAGGACGAGTTCCTGGCCGCGATCCGCGGCTTCAACCTGCCGGCGGGAGACTACGCCGCGCCGCACGTGGACTCCCCCGCGGAAATGAAGGATCCGGTATTCATCGAGAAGCGCGCGAAAGGCCCGACCGTGATCATGACCACGGCTCCCGGGGCTCCCCCTGCGATGTCGGTCACTCTAACCAAATGGTTCATCTACTGCGTCGTCGTATCACTTCTGTGCGCGTACGTCGCGGGCCGGACGCTGGACCCAGGCACGCACTACCTGCAGGTATTCCGCATCATCGCCACGACGGCGTTCATGGGCTACGCGCTCGCGCTGGTGCAGGACTGGATATGGTACATGAAGGACAGCGGCGCGACGTTCCGCTCCATGATCGACGGACTGGCGTACGCACTGCTCACGGCGGGCGTGTTCGGCTGGTTGTGGCCAGCGGCATAGAGCCGCGAAAAGGCGCGCGTCGGCGGGCGCCTCGCTTATAATGCGTTGATGCCGCAGGTCACCAATAATCAGGACGGAGCGGAGGCTCTCTAATTGGCGAGAAAACCCAACTACGATTTCGAGAAGCGCAGAAAGGAGATGGACCGCAAGGCCAAGAAGGACGCCAAGCGTGATGAGAAGCTGCGACGAAAGGAAGCAGGCATTGTGGATGAGGAATTCCCACCCGCGACAACCGAGTCCGAAGACCTCGGACCGGCGACGCCGGATCACGACTGAGGACGAGCGAGCTCCGGCTTCGCCGACCGGCGCGTGCCTTCCGCCTTCGAGATCCCTCCGGGTGAGTTGACGGTAAGAGCCTCCCGCGCTTCCGGCGCGGGGGGCCAGCACGTGAACAAGACGTCGTCGCGCGTCGAGGTGGTCTGGAACGTCGCCACCTCGCGCGCGCTCTCCCCCGAAGACCGGAGCTGGCTGCTGCGCAAGCTCGTGAGCCGCCTGTCGACCGACGGTAGCCTTCGCGTCGTGGTTAGCGAAACGCGAAGCCAGCTGCGCAACCGCGACATAGCGATGGAGCGGATGACGGAGGTCGTGCGCGCCGCCCTGGCGCGTCCCCAGAAGCGAAAGGCCACCAAGCCGTCGCGCTCGGCGCTGCGCGCTCGAGTCGAGGCGAAGAAGCGGCAGTCGCTCAAGAAGAAGCTGCGCCGCGACACCGGCGACGAATGACACCCAA
>JBPPMH010000007.1:0-12191 GCA_051305945.1 Gemmatimonadaceae bacterium
TTGATCTTCACGCCCTGCAGGCGATAGACCTCCTGCACCTCGTTGAGCAGGTATTCCTGCACCGCGCGCGGGCCCTTGATGCGCAGAATGTCGTGCGGATTCACCGGGCCCTCGCTCAGCTTGTCACCCGCGCGCACCCGGTCGCCCTCGTGCACCCTTAAGTGCTTGCCGGCGCCAACCTCGTACAGTTGCGCTTCCTGCGTGTCGTCGGGAACCTGGGCCTGTCCGCTCGCTCCCTTCTCCATTCGCATCGGCTGCACGAAAATCTCGCGCTTGCCGCGCTTGATCTCGCCGAACCGCACGAATCCGTCGATCTCCGAGATCGTCGCCGGATCCTTCGGGCGCCGCGCCTCGAACAGCTCCGCTACACGCGGCAGACCACCGGTGATGTCGCGCGTCTTGTACGCCTCGCGGTTCACCTTCGCCAGCGTCGTGCCCGCGGTGATGCGCGTGCCGTCCGCAACGGTGAGCTGCGCGCCCACCGGAATGACGAAGTCGCGCAGCCGCTTCTCCTTCCCGCCCTTCTCCTGCCAGATCTCGATGTGCGGGTGGAGTTTCTTTTCGCGATCCTCGATGACGACGGTCTGGCGCAGACCGGTGAGCTCGTCCAACTCCTCGGAGAGGGACTCCTCGGGAACCAGGTCCACGAACCGCACCGTTCCGTTCACGTCCGCGATGATCGGGTTGGTGTACGGGTCCCAAGTGAAGATCACCTGCTCCTTCTTCACGTCGTCGCCGTCCTTCACGTGCAGCTCGGCGCCGAGCGGCACCGACAGGCGCCACACGCCGGCGCCGTGCTTCTCGCCCGTCGAGCGGATGATGATGTCACCCTCATACGACGTGACGATCTGCTTGCCTTCGGCGTTGGTGACCGCGATCAGCCGGTCTCCAAACTCGAGCGTGCCAGCGACCTTCGACTTGCGCGCCGTCTGCTCGGCGATACGCGCCGCCGTTCCACCGATGTGGAACGTGCGCAGCGTGAGCTGCGTGCCCGGCTCGCCGATGGACTGCGCCGCGATGATTCCCACGGCCTCGCCGCGGTCCACCATCGCCATCGTCGCGAGGTTTCTGCCGTAACACATCTGGCAGAGACCGCGCTTCGCTTCGCACGTCAGCACGCTGCGGATCCGGACCGTCTCGATCCCCGAGTCCTCGATGATGCGCGCCTTGTCCTCGTCGATCAGCTGTCCCGCTTCCACGATCCGCGTGGGACGGCCGGCCTGATCCCGCTCATGCGGATCCTCGATGTCCTCGGCGGCAACGTTGCCGACGATTCTCTCGCCCAGCGGCTCGATGATGTCCTCGCCTTCCTTGAGCGCTCCGACTTCGAGGCCCAGGATCGTACCGCAATCCTCCTCGCTGATCGTGACGTCCTGCGCCACGTCCACGAGACGGCGCGTCAGATAGCCGGCGTCGGCCGTCTTCAGCGCCGTGTCCGCCAGTCCCTTGCGCGCGCCGTGCGTCGAGATGAAGTACTCGAGCACCGACAGTCCTTCACGGAAGTTCGACTTGATCGGGCTTTCGATGATCTCGCCGATTCCACCCGTGAGCTTCTTCTGCGGCTTCGCCATCAGTCCGCGCATTCCCGCGAGCTGACGGATCTGGTCGCGCGATCCGCGCGAGCCCGAGTCGAACATCATGAACACGGGGTTGAAGCCCTGCTTGGACGCCTTCATCGCCTTGACCATCGCGTCCGCGATGTCGTTGTTGGCGTGCGTCCACGTGTCGATGACTTTGTTGTAGCGCTCGCCGTTCGTGATGTTACCGGTCTGGTAAGCCTTCTCGAACCGCTCGACACGCTGCTCCGCCTCGGTGATGAGCGTCTCCTTCTCGGGCGGGATGTACAGATCCTCGATCCCGATCGAGACTCCACCGCGCGTGGCGTGGTGGAAGCCGAACTCCTTCAGGCGGTCGAGGAACTCGACCGTCGGAGCCAGCCCGCCGTGGCGGTACGACTCGAACACGAGCTCGCCCAGAGCCTTCTTCTTCATGTCGCGGTTCTGGAACGGCAGCACTGTCGGGATGATCGAGCTGAACAGCACGCGACCCACCGTGGTGGTGATCCAGTTCGGCTCGTCGTCCTTGATCACGCAATAGCGGATCGCGGTCTGCTGCGCCACGCGTCCCTGCGCCAGCGCCATCTCGACTTCCGCGACCGAGCTGAACGCCTTGAGCTGCGCGGCCTTCTTCGGATCCTTGAGCAGCTCGTCGAACCCGACCGGCGCCTTCGTCGCGAAGTAGCACCCGAGCACGATGTCCTGCGACGGCTCCGCCACCGGACGACCGTCCGACGGCTTGAGGATGTTGTTGGACGACAGCATCAACACCCGGCACTCGAGCTGCGACTCGAACGACAGCGGCACGTGCACCGCCATCTGATCGCCGTCGAAGTCGGCGTTGAACGCCGCGCACACGAGCGGGTGAATGCGGATGGCCTTGCCCTCGACCAGCACCGGCTCGAACGCCTGGATGCCCAGACGGTGAAGCGTCGGCGCGCGGTTGAGCATGACCGGATGGTCGCGGATGATCTCCTCGAGGATCTCGTACACCTCGGGCGACTCGCGCTCCACGATCTTCTTGGCGCGCTTCACCGTCTCCGCGATTCCCTTGTCCACCAGCTTGTGGATGATGAACGGCTTGAACAGCTCCAGCGCCATCGCCTTGGGCAATCCGCACTGGTGCAGCTTCAGCTCCGGACCGACGACGATGACCGAGCGGCCCGAGTAGTCCACGCGCTTGCCGAGCAGGTTCTGACGGAACCGGCCCTGCTTGCCCTTGAGCATGTCGGACAGCGACTTGAGTGGTCTCTTGCCGCGGCCCCTGATCGCCTTGGAGCGGCGGCCGTTGTCGAACAGCGCGTCCACCGACTCCTGCAGCATGCGCTTCTCGTTCCGGAGAATGACTTCCGGCGCGCGGTGCAGGATCAGCTTCTGCAGACGGTTGTTGCGGTTGATGACGCGGCGGTACAGATCGTTGAGATCCGACGTCGCGAAACGGCCGCCGTCGAGCGGCACGAGCGGACGCAGGTCGGGCGGGATCACCGGGACCACGTCCAGGATCATCCACTCGGCCTTGTTACGCGTCGGGCCGTCGTCGCCGGAGTTGCGGAACGCCTCCACGATCTTGAGCCGCTTGAGCAGCTGCTTCTTGCGATGCTGCGAGCCCTCGTCAACCAGCGCCGCGCGCAGCTCCACAGCGACCTTGTCCACGTCAATGCGACGCAGCAGGTCCCGCACGGCGGGCGCGCCGATGTCGGCCAGGAACGCGGTGTCGCCGTCTTCCTTGGCCTTCTGCTTCAGCGTGATGAACTGGTCTTCGTCGAGCAGCTCACCCTGGCGGACTTCCTGCTCGCCGGGCTCGATGACGACGTAGTTCGAGTAGTAGATGACTTTCTCGAGATCTCTCAGCGTGAGATCCACGAGATTGCCCATCGGGCTCGGCAGCGTCTTGAAGAACCAGATGTGCGCCACCGGCACGGCCAGCTCGATGTGGCCCATGCGCTCGCGGCGGACCTTGCTGAGCGTGACCTCCACGCCGCAGCGGTCGCAGATGACTCCGCGGTACCGGATGCGCTTGTACTTGCCGCAGTGACACTCCCAGTCCTTCACCGGGCCGAAGATGCGCTCGCAGAAGAGACCGTCCTTCTCGGGCTTGAACGACCGGTAGTTGATGGTTTCCGGCTTGGTTACCTCGCCCCACGACCACCAGGTGCGCAGGCCGGCCATCTCCAGCCGCTCGCGCTCCTTGGAATCCTTGGGACCGCGGATCTCTTCCGGAGAAGCGATCCGAACCTGGATGAAATCGAAAGCGGCCGAGCGCGTGTCGCGCGAGCTGCGAAAATCAATCATGGTTAACCCTCACTCCCGTTACCGGAGGCGTTCCCGAATCCCCGGCCGTTATTCACGTGCGTGTCCATCCTCACGTGAATTCCCAGCGCCTTCAGCTCCTGCACCAGCACGTTGAACGACTCCGGCGTGCCCGGCTCCGGAAGGTTCTGACCCTTCACGATCGCCTCGTACACGCGGCTTCTGCCGTTCACGTCGTCCGACTTCACGGTGAGAATCTCCTGCAGCGTGTGCGCGGCGCCGTACGCCTCGAGCGCCCACACTTCCATCTCACCGAAACGCTGGCCGCCGAACTGCGCCTTGCCGGCGAGCGGCTGCTGCGTCACGAGCGAGTACGGTCCGATGCTGCGCGCGTGGATCTTGTCGTCCACCAAGTGCGACAGCTTGAGGATGTACACCTCTCCGACAGTCACCGGGCTCGAGAACGTCTCGCCGCTCCGGCCGTCGCGCAGCCAGACCTTTCCGCCCGGCGTGAGGCCGGCGAGCCGGAGCAGCTCCAGCGCCGCCGAGTCAACATCGGTGTCGGCCTTCGCTCCGAACATCGCACCGAGCGCCGGCAGCTCCTGCCCGGCGAGCATTGACGACTCCTCGATGGCCCGATCCTTCTCGACGGCCTTGAGCGCCGGCTTGAACTGGGACTTGAGGGCGTCCGACAGGTCCTCGTCGTCCGCCGCGGCCGTGTGATACGTGATCTGGTTGTCGAGCTCGTTGAACTCGCGCGCAGCGAGCTCGCGCGCCGCCCCGCCCAGGAAGTCACGGATGCGCTTGTAAACGTCCCGCGTCTCGGCGGACACTCCGCGCTTGGCGAGATCGTTGAGCGAGGCCTCGACCATGAGCGCCGCCTTCGAGCCGTGACCCACGTCGACGTCCACGTGCACGTCGGCGAGAATCGAGCGCACCTCCGCGTCACTCACTACCGGCGCGGGAGTCTCGAGCCGCAGGGCTTCCTTCGCCCAGACTACGCCCGCGAGCTTGAGCAGTATGCCGATCTCGCGCTCCGTGGTGCCCTGGAAGACCGGTGTCTTGGCGTAGAAGCCGACGATCTTCGCGGCCCAACCAAGGTGCGTCTCCAGAATCTGTCCGATGTTCATCCGGCTCGGCACGCCGAGCGGATTGAGCACGATGTCCACCGGTCGGCCGTCCGGAAGAAACGGCATGTCTTCTTCCGGTACGATGCGCGCCACGATTCCCTTGTTGCCGTGGCGGCCGGCCATCTTGTCGCCGACGGAGATCTTGCGCTTCTCCGCCAGATACACCTTCACGAGCTGGATGACGCCCGGCGGCAGCTCGTCCGGCTGCAGCACGCGATCGATCCGCTCCTCGGCCTTCTCCTCGATCTTCGCCTTCTCGTCGTTGGCGAGGTCGATGATGCGGCGCACCTGTTCCTGAACGCTCTTGTCCTGCACGCGGAACGTCTTCACGTCCAGCGACGAGAACTTGAGGTCGCGCAGAACGTCCGCGGTCAGCTTGGTGCCGGCCGGGATGGCTTCCTCCACCGTTCCGCTCTTGAGCGCGAGTACAACGGTCTGACCATCGAGCAGCTCCGCCAGCTCGGCGTCGCGCGCGTCGTTGACGCGGATCTTCTCCTCGCCCTCGAGCCGGCGAATCTCGCCGATGCGCTCGCCACGGTCCTTCTCGACCACCTGGTCCTCGATCCGCGAGAAGATCTTGACGTCGATGACGACGCCTTCCATTCCCGGCGGGACCTTGAGCGACGAATCCTTCACGTCCTTCGCCTTCTCGCCGAAGATGGCCGTGAGCAGCTTCTCTTCCGGCGACAGCTCGGTCTCGCCCTTCGGCGTGATCTTGCCAACGAGGATGTCGCCCGGCTTGACGTGCGCGCCGATGCGAACGATTCCGCGGTCGTCGAGGTCCACCAGCGACTCCTCGGCCACGTTCGGAATCTCGCGCGTGATCTCTTCCTGGCCGCGCTTGGTGTCGCGGACGTGCAGCTCGAGCTCCTGGATGTGGATGGACGAGTACACGTCCTCCTTCACCAGGCGCTCGGAAAGAACGATCGCGTCCTCGAAATTGTGCCCGTACCACGGCATGAACGCCACCGTGACGTTCGCGCCCAGCGCGAGCTGGCCCATCTCGGTCGCGGCGCCGTCGGCCAGCACTTCGCCTTCCTTGACCTTCTGACCCACGGCCACGAGCGGCCGCTGGTTGATGGCGGTGTCCTGGTTGGTTCTCCAGTACTTCTTGAGCCGGTAGCGGTCGTGCTGCGTGAGCCGCGCGAGCGGCTGCGAGTCACCCTTCTTGCGGGGCGCGCTGGAGCCGGCCGCCGCGTCCACAACGATCTCGTCGGCGGTGACGCTCGACACGACGCCCGCGCGGCGCGCGAACACGATCGCGCCCGAATCGCGCGCGACCTTCTCCTCCAGGCCAGTGCCGACGATCGGCGTCTGCGGGTTCAGCAGCGGAACGGCCTGCCGCTGCATGTTCGAGCCCATCAACGCGCGGTTGGCGTCGTCGTGCTCGAGGAACGGGATCAGCGCCGCGGCGATGGAGACGAGCTGCTCCGGCGCCACGTCCATGTAATCGATGCGGTCCGGCGCCACGAGTGGAACGTCGCCGCGCTGGCGGCAGAGAACCAGCTCGTCCACGAACGTTCCGTCGGGGTTCAGCCGCGCATTGGCCTGCGCGATCGTGACGTTCTCTTCACGGTTCGCGTCGAGCCACTGGATGTCGCTGGTGACCTTGCTGTTGCGCACGACGCGGTACGGCGTCTCGACGAAGCCGAGGTCGTTGACCTGCGCGTAGCACGCGAGCGACGTGATCAGACCGATGTTCGGTCCTTCAGGCGTCTCGATCGGGCACATGCGGCCGTACTGCGAGTAGTGCACGTCGCGGACTTCGAAGCCGGCGCGCTCACGGGTGAGGCCGCCCGGTCCGAGCGCCGACAGCCGGCGCTTGTGCGTCAGTTCCGCGAGAGGATTCGTCTGATCCATGAACTGCGACAGCTGCGACGAGCCGAAGAACGCCTGGATGACAGCGCTCACGGTCCGCGCATTCACCAGATCGTCCAGCGAGATCTTCTCCGGGTCCGTGTTGATGGACATGCGCTCCTTCACCAGGCGCGCCATGCGGGAGAGGCCGACCGAGAACTGGTTGGCGATGAGCTCGCCGACCGAGCGGATGCGGCGGTTGCCCAAGTGGTCGATGTCGTCCACGTATCCGCGGCCCTCGTGCAGCTCGACGAGGTAGCGCAGGATCGCGATGAAATCTTCCTTGGTCAGCACCGTCTCGTTGGCCGGGCGGTTGAGCCCGAGCCGCTGGTTGATCTTGTACCGGCCCACACGGCCGAGGTCGTACCGCTTGGGCGAGAAGAACAGCCGGTTGAGCGCGTCGCGCGCCGTCTCCTTGTTGGGAGCGTCGCCCGGGCGGAGCAGCGAGTAGATCTGCTTGAGCGCCATCTCCTCGTGCTGCGTCGGGTCCTTGGCCAGCGTGTTCTTGATCAGCGTGGACTCGGCGCGGCCCGACACCACGAAGACGTACACCTTGTGGATGCCCGCTTTGCGGATGCGCTTGATAGCCGCGTCGGTGAGCGTCGTGCCGGCGTCGGCGATGACTTCGCCGGTCGCGGCGTCCACCGCGTCGAGCGCGAGGTCGCGGCGGACCGGGCGCTCGCCGCGCTCGATCGCGTCCTGCTCGTCGCGCAGGTCTATGATCGTGTACGACGCGAACACCTTGATCTTCTTGATGTTGAGGCGGATGAGGCGGTTCCACACCTCTTCCGTGAGCTCGTCGCCTTCCTTGACGAGCAGCTCGGCCTCGGCGCGGGCCTTGGCCTCGCGCGCCTTCTTGGTCTTGAGCTTGGGCGCGTCCGGCGTCGCTTCCTCGCCGGCGAGCGTGATGTCCTCGGCGACGATCGCGCCGAGCACTTCGCGCACGTCCACGCGCGACTCGCGCTTTTTGGAGAGGTCGAGCTCGCGCACGCCGAAGAACAGGCGCAGGATGTCGGAGTTGGTGCCGTAGCCGAAGGCGCGCAGGAGCGCCGTGGCCGGGAACTTCTTCTTCTTGTCGATGTGGACGTAGATCACGTCGTGGATGTCCACGGTGAACTCGACCCACGATCCGCGGAACGGGATGATGCGCGCGGAGATGAGGCGCTGGCCGTTGGGGTGGGTGGACTCCTCGAACACCACGCCCGGCGAGCGGTGCAGCTGGCTGACGATGACGCGCTCGGCGCCGTTGATGACGAAGGTCCCCAGCGGCGTGAGCAGCGGCAGCTCGCCGAGATAGACTTCCTTCTCGATGATGTTCTTGGGGCGCTTCGTGCCGGCCTCGGTCGTCTCGAACACGACCAGCTGCAGCGTCGCCTTGAGCGGCGCAGAGTAGGTCATGTCGCGCTCGATGCACTCGCCGACGGTGTACTTCGGCTCGCCGAGCGTGTAGCTCTTGAACTCGAGGGAGAAGTTCTCGTGGACGTCGGCGATCGGGAACAGGTCCTTGAAGACCCGCTCGAGGCCGATGTCCTCGCGCTCCAGCGACACCGCGTCGAGCTGCAGGAGCGACTCGAACGCGCGGGTCTGGATGTCGAGGAGATGGGGCATGTGCATCCCCTTCTCCAGCTTCGCGAAGGAAATCTGCTTGGACAGTTCAGGCATTGTTCACCAACCGGCAATAGGCGAAAAGCGCCGACGCCCCGCCGGCCTGCGAGATTTTCGCGGCGACGGGGTGAGCGCGTTCAGCTTGATTTTTGTCGTGCTTTTGAGCGAAGTGCTTGATCATGTACGCGTCGTTAGAGGTTCAAGAGACCCATCCGGCCCGGAGCGGCTGAGCGCCGCTCCGGGAACGGAGGATTACTTGACCTCTACCGTCGCGCCCTGCTCTTCCAGCTTCGCTTTGACCGTGGCGGCCTCGTCCTTCGACACGGCGGTCTTCACTGCCTGCGGCGCGCCGTCGACGAGATCCTTGGCTTCCTTGAGGCCCAGGCCGGTCAGCTCGCGCACGACCTTGATGACCTGGATCTTCTTGGCGCCGGCTTCCTTGAGCGTGACCGTAAACTCGGTCTGCTCTTCGGCGGCCGGAGCGGCCGCGGCACCGCCACCGCCGGCGGCGGGAGCGCCACCGACCGGAGCCGCGGCGATCGTCACGTTGAACTTCGTCTTGAATGCTTCGACCAGCTCGGCGAGCTCGAAAACCGACATGTTGCCGATCGCATCGAGAATCTCGTCCTTGCTCATGGTAGCGTTAGCCATTGTTCTATTCCCCTGGTGTATTTGACCGTCAGCTAGCTGCCAGCTGCTAGCCGTTAGCCGCAGTTATGCGCCTTCGCGCTGAGTTCTGAGCGCCTCGAGCGCTCCCGCAAACATTCCCATCAAACCATTCATCGCGCCGATGAGCGACGCGATCGGCGACTGCATTCCCGCGCCGAGCTCGGCCAGCATCTGCTCGCGTGACGGCAGCGACGCCAGCTTCTTGATCTGCGCGGTGTCGATCGACTTGCCGTCAAGCATGCCGCCCTTCACTTCGGGCTTCTGCTCGAACTCCTTGGCGAAATCGGCCAGCACTTTCGCGGCCGCGACCGCGTCCTTCCCCACGACGATCCCCGTCGGTCCGCGCAGGCGCTCGCCGGTGAGACCGCTCTCGTTCACCGCCCGCAGCGCGAGGGTGTTCTTGATGACGACGTACTCGACGCCGGCCTTCCTGAAGCGGCGGCGGAGGTCCGTCATCTTCTTCACGTTGAGACCCGTGAAGTCCGTGTAGTAGAGCGCGCTCGCGCCCTCGAGCTTGTCCTTCAGCTCGGCGACCAGGCGTTCCTTCTCGTTTCTCTTCATCGCCGGTTACCGGTAGGGTGTGGTATCGATCGCGACGCCCGGGCCCATCGTGCTCGAGATCGCGACGTTGCGGACGTACACGCCCTTCGCCGCGGACGGCTTGGCGCGGACGATCTGATCCATGAACGCGGTGAAGTTCGTCTCCAGCGCTTCCAGCGGAAACGAGACTTTGCCGATCGCGGCGTGCACGTTGCCGCCCTTGTCCACGCGGAACTCGATCTTGCCGGCCTTCACTTCGCGCACCGCGCGCGCGATGTCGAACGTCACCGTCCCCGCCTTCGGGTTCGGCATGAGCCCGCGCGGGCCGAGCACCCGGCCCAGCTGGCCGAGCTGGCCCATCTGGTCGGGCGTCGCGACGAGCACGTCGAAGTCGAGCCAGCCGTCCTTGATCTTCTGGACGTACTCCGTTCCGACGAAATCCGCGCCGGCGGTCTCGGCCTCGCGCGCCTTCTCGCCGGCGGCGATGACGAGCACGCGCACCGTCTTACCCGTGCCAGCGGGGAGCACGACCGTCCCGCGCACGACCTGGTCCGCGTGCCGCGGGTCCACGCCGAGCCGGACGGCAACTTCCACCGTCTCGTCGAACTTGGCGAACGACGCCTGCTTCACGAGCTCGATCGCCTTCTTCGGCTCGTAGCGCAGCGCGATGTCGCGGCCCTTGGCCGCCTCGTTGTACTTCTTGCCGTGGGCGCGCATCAGCCGCGCACCTCGACGCCCATCGAGCGCGCCGCGCCGGCGACCATCTTCATCGCGGCTTCGATGGACTCGCAGTTGAGATCAGGCATCTTCATCTCGGCGATCTTGCGCACCTGCGCCTGCGTGACCGAGCCGATCTTGTTCTTGTTGGGCTGACCCGAGCCTTTCTCGACCCCCGCTTCCCTCTTCAGAAGGAACGCCGTGGGCGGCGTCTTGAGAATGAAGCTGAAGGACTTGTCGGCGTAGACGGTGACTTCGACCGGGAGGATCGAATCCTGTCCCTGCGTCCGAGCGTTGAACTCTTTGCAGAACGACATGATGTTGATCCCCTGCGGGCCGAGCGCCGTGCCGACCGGAGGAGCCGGGTTCGCCTTGCCTGCAGGGATCTGCAGCTTGACGAAGCCAATGATCTTTTTAGCCATAAAACTCCTTAGCGTCTAATCCGCCGCGCGCCCTTTGCGTGCTGCGGTTCCGAACTCCCACGGTGTGTTTAGGGTCGTAGTGGTATCCGACCGTGCGCTCCTCGTCTTTCGACCGCCCCGCGCAAGGGCCATGAACAGCAGTTACTAGTGATTAGTGACTAGTGATTAGTAACTACAAACGCCGTTACCAATCACTCATCACTAATCACCAATCACCTTCTCAGTAGGCCTTCAACTGCAGATAGTCCAATTCGACGGAAGTAGGGCGCCCAAACAACGACACACTCACCCTCACCTTCCCCTTGTCCGGCATCACCTCTTCCACCGTTCCATTGAAGTCCGTGAACGGTCCTTCCGTGATCGCCACCGCCTGGCCGACCATGAACGGGATCTCGTCACGCTCTTCGTGCTTCTCTTCTTCCACGCCCAGGCCGAGCAGGCGATTCACTTCTTCGGGACGCAGCGGCTGCGGCGCCCTGTCCTGCCCGACGAACTTGATCACTCCCTGAATGCCGTTGATGGTGTGGAGCGTCTCCTGATCCATCACCATCTCCACGAGCACGTAGCCGGGATAAATCTTCCGTTCGACGTTGACCTTCTTGCCGTTCTTGATCTCCACCGCTTCCTGCGTCGGCACGAGCGCCTGACGGATCGAGCGCTCCTCGACCGGGCGCGGGTCCGCCTGGATCTTCCGCTCCACGAGCGACTTCACCTTGTTCTCGTGACCAGATGTCGTCTGGATCGCGTACCACCTGTGCTGCTGCTCCAGCGACACCGTCACCTCGCGAACAGGGAAGGAATCCCGCGAACCAGAACTCCCTGAAGAATCACGTCCAGCAGTCCGATCACGGCCGCGACGAACAGCACGAAGATCAGGATCTTGATCGTGGTGTCCTTGAGCTGCGCCTGGTCGGGCCAGGTGACCTTGCGCATCTCGGCGACGATCTCCTGATACCACGTCGACGTGCGCTGAATGATCGCGACTGCCATCGGTTACTTCGTTTCCTTGTGCAGCTTGTGCGAGTTGCAGCGCGGGCAATACTTCTTCCACTCGACGCGCTCCGGGTGCAGGCGCTTGTTCTTGGAAGTGAAGTAGTTCCTGCTTTTGCAATCACTACAGGCCAAAATGATTTTATCTCTGGGCATCTCTAATCCGATTTACTTGTAGCTATTAGCCATTGGCTATTAGCTGTTGGTTACTGCCTTAAAACCCTTGGTGCCGCTTTGCTGGTCGCTGGCAGCTTCCAGCTGGCAGCTCGCAGCGCTTGTCCCTACTTGATGATCTTGGTGACGACTCCAGCTCCGACGGTACGTCCACCCTCGCGAATGGCGAACCGCAGCCCCTCGTCCATCGCGATCGGCGTGATCAGCTCGATCGTCATCTGCACGTTGTCCCCGGGCATCACCATCTCCATCCCCTCCGGCAACTCCACACTTCCCGTCAC
>JBPPMH010000008.1:0-2361 GCA_051305945.1 Gemmatimonadaceae bacterium
GCGGAGGCGGACTACGAGATCGTAGACGAGGACAAGAAGTAGCGTCGCTTCGACGGCGGGGGCGGCTCCAGGCAGCTGAAACCCGCGCGGGGTCTTGGGTGTCTTAGTATTGAGTGAGAACCCGAGTTCTAATCCTGTAGCTCTAACAAAGGTGTTGCATATGGTCCCCTCGTTCTCTCGCGCCCGTTGGGCGCTTGCTGTTGTGATGGCATTCGTCGGTGGGCTGATGATCGCCTCCGGCATGGACTGGACGCGTCCGACGTTCGCTCAGGGCCGTCCGTCCGCGATGGACGTACAGACGGTCGCCGACGCGAGTAACGCGTTCGTCTCCATCTCCGAGTCCGTCACGCCGGCCGTCGTCTCGATCACCGTGGACATCCGCCCCGACACAACGCGCGGGCGCACCCGCAGGCAGATGCAGATCCCGCCTGGCATGGTGCCCGAAGGGATGGAAGAACTGTTCGAGCAGCTGCAGCAGGGTCAGAGCCCGCGCGTACAGACCGGCATGGGCTCGGGCGTGATTGTGTCCAAGGACGGCTACATCATCACCAACAATCACGTGGTGACGAGTAGCGACATGCGTACGGTCGCGGACCGGGTTACCGTCCAGCTGCTCAACGGGAGGCAGTACGCCGCCCGCGTAGTCGGCACGGATCCGACGACCGACGTCGCGGTGCTCAAGATCGAGGGCAACGATTTTCCATTCGCGGTGCTGGGTGACGACAATCGCTCGCGCGTCGGCGAATGGGTGCTTGCGATCGGCAACCCCCTCGGCTTCGACCACACCGTGACCGCGGGCATCATCAGCGCGAAGGGGCGCGGCACCACCGGCGCGCTGCAGGGACTTCAGGGCACCAACCAGTACGGCATCTTCGACTTCATCCAGACAGACGCCGCCATCAACCGCGGCAACTCGGGCGGACCGCTGATCAACAGCCGCGGCGAGGTGATCGGCATCAACACCGCCATCGCCAGCCCGAACGGCTTCAACGCCGGCTACGGCTTCGCCATTCCGATCTCGCTCGCCCGCAAGGTGATGACGGACATCATCGAGCACGGTCGCGTCCGGATCGCGGTGCTTGGCATCGGGATCGCGGAAGTGGATGCGGCGGATGCGGCGGCCGCGAGACTTCCGGACGTGCGCGGCGTGAAGGTGCAGGGATTCAGCGGCGAGAATACGCCCGCCGAGCGGGCCGGAGTGCGGCCCGGTGACGTGATCGTTTCGGCTGACGGCCAGCCCGTGGACCGGGTCGCCGGATTACAGCGGATCGTGCGCTCTCATCAGCCCGGCGAGACCGTCGAGCTGCAGGTTGTTCGTTTCGGCACGCGGCATACGTTCCGCGTCCGACTCACCGAAGCACCGACCCAGGACGTCGCGGTCGCGCCGGCCGGAAGGCAGCAGCGCGTCGAGCCGGCTTCGGTAACGAGCGACAACCGCCTCGGCATCTCGGTCTCTACCGTCTCGGCGCAGCTCGCGCAGAGCCTGCGGCTGGGCAATGAGCGGGGCGTACTCGTGACGGACGTGGTAGGCCTCGGTCCCGCGTGGCAGCGGCTCGGTCCGCAGGACATCATCGCGGGCGTGCTGTCGCCGGTGGAGCGCGAGATCGACGACGTCGGCGACCTGCAACAAGTTCTGAGAGGGTTGAAAGCGGGCGACTACATCTCGCTACGAGTGCTCAGCCCGCGGCCGAGCGGCGCGCCGCAATCGAGAGTGGTGAACATCAGGGTGGACTGACGAGCTGTTGGCTCTTGGCTCTTGGCTATTAGCTAGAAGCGGCGTCGATGTTCGGCGCCGCTTTCGCTTGGCGGGTGTATTTTTTGGGCACGCGGAAGTGGCGGAATTGGTAGACGCGCTGGACTTAGGATCCAGTGGGGAAACCCGTGGGGGTTCGAGTCCCCCCTTTCGCATGTCGTTGCAGGGAGCACTCCTATATTGCCGTAGATGACACCCCTTCCGCCGTATCGCGATCTGATACGTCCAGCGCTCACTCTCCTGGCGGCGGCTCTGTTGATCATGCTCGTTGCCGGCTATTGCGGCAGCCGCCTGCCTTTCGCCTTCCTCAAAGGCGGCACAAAAGTCACCCACGCCCTCGTCATCGAGCAGATGCGCGCGGTAGCAAAGCTGGTCTCCAGCGAAGCGACCGTGCGCGACGTGATCGTCTATGAGAACACGTGGTATGGATCCACCAAGCGCTCGCTCGTCGTCGTGACTGGACGCCTCCTGGCAGGCATCGACCTCGGCGACAATCCCGACGTCACGATCGATCACTCCGCCAGGCGTATCACGATGCGCGTCCCGTCCGCGCGGCTGATCGGCATCGAGATCACGGACATGACGACGTATGACGAGCGCGGCGGACT
>JBPPMH010000009.1:0-12288 GCA_051305945.1 Gemmatimonadaceae bacterium
GCCGCGTCCGCCGGCGCCGGATCCGGCGTCACGATAAATCTTATCACGCGGGATCCCTACGGCCGCGAATCCATCCAGCAGACGATCTACAGCCTCGAGCGCGCCGGCGTGCTGAAGACCCCGGGAATCCAGATCCAGCCCACCAGCGGCCTCGTGGGGGCGTAACAGCATGCCTCCCAAAGCTCCGCTCATCCTGGTCGATTCCGTTTTCGACGTTACGAACCAGTACGTGGCCGGCGTGCTCTCGTCGACGGGAGACGCCCCGAACCGTGGCGTGCGCAACATCGCCAACTACAGGCGCGAGCGCGACTACTGGCAGGCGGCTACGAGCGCCGCCGATCGCGACGTTCGCGTGGATCTCGGCGCCGGAAACTCCCGGGCCGTTGACTTCGCGTGGCTAGACCGCGGGCACAATCTCTGGGGTCTCACGGTTCGCGTCGACGCGTCCGATGCCTCCAACTTCTCCACAGGAGATGGCCTCCAGTGGGTCGTTCCGGCGCAGGGCACCGTGGGAGGTGATCCGACCACGGGGTGGTGCGTCACCGAGGAGGGGGCGCTCTACACCCTGTTCACGGCCTTCTCAGCAAGACGCTACGTCCGCTTGCGGGTAGTGTCCGTCGCTCAGCCGATCCTCACCGGCGTAATGGTTGGCGCGCGCACCCAGCTGGCGGGCTTTTCGAGAAAGCGTGACGAGGATGCCGGCGGCCGCACCGAGCGGTCGCAGGAGAGCGACGCCGGCTATCTGGCGACCGACCGCGTCTACGATCACCGCACGTGCACGCTCGACTTGAAGCTGATCGGAGCTGCGGAATACGACTCGAAGATCCGCGCCCTCCGGACGCTCCTGTTCGCCAAGAACCAGCCTGCCGTCGTGGCCATCGACCACGGCACGAATCCGGAGCGTGCTTGGCTGTTCCAGTACGCGGGCCGCAACTGGTCGTTCGGCATGGAGCGCGTGCACCGCAGTGGGACCATCCAGCTGCGCGAGCTCTACCCGGCGATCAGGTAGGCAGGCACGATGCGCAACATCCACCCGGACCTGCTCGACTGCCTCCGGCGACCCAACCCGTACACGGAGCTCGTTACAGAGATCTCGGCGCCAGACACGAGCGACGTCCTCCGCCGGCCGGATCAGTTCACCGGTGCCAAGCTCCTATCGCAGACGCCGGGCGGCTCGCTCGCCACGAGCCCGCGCGGCCCGCTTCAGATCGCGTCGGCGTCGGCGAACATCGCGACGTTCGCCGGCGAGACGGGCGGCCAGTTCGACCTGAACCGCGAGGACGCGAACCGGCGGCTCAAAGGGGTGGGCTGGCAGCTAGACAAGGACTTTGTGCGCGCGGTTCTCCGAACCGTCACGGTCAGGGTCGGCCGATCGATCGTATTCACCACGGGCCAGGACTTCGAGCTGCAGGTATTCCGCGTCACGAAGACGCCGGGGCTCAGGTACACGCAGAACTCGACCGTCGGAACGCCATGGAACGAGTACGCATTTACCCCGCTTCTGACGCCAGCGGCCGTGATCAAGTATGCGAGCATCGCCTGGGCAGGCAACAAAGCCACGCTCGCATTCGATCTCACGAATCACGGCCTCGTCATCGAGAACACGCCGGAGCAGGCGGTCTCTCCGGCTCAGGTGGGCGAACTACCGAAGTACTACATCGTGGTGCGCAGGGTCAACGCGTCCTCGACCCTCGGCAGCTTCGAGTGGCTCGTCGACACCGTGACTGCGCGGACGATCGCCGGCGTGGGCACGTTCAAGAAGACGTTTTGGGCGCGGAACAGCGATCAGGAGCAGTGGGCCGAGACGACGTACGAGCAGTGCCCAAACGTCACTGTGGCGGTCGAGCAGTTCCAGGCGGCCACTGAGGCGGTATATGCGCTCGACCTGACGCGCGTGCCAGCCGCGGGCACGGCCGGCCGCGTGATGTTCGAGCGCCTGCTTCCGCCCGGGACCACGGCGTCGCTAGCGCTCTCGACGGCCGGATCCGGCGGACCGTGGACGGCCGTCAAGCACGGCGACGTCATTGCGGCCGCGCAGCAGCTCTATCACCTCAAGGTCACCCTCGCTGCGGACGCCGCGCTCAGGTCGAGCCCGGGCGTCACGGCGATCGGCGTGGAATTCCGAAAGACGTATGACGTGAGCGCGGAGAGCGTGCTCGAGCTGCCGACGCGCGAGATCTCGCTGCCCTGGCTCGAGGCGTCGATCGCCGAGGCAAAGGTGCGTGTACTCCGCCTGGGCCTCCGGGATTACCTCGACGTTGCCTCGACGCTCGGCGCGACGGAGTCCGCGCCCAAGCTCGAGGTGGACATCTACCTCGCCTCACGGCACCCGTCGATCACGCGCGACAAATGGCTGCGCTTGGAGCGGATGCTCGTCACGAACCGCACGCCCTCGGCGAACGGCGAGGACTTCACTCTCCTGTCGTACGCGTCGAGGCTCAAGAAGAAGATCCCGGAGAAGAAGGAATCGATCTCGAGCACGCACGTCGTGCAGGCCGGATCCACCGCGGCGCAGTTGATCCTCGCTACAGCTCTCCCGGGAGCCAGCGCCGGCGGGAACGAGTACGACAACAAGCGCTACTACATCCGCGTGCAGAAGACGGCGGTCGCCGACTTCGCGCCCGGGCACGTGCAGGAGATCGCCGGCAACACCGGCGTAGACCGGCTCGACTTCTCGCCGGCGCTGCCCGGTGTGCTCGCCGCCGGCGACGTCGTCGAAGTGCACTCCGGTGCGTACAACACGCAGGTCGTCACCTGGCAGGACGCGGACTTCGCCGACATCTGGTGGGAGCTACTCACCGCGCACATCGGGATCCCGCCGGAGCGTATCGGGCATGGCTCCCTGCCCCGCGGCGGCAAGCCGCCAACGGTCGCCGATCGCGCGCCCGGTAACGCGGCCGCGCAGGCGAAGCTCAAAGGAACGTTCAGGCTCGCCGAGCAGGAGAATGGCGACGAGCCGATCGATCAGGTCTCATTCCACTTGGGCGGCGCCACGGTCGAGATCGACGGACAGATCTGTTTCGTGCAGATATACGAGCTCCGAGATCCGGCCGGAGTCGTGACCGTTCCGCTTCCGCCGGTCTCGCGCGTCTTCGACGGCCGCGACTACAGCGGGCTCGCCGCGGCGCCGGGCTTGGAAAAACGGGCGACTGTGCTCTCAGCTCAGTACGGGAAAAACACCGCGGCCGCGAACCCGGACGCGTACCCCGAGAAGACGACGGTCGTGATCGACAACGACGCCTTCGCCTGGCTCGCGCGCACTGATCTCGAGGACCTGGGCACGACTGAGCTCCCGGACAAGATCCGGCGCTGGATCTACAACTCGTCCGACACAGGCCTGCAGCTGGCGACGGACGAGGCCCACATGGTGGTGCGCGCGACGTCGACGGGGCTCCGCGTGTGGCCGTTCACGCTGGGAGAGTCTCAGCCCGAGCTCACGATCGGCGACGTCGTCGTGATCATCACGGACCAGTACACCGATTATGACCCGGCGAGCGTGACCGCGCTCCGCGGATGGCTCGCGGTCCGCGGCGTCGTGGTACGCTGCGGCGGCGCTGGCCGGCAGCTCGGGATCTTCGTGCCCGGGCTCACCGACAACGTGACCGCCATCAGGGGCGGCCAGACCGGCGACATCACGAGCCTCGGCGACGCTCCGGAGAAGCCGACGGTCACGGTGGGATTCAACGCGTCCGGCCAGCCCACGATCAACATCGACGGCCGCGATCTTACCGCTTCGCTCAAAATCGACGTCGACAAGGTCGCCACGCCAACGGACGCGGAGGTCGAAGCAACGGCGCCGGTCGAGGGCGCCGGCGCGTCCGTGTCGATACTCTCGCCCACGTGGGCCCCGGGCGAGACCCTGTACGGCAAGGCGTTCGCGTACTCCGGATCCGGCGGCACGGGCCAACGATCTGAAGCCTCGGTCTTCACCGCGTATCGAGAGAGCGGGCTCCTCGATGAGGACGAATGGAGGATCAAGAAGCGCATCGCGCAACGCGGCGCCGGCATCGGGCACGGCCTCGTGCAGGCGGCGCTCAGGCGAAGCGGGCTCGGCGGTGTGTTCGACCGCGCGGCAGCGTTCATAGGGTTCGATGTGTATGACGCCGCCGGCTCCTATCCGCTCATCAACACGTTGCTCGGACGCGCAACGGCTGACCTCGACGGCCCGACAGGAATCGGGATGGACGTCATGGAGCGGGGCGGCAACAAGGGCGACCAGGCGCTCGACTCCGGTTACATCCTCCAAGCTGGCTCGGCAGACTTCTCGCGCTCATACACCGGGAAGAACCTCTCGAACGTGCCGGACGATGCGACCTCTGACCGCAGAGCTGCCACCGCAAACGAGAAGACCGGTGGCTCGCGCGGCTACTCTATCATTGACACTGGTCTTTTGATAGTCGCCAGCGGACTTGATTTTGTCCGCTCGTACACGAACAAGCATCTCGGCAATCTGCCTGACGACGCAACAACGGACAGGCGCGCAGCGACCGCTAACCAGAAAACGGGTGGCGATAGAGGTGCGGCGGCGTTGGACGGCGGGAACGTCCTCGTAGCAGCGGGCGCGGATTTTACTCGGAGTTACACAGGAAAGAATCTCGCCAATGTGCCGGATGACGCAACGAGCGATCGGCGGGCGGCAACAGCTAATGAAAAGACAGGCGGCTCGCGCGGGTACTCAGCGATTGACAGCGGTGGCGTCGCGGTCGCTGCTGCTGTGGATTTCTCGCGCTCATATACGGGCAAGTCCCTAGTCAACGTACCCGATGATGCCACGTCCGATAGACGTGCGGCAACGGCAAACGAGAAGACGGGCGGGACGCGCAGTTTCGCCACTATCGACAGCGGCAATATCGTCGTCGCTGCTGGCCTCAATTTTACCCGCTCCTACACCGGGAAGCACCTCGGCAATATGCCGGACGATGCGACGACGGACAGGCGAGCGGTCACGGTCAACGAAAAGACGGGCGCGGGTCGGGCATATCCCGCGCTCGACGCGTCGAACAAGCTCGTGACCGGCGTGACGAGCGCGGCGACGGCAGACGATGGTACGAAGATAGAGTCCATCAAGCGCGCTGCCATCAAAGCGGCACGCGGCGCGGGAGCAGCCGCGCAGGGGTTGAGTGCTGCTAACGCGCGGCGGGCTGGTGAGGGCGGCACGGTCGCGGCTCCGTTCACGAAGGTGCCCGTTTATACGGCAGATGGTTTGTTTCCGATGATAAACACGCTGACAGAGGAAATACTGAACGCCCGGATTGCCAGTTCTACGAATCTGGAAAATCCTACTGGTACGTTGGGCAGCGGGGTGCAGCAGACCGTGGCGGGTTCGCCGCGAGTGATGCAGCGCGGGTACCAATCCGGTTTCGTGAAGGACGGTGGTTCCGTGACGTTCAGCCCCAGTTACAACGGCACGCCTGTCGTGATGTTCCGCCTGATTGCGGGCCGCAGTTTTGTGTCGGGAGCCTCCGGCGACCAGCGACCGATAGTGCGGGCAGATGACCTCGTAGCTAGTGGTTTCACTTGCTACGCTAAGGTGATGACTGCCGGAACGCAGGTCACGCGCTCCGAGGTGTTCACGTCTCCGCTCACGACCAGCGCGCAAGGCGGCACCGTGGGGCCAGCGACGCTCGCCAACGCGCCCTCGTACAATGGCAACTACAAGGCGCGGTTTTCGCTCGAAGTTTCGGTCACTTGCGTTGACATGGGAATCTCGACCACGACCGCCACGGTCGCCGTGGACGTGAGCGCGGATAGCGGTTCGACTTGGATAGAGCGCGGCACGGTCTCGCGTAGCGTCAGCCGCGACAGCAGCGCGGGTACGGAGACGGAACTATTCACGCCGCTAGAGGTTGAGGTATCGAGGCTGGGACTCGACTCCACGGACAAAATCCGGCTGCGGCTTAAGGACATTAATGTTCAAGCTCATCCGTCAGGGTCTGGCTGGGCAAGCCTTGAGGGATTCAACAACTCGCCAGTTGAGGAAGGATACGGCGTGACATACACGACCGAATCGGGTGGGGTGGCGAACTCCATGACGCCGCTGACGGATGATTCAATTAAGTGGGAAGCGTGGGAGGTAGTGTGACGTGGCCTCCGACGGTGCGCGCCGCGCTCGGCCTTACCGATGACAACCCGCTGATGAAGTGTGGTTGCGGGCGAGAGACGAATGCCGATATGATGATTGACGTTCGCCCTCTGCCGGGGGCGGTGCGCGGCACGGCGGAGTATCTTTGCGATGCGTGCGTGGAGACTGTGTTCCGAACAAAGCGAATGACCCGCGTGGCTTTCAACACCGCGCTCGGTGCGCCGCCGGCAGTCGTTGCGAAAGCTGCACGGAGGGATGCCGCCGATGTGTGAGCTAAAAATAAAGGTCCACGCAGGTGCCGGAGCGGGTGTCGAGCCTGCCGGTGAACAAGGCAGATCCCGGCACGACCTCGACGGTCACGGGCTGCGATTCCCACGGTCCCCCGTCTACCAAAACGCTGCGTCGGTCCACGACGAAAGTGCGAGCGCCCGCGCTGCCCAGCGTGGTATCCGCTACGTGAGCCAGTGGGCCAGTCGTGACAAAGCGGTACGGCACGGGGTTCCCGTATTGATCACGGATGCGGTCGGCAGGGATCTCTATCCAGCAGGTGTAGCCAGTTCCAGGGTGAAAGTGGTGCGTGGCGACCGGGCCCGCTGCGACCGTCACGGTCGTGCTGTCCTTCACCGGTTGCTGGCTCTGGACCTGGGCCGAGAACACGACCTGATGGACGCCCGCCTTGGTGCCGCCCTTTATCTCGATCGGTGCCTTTCCGTTCGCCAGCGTGAACGCGCACAACGGGAACGCGGTGGGCTCTCCCGGCCCCGCTTCGCGGGCACACACCAGCGCACCGGCCACCGGCTCGCCGGGCATCGTGAGCCCCTGTGCGTACGCAACGATGGGCAGCACGAAGTTCTTCAGGCGCGTGGCAAACTTGCCGGCGGGATCCTTGGTGAGCTGCGACGTGATCGGCTGCGGGAGCTCGGCCGCGCCAGCGACCGACGACTGGTTCGCGCCGTCCACAATGCCAAAGTTGTACCGGGTTGCACTGGGCTCAATGAGCGCCTTCCCGTCGCCACAAGCAGCGGACGAAACGGCGATCGCAAGAACCAATGGCGAAAGAAAGCGGCGGCAGAAGGATGACGGTGCCTGTCTCATCGGGCCATGCCTCATCTAGGGTGATGCGCGCAATGTACGCCAGCTGCCGAATCCGGCGGTACCACTTTTTTGGGAGAATGGTGGAATGAAAACAAGGGACGAGCTGATCCAGGAAGAGCGCGCCGCCGAGATGGGCGTCCGCGAGGAGGAGGTGCGCTTGAAAGCAGCCGAGGCCACGAACGATCCCGAGGTGATAGCCGAGGCGCAGGCGCGGATTCAGGCCGCGCGCACGGCGTCGCTGGCCGTGCGCCAGCGCGTACAGGCTGACCTCGACGGGCTGGGCAAGAAAGCCGCCGAGGACGAAGTGCTGCGTCACGCGCGCGAGGTCGGCGTGCCCGAGGAAGTGGCGCGCAAGGCTATCGCTAATCCACGGGGGCGGTAATGGCTCTCTCACAAAGCTCAGTTTTGATGCACTGGTCGTCGAGGTACGGGCACATCCCGGTCATCGGCGGGAAGCCCGTTCACTCGCGGGCGTCCACGGCGCGGCTCGTGGACATCGCGAGCCAGCAGGTCGTGGAGGTTCCGGCCGCGACCCCACGGGACACGCACCTCGTCACGATCGATGGTGAGGAACGGGCGGGACTGCTCCTGGAGATGGCGGCGACGAATAAGATCACCTACAGCGAGGACTTCAGTAACGCCGCATGGCTGAAGCAGGACGTTACGGTTACGGCCAGCCAACTGGACCCGGCGGGCGGGACCAGTGCGCGAACATTGGACGCCACCGTCAACGGAGGGTATCTCCGCTTCACCGTTTCATTCACCGCGAACGCTACCAAGACCATCGCCGTCTACTTGCGGGCCGGGACCGCGGCGGTATCGCGCATTCGGCTGTACGACGACACGGCTAGCGTGGAACGCCACGTCGTATCTGTGACGTGGACCAATGGGGTGCCGACGCTTGCGACCTTTGTGGGATCGGGCACGCTCTTTCCCGTCGAGTCGTTGGGCGGCAGGTGGTATCGCGTGATGATTTCGGCGGCAAGTGTCGTCGCGGCAAACTCAAATCTTCTCTACTTCTACCCCGCGGGTCCGTCCGCAACCGGCACCGCTTACGCCTACGGATTCCAGGCGGAGGATGGAGCGTTCGCGTCCTCCTATGTTCCCACTTCCGGCGCAACCGCCACCCGCTCCGCCGATTCGTTCTATTGGAACTACCCGCACGCGCCGCAGGGGATGTTTGTCTATTGCCGGTTCATCGAGCGTGGAACAATCGCCGCCCCGGACGCCGGAGTCTTCCAGATTGGCGATGCGGGGGCAGCAGAGCGACTCCTCGTGTACCGCTCGACGAGCACAGACTTCTACACGGCCTATCACCACAATGGGGCTAGTGCCGTCACGTCCACGCTCGCCGTAAAAGGAGCGGTCGGCGACACCTTAGAGCTTCTCTTGAGACTCAACGCAGGCGGCAACGTGCAGCTGATTCAATCCGTAAATGGTGCAGCCGTCACCGAGGCCGCGACATCTGGGTCGCTTGCGCTCCCGTCAACCTTCACCGCGCCACGGTTCTACCTGAACTCCGAGGGCGTCTCGGAAATGGGAGCCAACAGCTTCGCCGAGATTAAGGCAGTGAAGTACGATGACGTGGTAGGCGCTACGGCCCAGGCACGGATGGACGAGCTGCGCGGCTTCGAGCTTGGCCCGAACCGCGAACTACTTTCTGCCGCATAGGGATAAGCAAATGCATAAGGTCACTCATTCTGTCCGCCGAATCCTGCCCGCCGAGTTGCCGACCGTCACGCCGCTCGACGGCACCGAGCGAGCGATGAACGAGCAGGAGATGCTGAACATCGGCGTCGCCCGGATACGCGGCGACATCTACTCCTGCGCGGTGCAGGAGAACACCGAGGACGGGCGGACGTGGAAGCCAGCAGTCGCCCTGCCGGGGGTCGAGCTGTCGCGTGGTCGGCCAGCGGACCGCTACCGGCAACTCCCCGCGGCAGTCCGCGCGGAGGTGCTGAACGCCCAGGTCGAGCGGACCACGGGAACCGGTACGAAGCGCACGACCGACACGCTCGTCGTGCCGGAGCCGGAGATCCAGCCCGGCGACGTCGTGAAGCAGCGCGGCGTCGTGCCTCACGTGTGGGCGGGGGAACGGGACCGGTAAGGCACGAAAGCCGGGGGTGGCGTGGAGCCAGCCATGATGTAGACTGAAAAACAGAAGTTCGCATGCCGTAGCAAATAAAACCGAGACTAGCCGTGGCAACCGCGGCCGATCGCTCCGAACTGGGAGCGGCGGCCGCTTTTTCGTTTTTCCGGAGATCCCGAATCGTGAATTCAGATGCCTTGATCGCGGCGGGGCAGGTAATGGGCGGGGCCCTGTCGCTCGTGATAATCGCAGGCGCGGTCAAGATCGGCAGCACCTACAAGGGCGTCGTGGGTGACGTGGCATACACGAAAGGCGCCTGCGCCGAAATCAAGCAGACGCTCAAGGAGCATACGCCGCGCATCGAGAAGATCGAGATAACGCTGCACGGCCCGCTGGGTGATAACGGGATGTACCAAGCCGTGCGTGAGTTGAAGGTCGGGGTTCAGGAGATCAGGGACCAACGCATGGGCCCGGCCGACAGGCGGAAGGAATCACGTCCGGGCAAGCCGCGGAGAAGAAGGCCGTGAGTTACCGCATCGTCACGCGCGCAGAGTGGGGCGCCCGGTACGGGAAAGGACACGCGACGAACGGCGCCAAGGTGCGCGCGATCGTGCACCACGACGGGTTCGACCGTTCGCGCCCCGACATGACGTTCGAGCAGGAATGCGCCTTGATGCTCTTCTACGAGAACTTCCACGCGAACGGCGAGCCGGGGAAGCCTGGGCTCACGGCGACCAACAAGCGAATCGCGTACTCCTGGGTTCCGATGCAGACTGGCCGCATCTACGAGGGTTGCGGCTGGGACCGTATCGGCGCGCACACCGGCGGGCTCAACTCCAGCGCGTATGCTTGGTTTTTCCCGGTCAACGGTGCGGCAACAGCGCCGACTCCGGACGCACTCGCTGCGTTCCGGTGGCACCTCACTGAGGGAGTCCGGCTCGGGAAGCTCTCTCCACAGCACATTGTTTCGGGGCACCAAGACCACGGAAAACCCAAGTGCCCCGGCAAGCTCGTCTACGACGTCGCGGTCCTCGGTATCGTCCCGGCGAGCACGTCGCCCACGCTCCCGCAGATCATCGCGGCGCGGCCATCGTTGCGCCTCGGCAAGGGCGGCGAGAACGCGAGCGTGGCGGAACGTGCGGCGGTGACCCACATGCAGCACCGCCTGATCGCCCTGGGCTTCATGAAGCCGCGGCTCGACGACGGGCGGAGCGCAGCGACCGGCCATTTCGGGCCCCTAACCGACGCAGCCGTGCGCCGGCTGCAGGTCGCGCGAGGCCTCCGCCGCCACGAGCTCGGTGGCGCCGCGATCGTCGGACCGTCCACGTGGGCGGTGCTGCGGTGACGATCTCCCGCGCATGGCACTCGGCCACGAGCCTGCTCCGCGGAGAGGATGGGAGATTCTCCTTCTCGAAGGTGGTCCTCTCGATCCTCGTAGGCGGCTGGCTTGCCGGCAGGACGCTCGAAGCCGCGCTTGCGCTGGTGTTCTTGCTCGCGACGTACGGGTACCGCGGACTCAGGCTGCACGTCACCGGCAAGGACGCCGAAGAGTGACAACCCCCGGGGCCGCGCGCTGCTGGCAGGACCTATCGGTCGAGGAGCTGCGCGCGCTCCGCGGCTACCCGCTCAGCGGCTGCGACTGCAGCCCGTGCCGCAGCATGCGCGGGTACGGGATCCCGGACATGCCGAGCGAGATGCTGTCGGGCGACCCGGTCGCCACCCAACCCTCGCGGGAGTACTGATGCTGAAGCTCGATCGTTGGATTGAGCGCGCGCTTGTGATTGCCGGCCTCGTCCTGCTCTCCGCGGCGTTCTTCCACATGTACAGCACACTGAACTCGAACGTCGCCGCCGCGCGCGTCGAGGCACGCCAGGCAAAAGCGGAAGCCACGGTCGCGCGCGCCGAGGCCGCTACCTGGAAAGACGAGGCGGCCGAGCTCACCGCAAAGCTCGCCGCAGCGAGCCAGCGTGCCGCCGTCAGCGACCAGCGGGCAGGGGCCGCGGCCACGACTTACCGCGCGCTCCGTGACACCGTCGCGATCGCCGACACGGCCGCGGTCCGCGCCGTGCTCGTCGCCGCGGATTCGGCCGTGAACGAAGCGGAGCGGTCGCGCGACCTGTTCCGACTTGCCCTTGCCGCCGCCGACTCCGTGATCACCGCGAAGGATGGCCAGATCGCGGCGCTCGATCGTGAGGCCGCAGCGCTCCGGCGTCAGGTCGCGGCGACCGAGCGTCAGATCCCGTCCCGGTTCGGGCGATCGCTCTCCGCCATGAAGTGGGTTGGCCTCGGCTTGGTGGCAGGTGCAGTGCTCACGCAGTAACTGGAAGCTGCGCGTCGCTGCGCAGCTACTCGCCGCGGGAGTCCTCCTCGCCGCGGCCCCAGGCACGCGCGCGGCCGCGCAGGGGCCCACGGGATTCTCTCCCGGGCTGATCGACACGCTGATCACGATCGCAGGCGCGCCTCGAGGTATCCATGCAGTGCCCCTGCCAGCGAACTGGCTAGGTGCCTATGTCACCCCGGCGGACGTCATCCTCATCCTGCCGGAAGTCGCGCACTTCTCGAGGCGCGTCCCTGACTCGCTGGCGACGTGGGAAACGAGGATCTCTCCGGATTGGATTCTCGCGCACGAGTTCGGGCACCGGTTCGACCGCCGGCGCGGCCGCATGCCCTCGCTCTTATGGATGCGCGACGCGTACAGGATCCCGGGCACGTGCGCGTACGCGAACGCGCACCCGGAAGAACGCTGGGCCGAGGCCTTTGCGAATGCGATCGACTTCCTCAGGTTCGCGGCCGTAGAGCGCCGGCAGCCTGTCGTGCTCCGGTCGCTCGCGGCAAGAGAGGTATTCGTTCCCGGAACCAGTGGCGTCGTCGAGTATCTCCTCCGCCAACGCATATACCGCCGGCATCCGCTTAACCGGTCCGAGCTCAATGGCTACCGGTAGCGGCGCTGCCGGATCCGGCAGCAGCGGGAGGCACGGCCCCGTGCCTTACTATGCCCCGCCGCCGGGACGTCCCGGCGAGA
>JBPPMH010000010.1:0-45646 GCA_051305945.1 Gemmatimonadaceae bacterium
GTCGCGCGGGAAGATGCGGTCGTAGTTCCACTTCTGTCCGGGCAGCCGCTCGATCACGACCTGCGCGTTCACGATGCGCAGATCGGACAGGAAGATGCGCTTCCCGAACAGAGCGCGCAGCCCGTACTCGGTGAAGATCGTGTCGGCGATGATGAGCGGCGCGCCGCTGCTGTCGGTGATCGAGACGTCAATCAGCGTGACGTCGCGGAGGAGATTGCCGCGCACTTCCCCGATCTGGATGATCCCGCGCGAGTTACGCGTGAGGACGTCCACCACGCGATCGCGCACGAAGCTGCGGCCAAGGTCGGTCTGCGTGAGGATGAGCACACCCACCGCCGCGAGCACGACGATCCCGGCGACGACGAGTCCCGCGACGCCCGCGTGCTTCTTCCGGAAGGCGGGCCGGTAGCCCCGCCGCGGCGAGGCGGTCGGCTCCGTCACTAGAACGCTTCGCCTATGGAGAGGTGGAGTGCCATTCGGTCGAGTATGCCCATGAATCCGCCGCGCGAGATGGAATATTCGCGGCGTGTGTTGAGCCGGACGAGCCTGCGCTCGCCGTCCACGATCTCCTCGGAGATCACCGGGAGACGCTCGGATCGTCCAGGGTTGATACCAATGTCAACGCGGATCGGTCCAACCGGCGAGCGATACCGGACGCCGAACCCGGGCGTGATCGCCGCGCGGCTGCCGGGGAGCGAGCTGTCGATGTTCTGCGTGACGACGCCGGCGTCGATGAACGCGGCGCCGGAGAGCCGCTTCCAGAGCGGGAAGCGGAGCTCCACACTCGCTTCGGCCACGGTGTTGCCGCCGAGCGGGCGCGGCTGAAAGTTCTTGTCCTTGTACGCGTCCAGGTTTGGGTCGCAGTCGGTGATCGGAGTGGCTTCGGGGCAGGCAGGCGCGCCATCCGGGCCCAGCGTCCCGCCGCGCAGCTGTGCGGCGGAGATCGTGAGCACGCGCGGGCCCAGCTGGTTCTCGCCGAAGCCCCGCACCGACTGCGCGCCACCCGCGAAGAAGCGCGTGCGCGGATGCAACACCTGCTCTCCCAGCAGTCCGCCCAGAGCCTCGCCCGTGCTCGCGACTCCCTTGACCCAGCCCAGACGGACATGGCCGCCGAGCACTCCACGCCGGCGGACCGCGAGGAACGCCGCGGCTTCGGCCACCGCGCGATTGTAGCGATAGTCGGAGGCGGTGAATCCCGACGCGTGCTCGAGCGCGGCGCGTCCGCGGTAGCCGCGGTTCGGCGAGAACGGATCGTTGGTGCGGTCGATGTTGCCCGTGAGCGTAAGCGGAGAAATGCGCTGATATCCGCGGAGAGCATCCAGCGTCGGAGGGTCGCAAACGCCGAAGTTCACGCAGAAGTACACGTCACCGGCTTCGACCGTGGTCACCTCGAAGCGGTAGTTCAGGCTGACGGGAGCGCGCAGGGCCACCTCGCGGGTGAACGTCGCGCTGGAGCCGTAGCCGCGATCCACGTAGATCCCCGGCGCGCTCCGGCGGTGGGTGAACACCGAGAGGGCGAGCGCGTTGCGCGCCGAGCCGAACCACGGCTGCTGCAGCTCGGCGCTGGCGTTGTAGGTCGGGGCGAAATACCGGCCCCGATCACTGCCGACGTTCACGTAGTTATCCGAGAAAATGAGCTTGTCGTTGAGCTGCTCGGCGAACAGATTGCCGACCGCGCCCGTCACCGTCAGCCGCCGCGCGCCGCCGGTGAAGTTGTAGTGCGTGAATCTGCCTTCGGCCTGCACGAAGTCGGCGGTCGTGAGGCCGACGCTGAGCCGCGCTTCGCGCGGCGGTGATTCCTGCACGGTGATGTCCACGATCTTGGTGGAATCGATCCCCGTCTCTTCAGCCGACAGCTCGATGACCGCGCGGCGGAACAGGGTCGACTCATACAGGTTGCGCTGGCTGCGGAGCAACTCGGAGCGCCGGAAGACGTCGCCCTCCCGGAACGTCAGTGAGCGGCGGATGGTGCGCAGCGAGACCTTCTCGTTGTCGTGCACTTGAATGGAATCGACGGTCGTGAGCCAGCGTGGATTCAGGTTGAGCGCGACACTGGCGGAGAGTCCGTCCCCGGAGACGGAGATGACCGTGTCCACGATCGCGTCGGCGTAGCCGAGGTCCCACAGCGCTCCCTCCAGCCGCACGCGCATGGAGTCGAGCTTGATCATGTTGAGCGGATCGCCACGCTTGATCAACGTGCGCCGCGCGATGGCCCGGCCCGGCAGCACCGGGCTGGTCTGCGTGATCGTGACGTCGCTGACGATCGTCGGCGGGCCCTCGTCCACCAGGAAAGTGAGCGCGACCTTGTCGTTGCCGCGCGGCGCGATCACGGTGTCCACCTGCGTCTCGCGGTATCCGCGCTTCCAGTAAAACACGCGCATCCGCAGCATGTCGCGGACGAGCTCTTCACGGTCGAGGTATTCGCGCCCGTAGATGTACCGCGGCTTCATGACCCAGCACAGCGGCTTCAGGATGAAGCTCTTGCAATGCGACTCGTCGGTGACGATGCTCTTGCGCAGCTCATCCAGCTTGAGCGACTCGACGCCCCGGAACCGGAAGTCCACGATCTCGGGCTTGTCTTCTTCCTCGGCCTGGGCAAAAACGACTCCGGGGGCCAGGAGGCCGGACGCCGCGGCGAGATAGAGCAACAGGGCAGCGCCAGCCCTGGAGGTGGCCGAGCACTTGGGACTCAGGTGCATGCCACCCGCAGGAGCAAGCAGTGGGCCGTTACAGGCCCTCGAGAAGCGCGTCGTTGCCGGGGGTGGAGGCGATCCGTTTGATCAGCCATTCCATGGCCGAAGTCGAGGGCATCTGCTGGAGCCCCCGGCGCAGGGTGTAGACGTGGTCCAGCTGCTCCGGCCGGAACAGCTTTTCCTCCCGGCGGGTGCCGCTGGTGCCGATGTCGATCGCCGGAAAAATGCGTTTCTCGGCCAGCGTCCGGTCGAGCTTGATCTCGCAGTTTCCGGTGCCCTTGAACTCCTCGAAGATGACGTCGTCCATGCGGGAGCCGGTCTCGACGAGAGCGGTCGCGATGATGGTGAGCGAGCCGCCGCCGTGCTGCTCCGCGACCGCGCGCGCCGAGCCAAAAAACGCCTTCGGCTTCGCCATGGCGGTGGCATCGAGTCCCCCGGACAGCGTGCGCCCGGTGCCGCGCTCCACGGTGTTGTGCGCTCTCGCCAGACGGGTGATGGAATCGAGCACGATCACGACGTCGCGGCCGAGCTCCACGAGCCGGCGCGCTCTCTCGAGCGTGATCTCGGCGACGTCCGTATGGCGATTGGCGGGCATGTCGAAGCTCGACGCGACGACCTCGCCGTACCCCCAAGTGATCATCTCGCTGACTTCCTCGGGGCGCTCGTCTACCAGCAGCACGAGCAGCACGGCCTGCGGATGATTCACCGCGACTCCCTCGGTGATCGCCTGCAGGAGCATCGTCTTTCCGGCGCGCGCGGGCGCGACGATCAGCGCGCGCTGGCCGTAGCCGATCGGGGCGATCAAGTCGATGGCCCGACGCGTCACCTCGGGTCCGCCTTTGGCGGGCTTGCCCGTCTCGAGCTTGAGCTTGCGGTCGGGATACGACGCCGTGAGCGAGCCGAAGTCGGGGCGTCTGGCGGCCGTCGCGGGGTCGGCGTCGTTGATCGTTCGGACTTCGACGACGACGGTGCGATTGCGGTGATCGCGACCTGTGGTGGCGTTGATCTCGTCGCCCCGCCGGAGTCCCAGCTGCCGCACGAGATGTCCGGGAACCATCGGATCGGACGGGTCGGGGAGGTAGCTGTTACCGGCTTGTCGGATGAACCCGCTGTCGCGCTGCGGATCGAACCATCCGGTCGCTTCCGCGTCGGCGACGACAGGCGTTGGTGGCTGCTGGTCCTGCTGCTGTTGTTGTTGCTGTTGCTGTTGCTGTTGCTGCGGCTGGCGGTCGCGGCGCGGACCGTGTCCGCGGCCCCGTCTGCCGTGCCGCGGGTTGGGCCCGCGGCGCCCGTTTCTGCGCGTGTCGCTATCGCCGGGCTGTCCCTGCTGGCGCTCCCTGCTGCCACCCTGCTGCCGACCGCGAGGGCGATCCTGCTGCTGCTGCTCCTGGCCGCCGGGGTTGTTGCGCTCGGGGTTGTCGCCGGGGCTCGGCGAGCCGGGGCGGTCGTCGGACCGGTCCTGCACCGACGGCTCGGGTCTCGGCTCGTCCGTGGCGGACGACGGCTGCGGATTCGTGTTGTCTGGATCCATGGATCGTGAAGCGGGGTTATTGCTCCCGTTGCCGGCGGTTAGCGCCAGACGGGCGTGGTCCTCGCATACGGCAATCGCCGCCGAGGTTTAGCTCCTTCCTGGGGTCTGCTGCTTGTCGGAAAAGATCTCGCGGCTATGAAGCCATACGGCATTGCCGTAGCACCGCGGGAATCGAACGGTCGCAGGGAGTAGCGGGGAACTCACGCGGCTTACCGCGACCTGCATTCTCAAGATAGACGCGCGGTGGACAGCGCGGTCACACCTCAATGCTAGTCGTGGGGGCGGACAAAGTAAAGCAATGGCGGCTCCAGGGATATTCCCGGCTGGAATATTCCAGGAGCTTATCTTCTCGACGATGCCCGACTCACTCGACGTAACGGTTCTCATCCGGCAAGCGGTCAACCGCTACAAGTCCGACGGCGAGATGAGCCCGTTGCAGGATGCCCTCTCCGCTCTGCCGGATACCGCGCCCGCGATTCTCGCCGAGGCTGTGGAGCCCTTCCGCGACATGCCCGAAGTCGCCGGCCCCGTGTACGAGCGGATCGTCGCGGCCGAGCCGAACGACGCGCGCGCGCTCGTCATTCTCGCGAACGCGTACTGGCTGAGCGGCCGCGGGCCCGACGTCGTGGGCGAGCTGGCGACGCGCGCCATCGCGGCCGACGCGACCAACCGCGGCGCGTGGCATCTGTGGGCGCTGTCCGAGGGAAATCCGCGCGAGCGCACGTCGCGCTGGAAGCAGGTATCGGCGCGCTTCCCGGAGGACATGCTCGCGCGCGCGAACCTCGCCGACAACGCTGCCGCGCTCGCCGGCGCGGAACAGGACTACGAGGCGCTCGATCTCGCGATCGAAAACTACGAAGAGCTGCTGGAGCGATCCGAGATTCCGGAGCAGCGCGAGGCGCTGGGCAAGGCGATCGCCACGCTCAAGGCGTGGCGCTTCTAGCCGCTACTTCTGCGTGAGCTCCATGACCCAGATGTCGCTCTCGCGCGAGCCGATGGTGAAGTAGGCGTTCTTTTCGTCCACATCCAGCTGTGACCGGAACGGTTGCCGCGCCGGATCGGGGAAAGTGAAGATGCGAGTGGGCACTCCACCGTCCGCGGAAACGGACCAGGCCGTCGGGGTGCCCCCGCTCGTGAGATAGTAGACGGAGCGCGAGTCCCACGACCAGATCGGCGTTCCTCCACGGGGATAATCAGGTCCCGGTTCGTACAACACACGCGGGGAGCCTCCGTTCGGACTCATTACCGCAATGCCGTCCGCCGAGTTGAACACGATGAGCTTTCCGTCAGGACTCCATCGCGGCGCGGTATTCGAAACGCCGGCCGCAAAGATGTCGCGCGAGGGCTTCCACTCTCCGCTCGGATCCCGCTCGGCGATGGACACGACGGCTCGCCGCCCTTCCATGGAGCGCCCACCGAATACCACGGCGTTTCCGTCAGCGGACCACGATCCCGCCAGTTCCTCCGCGGGCGTCCGCAGCACTTCCCTGGTGGAGCTGCCATCTGCGGCGACGACGAACAGATCCCGGTTCCCGTTCCTGAAGCTGTGGAACAGGATCTCCTTGCCGTCGGGCGACCAGGCGGGCTGGAAATCATCGGCGGGATCGCGCGTGAGCTGCTGCGCTTCGCCGCCCGCGACAGGGATCTTGTAGATGTCCTGATTTCCGCCGAGGTTCGAATCGTAAGCCAGCCATTGGCCATCGGACGACACGGCCATCGCTTCGATCATCTGATTCCCGCTCGTGACGGGGCGCAGCAAGCTTGCCGTAACCGCGCCTCTCGTCGTCAGCGGGACCGAGTACACGTTGGACGTCATCACGAACTGCGAGTACGTGAGCAGCCTGCCATCGCTGCTCAGCGAGATGCTGTGCGGGTTGAGCCCCGTTGTGAGTCGTACGGGCTCGCCCTGAGGGCGGCCGCGCGCGTCCACGCGCTGCTGATATATGTCGCGTACCCCGCCCGCGGCGGAGACGTATAGCAGGTACTTGCCGTCGGGGGACCAAACCGGGCTCGTGCGCAGCCGGGTCGAGTCGGTGGCGGCCACCGGCTCGCCGCCGTCGGCCGGGATCACCCAGATCGTGTTGGCGGCGATGTTGCCCAGCTGTCCGCGTCCGCCGAAAAGAAAGCGGTCGTCGCCGGAGACGACAGCGATGCGGGAGCCGTCCGAGGACCAGGCCATGGCGTGCGGACTGCCCACGCTTCCAATCGCCTTTGCGCCGCTGCCGTCCGCGGTCGCGACGAACACCGTGTCCCCCACGGCGTATGCGAGTCGCGTTCCGTCCGGCGACCAGCCACCGTGCGCGATCCACCTGCCTCCGCTCGGCGCCGGGACCAGAACCGAAGGCGCTCCGCCCAGCGCGGGAACGGACAGGATCCCGTTCAGCCCGTCGTACGCGATGCGCGTTCCATCGTGCGACCATGTCGGCCACGACACGTGACCCTGCGATTCCTCCGTGAGGCGCACCGTGCGCCCGCCGCCAACCTGGCGGATGTACAGCGACATCGCCCCCGGCGCGCCCGACACGAACGCGATGGTGTTTCCATCGGGCGAAATCGCCGGGTGCAGCTCCAGTCCGGTCGCGCTCGTTATTTGCCTGGTCGCGCCAATCGTGAACGGTTCACCCGCTCCGCGGAAGGCAGTCGAGGCGGCGAACAGTCCGACAGCCGCCAAGCCTATAGCCGCCGCGATCACTCCGATCCGTTGCGGAGTGAGCCGCGATGCGGTTGACGGCCCGGCGTACGTTCTTCCCGCGACCGGCTCCATCCCGCCGCTCGGAGTGGACATCGCTTCGAGCCGCGCGCGGACCTCCTCCGCAGATTGCAGGCGATCCGCCGGGTTCTTCTCCAGGCACTGCATGATCACGGCGGCAAGTTGCGGCGGAACGCTGGGGCGGTACTTCGTGATGTGCTCCGGCGCCGTCGTCACCTGAGCCGACAACATCATCTGCGGAGTGAGCCCGGCGAAAGGCGTTCGTCCCGCGAGCAGCTCGTAGCCAACCACTCCCAAGGCGTAGATGTCGGCGCGATGATCCACGAACGGATCGGCCGCCGCCTGTTCGGGCGCCATGTACGCCGGCGTGCCGAGCGCCACGCCCATGGAGGTCAGCGACGAGGCGCCCGTGGAGTTCGAGAGGGCGCGCGCGACGCCGAAGTCGGTAACGACGGCGTGCTTGCCGGCCATCAGCACGTTCTCCGGCTTGATGTCGCGGTGCACGACCGAGTGCGTGTGCGCGTACGCCAGCGCGTCGGCGATCTCGATGAGGATCTTCACCGCTTCGTGCACCGGGAGCTCGCGGCTCTTCGCGAGCTTCTCGCGCAGACTCTCGCCGTCAATGAACGGCATCGTGTAATAGAGCAGCGCGCCTTGTGCTCCCCCCGCGAGCAGCGGGACGATGTGCGGATGCTGCAGCTTCGCGGCGAGCTGGATCTCGCGGCGGAAGCGGTCGATGTTGAGCCCGGCGCCGAGGTCGGGCGGCAGAACTTTGACCACGACCTTCCGCTCGAGCTCGACCTCCTCGGCGACGAACACGCGCGACATTCCGCCGCCCGGGAGTTCGCGCTCGAGGCGGTACCTGTCGCCGAGTACTTCCTGCAGCTGAACCTTGAGATCTACCGCCAGACGGGACTCCCGTGAGTTGCCGCCAATCTACGGTTCAACTCGGGCGGCAGCCATCGGAAAACGGCTAGGGCGTCGCCCCTTCCGGGCGCGCGACTCTGTTGCTCATCCCGTCGGAGACGTAGCGCCCGTTCGGACCCGGCCGGTCCAGCATGTCGAGCGTTCGCTCCAGCTCCTCGGCGTACACCTGCACGCGATTGATGCTGAGCGGTGTGAACCTCGGGTCGTACGGACTGCGCGTCGTCCCGCCCGACACCTCGAGAATCGCGTCGAAGTCGTACGTCACCACTCGTCCGCTCTTCGGGTCCCGCCAGGAGCCCTTCTTCGCCAACGCGCGGTTCTTCGGCCACACGCCGAGCGGGAGTGCGAACGTGCGCACCTTGTAGCCTGGCACCGCCGAGTCTATCGCCATCACGCCGCGCGCGATCTGCTCCTGCACGAAGGCGTCGTCGTACTTGGCGAGGTTGGCGTGCCAGAGCGTGTGGTTGCACAGCTCGAAACTACGCTCCGCCAGGTATCGCATCTTCGGGAAGCGCCATTCGCTCTTCTGTCCTTCGATCCCCTTGTCGCCGAACAGGGAGCGTCCCGCCTCGGCTCCCGAGAGGGTGCAGAAAACAGCCGAGTTGGTCCAGTCGGGATGGCGGGCGTTGAACTCCGTCAGGATGCCTACCGCGCTGTTCGAGTCTATCTCGAGCCGGCCGTTGCGCTCGATGTAACGGAACTGGCTCGGTGAGGCGTCGTCGAACACCAGCGCGACCGGAGAGAGCCCGGCGGGCAGGTTCAGATCGCGGTCCAGAATCTGCGAGATGGTGACCGGGCGATAGCCCCTGCGGTACAACAACTCCAGATCCTGCCTGAAACGCGAATGCGACCGCTGCCACCTGCCTTCCTCATCGCCGATGAGATGATATTCCAGCACCGGGATGCGCCCCAGCTCGTTCGGAGCGCGGGACGGATCGCCGGGGCCGGCACTTGAGGCAGTTTGACCGGCAACGTCCTGGTCACTGGACACGACTGATGGTGTATCAGGCTGAGCTGCGCGGGCGTCACCGCCCGGATCGGCACTCCCTTTCGTATCGGAACATGAGACACACAGCCCGATGAGGATCGACATCGAGAGAAGGCGCGCGGCGCTCCGCGAACTCTGGAACAGGAAGGTGACGCCCAACCCGTGGTGGGTCGGCGGGATGGGTGCCGCGCTAGCTGGCATGTTGCTCCTGAATTCGTGGCTGGTGACGTGCGGCTTCGAGGGCTGCCCAAGCGCGAGCGAGATCCGTGCCTTCCGTCCATCGCAGGGCGGGCAGATTCTGGATCGCAACGGAGTGCTGCTCGGACGGCTGGAGACCGTTCGGCGGCTCAACGTTCCGCTCTCGACGGTGCCGGTGTTCGTGCAGCAGGCTTTCATCGCCGTGGAAGATCGCAGGTTCTACGAGCACAATGGAACGGACTGGCGCGGGTTCGCGCGCGCGTTCTTCCGAAACATAAAGGGGCTCGGGATCCGCGAGGGGTTCTCGACGATCACGATGCAGGCCGCGCGCAACACATTCGTGGTGAACCAGTACCGCGGGCGCACGCTCCGGCAGAAAATGCTCGAGCTCAGGCTGTCCAAGCTGATGGAGCGGTCGCTGACCAAGCAGGAGATCCTCGAGCTGTATCTCAACGTCATCTACATGGGGAACGGCGTGTACGGCGTCGAGGCGGCGAGCCGTGACCTGTTCAACAAGAGCGTCAAGAACGTGACGCTCCCCGAAGCGGCGACGCTCGCGGCGCTCCCAAAGGCGCCGTCGTACTACACTCCGCGGCGGAGCGCCAACCGCGCGCTCGCGCGCCGCAACCTGGTGCTCGACCTGATGGTGCGCGAAGGATACGTGTCGGACGACCGCCTGCCCGCGCTCAAGGACACCCGGATACGGATTCACGGCGACGGCTGGTACCCCGACCAGAGCGGCGATTCGTACGCGCTCGACGCGGTCCGCGCGCTCGCTGACTCGGTGATCAAGGGCACTCGTCTGGATCTGAGCGAGCTGACCGTGTACACGTCGCTGGACGCGCGCGCTCAGCGCGCGGCGGACGCGGCCGTGCGCCGGCGTGCGGCGTCCATTGGCCGAACCGTGGAGGGGGCGATGGTCGCGATAGATCCGCTCACCGGCGACATCCGCGCGCTGAGCGGCGGGCGGCGATTCAAGCGCGGCACCTTCAACCGCGCGCTTTACGCCAAGCGCCAGCCGGGCTCCGCGTTCAAGCCTTTCGTGTACGCCGCGGCGCTCGGCGCCGGTTACGGGACGGCGACCGAAGTGGACGACGAGCCCATCACGGTGCGGATGCAGGGGCGGGTGTGGGAGCCGAAGAACTACGACGGCAACTATCTGGGCCGCACGACGTTCCGCCAGGCGCTGATTCATTCCGCGAACGCGGCGACGGTGCGTGTGTCGCAAGTGGTGGGCGAGCAGCGGATCATCGAGACCGCGCACAAGAACGGCATCACCTCCGAGCTGCAGCCGATCCCTTCTCTCGCGCTCGGCGCGCTCGAGGTCACTCCGCTGGAGCTGGTCACGGCGTACGCGCCGTTCGCGAACGGCGGGTTCAGGGTGAAGCCGCGGCTGGTGCGCCGGCTGGAGTCGGGCAACGGCAATACTCTGTACAGCCAGGAAGTGGAGCGCGAGCAGGTGATGGATCCGCGCGACGCGTACCAGATGACGTCCATGCTGCGCGGGGCGATCGACTTCGGAACGGGGCGCGCGCTGCGCACCAATGGCGTGCGCGGAATGGTGGCGGGGAAGACGGGCACGACCAACAACGCCACCGACGTGTGGTTCATCGGCTACACGCCGACGATCGTCGCGGGCTTCTGGTTCGGGTTCGACGAGCCGCGCTCGATGGGCTCGAGCGCGGCGGGCGGGCGGCTGGCCGCGCCCGCGTGGGCGGAGTGGTATCGCGGCGGGTGGCGCGAGAGCGCGACCTCCGACGCTTCGTGGGATCCGCCCGACGGGATGATCATGCGCGTGATCGATCCAACGACCGGCTACCTGGCCAACCAGTGGTGCCCGAGCCGCCAGAGCGAATGGTTCGAGCCGGGCACCGAGCCCGCCGCCGAATGTCCGCAGCACTCGGAGCCGGTGCCCGTGTGGGAGGACGACCAGATGGAAGGATGGGAGGAAGTTCCCGAGGCGATCGACTCCCTTGGCCGCAGCCTCGGCCGCCAGCTCCGTCGTATCTTCCGCTGGTAGCTCGTCGTCTATGTAAGTGCGTGCGAGCACGCTCCCCGAAGCGTGGGAGGATCGCGAGCCCGCGGTCCTCGCGCATCGGATGATCACCTCGGAACGGTTGTCTTTTGGCGCGCTTACGGCGGCAGTGCGGGAAGAACGGTTTGACGGAGGAGACAAGGCGGGGCACATTCACGCCATGCTGACACCGGCCGAACACGACGCGAGGGAGGCCGTGCTCAACGCGAGGTTCCAGGCGTTGTCCACGGCGGCCGCGTTCGTCGTCACGACAATGGGCACCGCAGTGCTCGTCGGATGGACACTCGACGTCGATCTGCTCGAGCGGGTCGCGCCCGGACTGCGCGTGATGAACCCGGTCAGCGCGATCGCCTTTATCCTGTGCGGCTTTTCGCTGGCGCTGCTGCGCGAGAGCCGACTCACCTCCCGGCGGAGGCTCGGCGCCCAGCTGCTCGGTGCCGCCGTGTTCTTTATCGGTACTTTGGAGCTCGTGGAGACACTGACAGGGGCCGGTCCCGAGTTCGACCATCTCCTGTTTCGGTCCAGGATGTGGAGCTCCGGCCCTGTCGGCAGCAGCGAGATGGCGACCGCCTCCGCCACCGCCTTCATGCTGTTCGGCCTGGCGCTGGTGTGCTTCGGCGGCCGGACCAGGCTCAGCCACCGGCTGTCGCAGGCGGCGTCCACTGTTGGCACGACCGTCGGGTTGGTGCCGCTGATCGCCTACCTGTACGGCGTCGACATGGAGCCCGGGTTCGGCTCGCTCGTTCCGATGGCCGCGTATAGCTCGTTGTCGTTCGTGATGCTCGGCATCGGATTGCTGATAGCTCCAGACACGCAGGCCATCAAGCTCGTGTCGCGAGCGGACCTGGGCGGGCGGATCGTGCGACGCTTTTTCCCGACCGTTGTCGTCACAATCGTCTTTCTTGGATACCTGAGTCTGGCGGGGCAGCACGCGGGTTGGTATGAGACCGGGATGGGACTCGCGCTGATGGTCGCAGCCACCATCGTCGCGCTAGGGGGGCTGCTCTGGTGGAATGCCGCAGTGATCTCCCAGGCAGATCAGCATCGGCTCGCCATGGAGGCGACGCTGAAGTTGTCGGAGTCGGCGCTGCGCGCGGCCAACGAAGCTCTCGCGCTACAGGTCCGAATCGACAGCCTAACCGGTGTCGCCAACCGGATGGCGCTCGGCGAAGAGCTGGGTCGCGCCATGCAGACCGCGCACCGGTACGAGAGCGAGATATTCTCGGTGCTGATGATCGACGTGGATTACTTCAAGCGCTACAACGACAGCTTCGGGCATCTGGCCGGCGACGAAGTACTGCGCGGAGTGGCCCGCCTGCTCGAGACCACCTGCCGCGCAACCGACATCGTCGGACGGTACGGCGGCGAAGAATTCGCGATCATCCTTCCGCATGCCGCCGAGGCCGGCGCGCGCGAGATCGCCGAGCGACTGCGCGCGGCGGTGGAGAGACAGGAGTGGCCGAACGCTTCCATCACCGTGAGCGTGGGGATCGCGACGGCGTCAGCCGAGGCGATGGATGCCGACGAGGTGCTGCGCGAGGCGGATTTCGCGCTGTACCTGGCGAAGCAGGGCGGGCGGAATCGCGTGTGTCACGCGGTGGATACGCCTGTGGAGGCGCAAGTCTAACGCGAGGGCGCGTGATCCGGCCTCAGAGCACTCCGATCCATTCGGACTTTCGCTCGCCGTAGCCCGGGAAGATCGCATCCAGCCTGCTCGCGCCGAGATGCCCGCTCGCTATCTCTGAGAACACCGCGCGAAAATCCGTGGTGAGCGCGAGGTCGCGCTGCTCGAACAACTGCTCGCGCTCGAGGCCCGGCCAGCGGCCGTGCACCTTTCCTCCTCGCACCGCGGAGCCGATCGCGAACATCGCGCCGGCGTGCCCATGATCCGTCCCGCGGTTTCCGTTCTCGCGGGCCATTCTGCCGAACTCGGACATCGTGAGAATGACGACGTCGTCCATTCTGTCGCCGAGGTCGGTGACGAGCGCGGCGATCGAGCGCGCGAAGTCGTCGAGCCGGTTGGCGAGCTGGCCCGTCGCGCCGCCCTGGTTGACGTGCGTGTCCCAGCCGCCGATGTCGGCGAAGGCGATCTCCATTCCGACGTTCGCTTTGACGAGCTGCGCGATCTGCAGCAGCCTGCGGCCGAAGTCGGTGCGCGGATACTCCGCGCCGTCGCGCGGCTGGTACCGCTGCGGGTTCGCGGCGCGCAGCATCGCCACGGCCTCGAACATCTCGCGACCCGCGCCGTGCACCAGATCGGCGCTGCCCGTTCTATATAGAGCCTCGAGTCGCTCGGCCTGACCTCCGGCCGCGCGAATCGTGAACTGCTCGATGGAGTTCATGGCCACGGTCTCCGCCGCTCCCTGCATGCTGCGCGGAGTCTGGGCCGACATGGCCACGCCGCGAAAGGCGCTCGGCGCCTTGCACTCGTCGCACGTGCCCTCGACGGCGAGCAGACGGTTCAGCCAGCCGTCGGGCGTTCCCTTTCTATCCGGCGTCGCCGTCTCCATGTAGTCCTGCGCGTCGAAGTGCGACCGCGTGGCGGAAGGACTCCCCACGGCGTGGATCGGCGCGAGCAGGTTGCGGTCGTACAGCGGCTTGAGCGGAGCGAGCGCGGGGTGCAGCCCGAAGAATCCGTCCAGGTCGAGCGCGGCACCGGCCACGCCCGCCGAGGGCCGCGGAATCGCGATTGACGGGCGCAGCGCGTAGTACGCGCGCTCGCCGTGCGGCACCACGAGATTGAGCGCGTCCGCCGCGCCGCGCTGGAAGAGACAGATGAGCGTCTTTCCTTTCGCCGTGCCGGCGAGCTCCATGCCGAACGTGGTGCGGCGGAGAAAGCTCGGGCTGAGCCCCAGCGTCACGAGCGCGAGCGCGCCCGACTTCACGAATACTCTGCGTTGCATGAGCCGTTCTCCTCAGCGCCGCTGAAATTCCGGGGAGCCCAGCGCGAGACCGACGATCTGCGCGAGTCCCCGGAGGGCCGCTCCGCTCGCGATCATCGGATGGTCGCCGGAGAGCAGGATCGCGCGCGTGTCCGGCGACACCGAGCCGCCCAGCAGCGCGGCCACGACCGCGTCCACCTGCTGCTCGCGTGGCGCGGCCGAGAGCCGCGCGTCGATCGGGGAATTCGCCGCGCTCAATCCCGGAAGCCGGCCGGCCGCGGCCGCGAGCCCGAAGTTGATCCGGTTGAGAATCGAGCCGGTGTTGATCCACGCATCGCCGGTCTCGGGATATCCGTTCGGCGCCTGATGCGCGTACAACGGCTGCCCCAGCAGCGCGACCGCGCCGGCGGTTCTCGGCGTGGGGTCGGGCTCCGCGCCGAGCGCGCGCGCGGCGCTCACGACGACCTCGAACGGCGACTTCACCTTGGAGCGATACGCCGACGCAGCAAAAAATTCGGGCGACTGAATGATCGCGCGCAGCACTTCGCGGATGTCACCGTCGGTGCGCGTGAACGTCGCGGCCGCGCGATCGATGAGCGCGGTGGACGGCGTGTCACTCACGAAGCGCCGGGCGAGCTTGGTCGCGATGTAGCGCGCGGTGCTCGGGTGCCGCGCGACGATGTCGAGCACGCCCTCGCCGTCTTCGATGCCACGGTCGCCGGGAAGCTGGCTGCCGAGCACGGTCTTGGGCGCGGCGTCGTGCATGATCGGGCGGAATATGAACCCGCCGCCTTCCTGCGGCGGGAGGATCGTCCAGCCGGTCAGCGCGCGCGCGACCTCGATCACATCCTGCTGCGTGTATCCGCCGTCCACGCCGAGCGTGTGCAGCTCGAGCAGCTCGCGGCCGTAGTTCTCGTTGAGACCCTGCCGCATGCGCTGCGCCCTCGGCCGAATGCGCGCGAGGGTTGGCCGGCCGCTGTCGGCCATGCTGCGCGCGTTGTCGAGGTAGAACAGCATCGCCGGGCTCTTCGCGACGAAGCCGAGCAGGTCGCGGAAGTTGCCGAACGCGTGCTCGCGGATGCCCTGTTCGTAGGAGCGCATGTAGAACGGCTGCGGGCCGCCCTTGCGGATGAAGACGTTGAAGTGGTTGAACCAGAAGTCGGTCATCACTTCTTGCAGCTGCCGCTCGCTGGCGACCGCGCGCGCGACTTTGGCGGATTGCAGGTCAGTCACGACGGCGCGGAGCTGCTCGCCGCGTCGTCTCAGAGCGATGCTGTCTTCCCGCGAGAGCGCGGTGCCGCTGTCGGCGCGGATCTGCCTGCGGTCGCGCTGCGCGGCGGCGTACTGCCGCACCAGGTAATTCTCGGATTGGCCAAGCGTAGCGTAGCGTGCGATCGCGCGATCAGCGGCGGGATCTGGAATGCGCTCCGGGTAGAGCTGTTGCTCGATCCATTGGTCGAGTCCGAGAGCGCTGACTTTCTGCACGTCGCCGGGGCGGGGGCCGAAGGCGAGACGGTTGAGTGCGTGGAGGATTTGCTGATCAGCGGCCTGCTCTCGGAGGGCTTCCTGTCCCTGTAACGGGACGGCGGAGAACAGGGTAATGACGACGGCGGCCAGAAGACGCATGAATCTCCGGGGAGACATTCGGCGGGTTGGACTGGCGAGGTTAGGGAACGTTAATGGCGGACTTAAAATCCAAGTTGGTGAGTAGACAGTGAGCCAGAGAGCCAGCTGGCCAGACGAAAAACTGGCTTGCTGGCCGTGCTGGCTCACTGGCTACTCGTCAACTTGGATTCCCCGTCTCCTCTCTCGGAGCTGATGCCCTTAGCGAATGCTCGCCTTTTCGAGATAGTTCACCCGCCCTTCCCGCACAGCGAGATAGACAACGTCACCCGGCCCGAATCCGACGATCGTCCGCCCCTCTGGAATCTGCACCCGCTCTACGAGCGCTCCCTGTCTGTCGATGACGTCGTACACCGGCCCGCCGGGAATCGCCTTCGTCGGTATCGTGCGAATCCAGAGGTTGCCGCGTGTATCGACGCGGACCGTGCCGGTGAAGAACGCCGGCTTGTAGTCCGGCAGATCGCTAGGGTCCACGAAATTCACGTCAGCATTCATGCGCTGTCCGGACGCGGCAGCCGCGGCCTGCCTCGTACCCTGTCGCGCGTCTTGGCGCGCCTCCTGTCGGGCACCGCCGCCCGGTCCACCCGGTCCGGTCATGATCTGGATCGTGGGTCCCGCGGCGCCGATCGCTGCATCCGACACTCCGAGCGCCGCACCCACCGCGGCGATCCCTTGCGCGCCCTCGCCCATTCTCTCTCTCGCCGCCTGCAGCGAATCAATAAAGGCGACCTTGTCGTCGTCGGTGAGCCGCTGCCAGTCGAACTGGATCTTCGGCGACGACGTTTTGCTCCCGTCGGGTGCGATCCAGTCCACGTGATAATCGCGGCCGCGCACGAACGCGATCGATCCGTCGGGAAGCGCGGCCCAGTCGTCTACCACGGGCAGCGGGTTCAACCGCGAGCGCATATTGACCCGGCCATCCTCCGTCCGGGTCACTTCCATGCTCACCTTCGGAGTCCGGATGAACCCGAGCGTGTCGAGGCGCCGCGTCGTGAGGTCTATGCGGAGGATCGGCGCGGAGTCGGGAATCTCGGGCGGAGTGAAGTTTCCGCCGGTCGCTCCCGGCGCGCGCCGGAACTGTGGCCGGAACATCCCACGGTAGATGAGTGCGCCTTTGCCGTCGTACGCCGCTCCGCCCATCGCGCCCGCCAGCAATCCGGCATCCTGCGTTCCGGGCATGGACATCACCCGCGCGACATTGCCGGCGGGATCGATCACCAGCATCGAGAGCGAAGACGGATCCGTGAACAGGCTCGAATCTCCCTTGTACGCGAGGAGCCCGCCGAATCGGCCGCTGTACGCGTTGCCGGTCGCGGAAGTCGAGTCGGCAACGACGGTGAACGTCGAGAGCTGGTCGTCGAACAGAACCAGGCGTCGATTCGGCGCGTCGTTCACGAGCACGCCCGACGGAAGCGGCCTGATGCCAATCGAGCTGACTGGCTCGGCGGTGCGCGCGGTAATCGGTCCGAGCTGCCGGATGACGGAGCGGTCCTGCGCGTTCGCCGAGCCGGCGAGTACGAGCGCGAGACCGAGCGTTGTTGCGATTGAATGCGTCTTCATGGGCTCACTTCTATTGAAGGGCGTAATTGACGTCAGCCTGGATCTAGTGTCGGATTATCGTGATGACTTGTCCACCACCACCGGTGAACACCGCTCCGCCGGGGATCATTCCCCCACCGGTGAACGTCGCGGTCCCATGGCGAATGGATGCGAGGTAGCGCGGCTCCAGGTAGCTGGCGACGTTCGGGGGCAGCTTTCGCATCTGCTCCGCCGTCAACAGCTTCCTGATCGCCGGCGCCGCGGCGCTGAGCAAGTCGATCGTCTCTCTGCGCGCCCGCATGTACCTGCCATACACCGCGTCGCGATCATAGTTGTCGGGAAGCTCCGCGAACTCCTTCGCGACTGGTCTCCAGATCGCGTCGGTGCGCACGGTGTACGCCCGGTTCATCACCGCGATGCTGTCGGCCTGCGGCCCCGTGAGACGGAGCGAGTCCTGCTGCCGCAGGATCGTCGCCATCGGATTGAGCAGCCCGCCGCCGTTGTACATGCCGCGGAACATCGCTTCGGGGATGCGCGTCCCTTCGGTGCGCCGCCCGCGATCGAGCTGCTGCGTGAGCAGCTGCCGCTCGCGCATCGGGCCGAGGTCGAACCGCAGCATCGCCGTCAGCGTCACGGGGATTCTCATTCCGCTCACCGCGCGGTTCGTGCCCCCGAACCGCTCGTTCACCTCGTAGCGGAAGCGCTGCGTGGCCGGATCGAATCCGCGGACGTACAACAGCTGCTGATCCACCGGCGCCGGCTGGCCCCAGCCGCGGAGCTTGCCCGAGCCGTTCAGCAGCAGGTCGGCGGCACCCAGCGGATTGGACAGCGAGAAGGACAACGACGAGCGGTGCGGCATGCGCACCTTGAGCGGGTTGAACCTGAGGTTCATGCTCGCGGTGGAGAACCACGGCCCGCGGCAGCTGTTGCGGCCGGCGAGCTCGCCGAGCTGCGACTGCAGGCACTCGCGCGCCTCAGGTGATCCCCGGTCGAGCAGGTTGCGCATGCCCGAAGCGAGACCCGCTTCCGCGGTCCCGGGATCGAAGATGAACGCGCGGTCGTTGGAGTAGCCGTCGCCGTTCACGTCACCGGCGATCATCGGCGTAAACGGCGCGCCCGATCGGAACTGCCCGAACCAGCCCACGCGCACGAAGTCGAAGAAGTTGTACGCGATGTTGTAGACGATCTGATGCCGCGAAGAGCCGCCCGATCGTCCCCATTCGGTCGAGAGCGGATTGCCGGCGGTGTTGCTGAAGCCGCGCACCTGCTCGCGCACGTCGGAGAGGACATAGGCCAGGCTCCAGCTGAAATTCGGGCTGAAGCGCACGGGCGAGAACCGCATGCTGAGCTGCCTGCTCTCGGACCGCAGGTCCGAATCGATCTCGGTGACGCGGGAGAACTCGGGATGGATGCGCGAATTGCGCGAGGCCACCGCGCCCGTCCCCGGCACGATGCTCGTCGGATCCACGAACACTGGACGCTCCTCTTCGTCCGGCAGCGTGAACCGTTGCTCGCCGCCGAAGTTGAGGTCGGTGATTCCGCGCTGGTTCAGATTCAGCGAATACGTGCCTTCGAGCTGGAAGTTGAACCGGTTGCGCAGGACCGGGAGGCTCCACTGCAGGTTGGAGCGAATGCTTCGGGGCGCGGAGTAATCCGGCGAGAAGAGCGTGACGTTCGGCGCAGCGTTGGCGAAGCTCGTTCCGCTCGTGCCGTCAGCGCACTCCGTCGGAATGGACTCCGGGTCCGCGGCGTAGGCCGTCCAGTCGGGTATCGGCGCGGCCGCTCCGACGCAACGCAGCTGCTGCGTCGCCCCGGGAAGACCGGTGTTGTCGATGGCCGACGCGATCAGGTTCGTTCCCGGCGTGTTCTGGAATACGCCGATTCCGCCGCGGAGCGCCGCGCGCGGGAGCCGCGCCGCGCCCTGGAAGCCTTGGATCTGCGCCGCGCTGCCGTACGTCCACGAGAATCCCGCGCGCGGGCTCACGTAGATATTGTTGGGCACCACGTCGTTACGCACGCCGAACAGGGACTCGAGCCCGGGATTCAACCCGGGGCGGGACGTGAAGCGGTTGGCGTCCACGCGCACGCCGTACTGGATCTGCAGGCGGTCCGTGCGGCGATAAGCGTCGCCGAGCGAGAAGCCGGCGGTGAGCTGACTTACGCTGCGGTCGCGCGTGCCCACCTCGCGGGTGAACACCGCCGGACGCGATGCCTCGTAATCGCTCAGCGAGTTGAACGTGAACGTCCCGATCGTGTTGTTGGACGACTCCTGCTCGTTGGTGTCGAACCGCAGCTCGCTGGTGAGCTTCACGCGGTGCTTGTTGTTCAGGCTGAACCAGGAGAGCTGATTGAGCAGGTTGGCGGTGCTCGAATTCTCTCTGCTATTGAGCCGCTGGTTGCCCCCGAAGTGCAGCGACTGGAGGCTGCGAGTCCCGTCGTCGAGATCCGAGTTGACGCGCACCGTGCCGGCGGGCAGGTCGAGAAACGGGCTGGACGAGTTGCGCGACATGCTCAAGCCGAGCGACGTCTCGGTGAGAATCGTATTGCGGAAGTAGCCGCTGTGCCTGCCCTGGATGCCTCCGCGCAGAGTGGTGCGCTCGCCGCTGTACGACGGGAGCTCCGTCGCCTGCCCGCTCAGCGGGCTCTGCCGGCTCCAGTTGCCGTTGAACGAGAAGTTCAGCGCCTGGCCCGAGCTGGATGACGGCGGCGCAATGTCAACGCTGCCGAACACCGATCCCTGATCGGCGATGCGGTTGTTGTCCGCGCTGCCGGCCTCGAGCGGAATTCCGCGCGCCTGCATGAGCGCCAGCGCCCTTGCCGCCGAATCCGGCGCCACGCCTACGGCCTGGAATCCGTCGGCTCCCGTATTCAGCAGTGTGAACAGGTCGTTGGACCGGCGTCCGAGCTGGTACGACACGTTGTAGAATGCCTTGTTGAACTTGATCGGTCCCGACAGCGCGCCGCCGAGCGAGTAGTTCGAGTATTCCTGGCCGAGCGCGCGCGCGGCGCGGTCGGTCCACTGCATCTGCGGCGCGTCGAGGTTGAGGCTCAGGCCGCGCGTGACGAAGTTCGACCCGGAGCGGGTGCGAAGGGTCATTTGCGCGCCGCTGAATCCGCCGCGTGAGACGTCGTACGGCGACGTGATCACCGACGACGACACCGCGGCGTCGCGCGGCAAGCTGGAGCCGCCGAAGCTCATTCCATTGAGTACGGCGTTGTTCTGGTCGGCGCCGAGCCCGAGCACGGAAAAGCCGTCCTGCCCGCCATCGGCACCTGGCACGCCCATGACGCCGGGGAGCGTCGCGGCCATCGCGGCGAGGTCGCCGAGCAGGTCGGCGGGCACGGCGTCGTTGGTGATGGGCTGCTCGGTTCCGCTGACGTCGGGTTGCCCGTCGGCGGTGCGCGGGACCGGGGCTCGCTGCGCCGTGACCGTGACGTCCTCGAGCAACGCGCCCATCGTTGTGAGCCGCGCGTCGGCCACCAGTATCTCTTCGTCGGTGATGCGCTTCAGCTCGAACCGCCTGGGCATGTAGCCAAGCAGCGCGACGTTGATCATGTAGTCGCCGTCGCCGCCGGGGAACATGATGGTGTAGCGGCCGCTACGGTCGGTGCGCGCGCTGCGGCTGACGTTGCCGGAGATGGATGTGGCCGTGACAGTGGCTCCCTCGACTGGAAGGCTGTCGGGTCCGGTGATCCGGCCGCGGATGACGTCCACCTGCTGGGCGTGGACGGCGGACGGACCGGCGGCGAGCGCGCAAATGGTCGCAATCAGAGCGGCCAGAAGGTACGCGGGGGTTCTTGAGGGCATGTGTGTGTGAGGTGTGACGCTGGATTCGACCCATTGTTAGGGGGAATCGTTGCCTCAATAGTACGTGGGAAGGGCGAGGACTGTTGGCGGGATCGAGTTAGTGAGTAGCCAGTGGACCAGCCCGCCAGTTGTCCAGTAACAACTGGCTGACTGGCCGGCTGGCATACTGGCTACTCACTAACTGGTGTTCGCCCTCGTTGTCCTGCCTTCGCTCTACGCTCGCAATGGCCTCGCAACGAGTATCCCGGTTGACCGCCGTATCGCCGCCACATACTCAGGCAGTGTCGTGCGCGTGATCTCGACCACGCCCCCCGACAACGGCGCGTGCAGGACACGCAGGACGTTCGCCGCATCGCGGTACGCGAACGCGGCGTGCGTGACGTCCAGACCGGGGATCGCTGTCGCGAACGCAAGGATGTCGCCCGACTCGATACGGTCGGAGACTTCCAGGATCCGCTCCTTCGGGATCACGTGCCGCGGCCGCGTGTCCAGCGTGCGCTCCATCTCGCCGATCTCGCGGTACACGTCGTCGTTCGCGAGCGCGGGGTAGCTGTCCCGGTGCTCCGTCATGAACCGCAGCGGCCGCGTGTCCTCGACTCCGCCGAGCTCGGCGCCAAGCTCGCGGTACAGTCCGCGCTTCTCGCCGTCGGTGATCCACTCGCTGAAGTAGTGCAGCCGCGAGGTGTAGCCGCCGCGCACGCCGCCGCGATAGCGCATGCGCTCCATCTCGCTGCCGTACTTCTCCCACGAGGGAGCGCCGGGATCGTCCGCGGCGCGCGAGACCGCGATGCACGATTCGACCAGCGACACGCAGTCGAATTTCGTGAGCGACAACGTCAGCGGCTCCGTGCGGACCGGGCTCCCGCCGGCGCGCAGGTAGGCTTCCAGCGTGAACGCCTCGTACGGCGTGCCGACCGCGAACTCGCCGACGCGGGTGGCGCTGCGTCCGAGCGGCACTTCTGCGCGGGCGAAACCCTCATTGCGGATCGCCGCGGTCCAGCTGTCGAGCCGGGCTTCGTCCGGACTCGCCGGCGCGGCGGTGTCCTCCGCCGCGGTGCTCGCATTGGCCCGCGGCCTATCGCAGGCGACCAGTCCGATGCCCGCCGCGGTCAGGGCAACGTTCTTGATGAGATCGCGTCGGGAAATGGCGTCTGACATGTTACGCACCGGGTGGAGGACTCCGGACGGGCCGGCTGCATCTATCATTATAGATACACTAGCCGGGATGTGGTTTGCGACTCCGGACTGCGGATTTCGAATTTCGGACCCTTGCGGCTTCAGGACTAACTACAATCGACGATCGACGACTAATCGAGGACTGAGGGCTGAGGATGGGCGGAAGAGAGGGAGAACACGTCAGCGTGGACCGCGCCCGTGCCCTCGCGCGCGCTCTCGACAGCGCAGTGCGAATCCCGGGAACGAACATGCGCTTCGGGCTCGACGCGGTGATCGGGCTCGTCCCCGGCCTCGGCGACGTCGCCGGCGCGGCGATGGGCAGCTACATCGTGCTCCTCGGCTCCCGCCTCGGCGCGCCGAAGCCGGTGCTCGCGCGGATGGTGCTAAACGTCGCGCTCGACACGCTCGTGGGGATAGTGCCGGTGGCGGGCGATCTGTTCGACGTCGCGTGGAAGGCCAACATGCGCAACATGGCGCTGCTCGATCGCTACATCGAAAGACCGGCGGCGACGAAGAAGTCCAGCAGTGTTTTTGTGCTGGCGATCATCGCCGCGTTCGCGCTGCTCGCGGTAGGCGGGATCGTGCTGGCCGTCGTCGTCGTCCGGTGGCTGATCGGAGCGCTGGGATGAAGGAGATCCTCGGCCTGCACCACGTCACTGCGATCGCCGGCGACGCGCGCGAGAACCTGGAGTTTTATACGCACGTGCTGGGCATGCGCCTCGTGAAGCGCAGCGTGAATCAGGACTCGCCCGGGACGTACCATCTCTTCTACGCCGACGCCGTGGCACACCCCGGCACCGATCTCACGTTCTTCCCCTGGCCCGAGATGGCACCGGCAAAAGCGGGCATCGGACTGACAATGGAAGTCTCGCTCGCGGTTCCCGCGGGCTCGCTCGATTTCTGGATAGACCGGCTCGAAAGCCGCGGCGTGAAGACCTCGCCGATCGAAGAGCGTTGCGGGGAGCGCTGCCTCCCGTTCGCCGATCCACACGGACTGCCGTTGGTGCTCGCCGGGACCGCGGACGAGCGCGAGTTCGTAGCGTGGGACAAGAGCCCGGTCGCTGCCGATCAGCAGATCATGGGGCTGCACTCGGTGCGGCTGTGGGAGCGTTCGCTCGGAGCGACCTCGACCTTTCTTACTCGCGTGCTCGGCTTCGACGAGCTGGGCACGGAAGGCGATTGGCACCGCTTCGGCGTGCACGGCGGCGGATCGGGAAAGTTTCTCGAGATCCGCGAGCTGCCAGATACCGCGCGCGGCGCGTGGGGCACCGGCGGAGTGCATCACATCGCGTGGCGCGTCGCCGATCTCGACGCCGAGCTCACTGTGCGCGAGCGCATCAGCGCGGCGAAGCGCCGGCCGACCGACGTGATCGACCGATTCTGGTTCAAGTCGGTGTATTTCCTCGAGCCCGGCGGCGCGCTGTTCGAGATTGCGACCGACGGCCCGGGATTTACTGTTGACGAGAAGCTGGAATCCCTGGGAGAGAAGCTGGTGCTTCCTCCCTGGCTCGAGCCCAACCGCGCGGCCATTGAGGCCGCGCTACCGCCATTGAAGCCGTGACTAGTGACTAGTAACTGGTGACTAGTCACCAATCACTAATCACTCAGGTACGCGGCCTGCCCGGCCCACGCCGGCGGCTTGAGACCGGGCCCTTGCGTCGCAATCCCGTCTTCTGCGGACCCGCTGGCTCGGGCGCTGCCTTCGGCGTCGAATCGGCAGGCTTGGGCGCTGGGCGCGCTTTCTTCTCCTTCGACCTCGTCCGATCCGCGCTTCGCTGCGCGCGCATCTTCGCCAGGCGCTCCGCCAGCGGAATCTCCAAGCTCTCGGCGGTCTTCGCCGAGTAGTCGAAGTCGGGGACGGTGACGCGCAGCAGCGGGTGTCCAACCACCCGCTCGATGGCGTGCAGATCGCCGAGCTCGCCGGGGGCTACGAAGGTGAAGGCGTCGCCCGTCAGCTCGGCGCGAGCGGTGCGGCCGACGCGGTGGATGTAATCCTCGGGCTTGTTCGGCACGTCGAAATTCACGACGTGGCCGAGCGCCTCGACGTCGATGCCGCGCGCGGCGATGTCCGTCGCGATCAGCACGCGGTACACGCCGTTCTTGAATCCTTCCAGCGCCTCGGTGCGCTGCGGCTGCGAGCGGTTGCCGTGGATGCGCGCGGCGTTGATCCCACGCTTGTCGAGGTACTCCCACAGCCGGTTGGCGCGATGCTTGGTGCGGGTGAAGACGAGCGCGTCCTGCATGATCTCGCGCTCCAGCAGAGTCAGCAGCAGCTCCGATTTCCGCTCCTGCGGCACGAGGTAGATCGCTTGCGTAATGCCGACCGCGGGCTGCGACTTGCGCTCCAGGTTGATCGTCGCGGGATCCTTGAGCATCTCGCGCGTGAGCTGCACGATCTGGCCGGGCATCGTCGCGCTGAAGAACAGCGTCTGGCGCTTGGTCGGGACGTAGCGGAGCAGGCGGCGGATGTCGGGGAGGAATCCCATGTCGAGCATGCGGTCCGCTTCGTCGAGCACGAGGTGCTCGATCTTGTCGAGCTTGGCGTACGGGAAGCGCAGGTGATCGAGCAGACGGCCGGGAGTCGCGACGATGACGTCCACGCCCGTACGGAACGCGTGCTCTTGCGGTCCCATCGCGACGCCGCCGAACACCGAGGCGGAGGTGATGGGCGTGTGCACGGCGAGATCCTCGAGATCTTCCAGGATTTGCGCGGCGAGCTCGCGAGTCGGCGTGATGATCAACGCGCGCGTCGTGCGCCGCGGTTTGGCGAGCAGGCTGTTGAGAATCGGCAGGAGGAACGCAGCCGTCTTGCCGCTGCCAGTCATCGCGCAGGCGAGGACGTCCCTGCCCTCGACGGCGGGTGGGATGGCGTCGGCCTGAATGGGCGTGGGCCGGGTGAATCCCAGCTCCTTGACGCCCTTTAAAAGGTCGGGGTGGAGGTCGAACGAACCGAAAGGCATTTAGTGTTTTATGGGCTTAGGTAATTGTCCTACATAAGGAAGATAGACCGGTTGCTGCCCAACTAATGCGAAACGGGCCGATTCGGCCGTATTTCCCGTTCCCGGACCGTGCGTTTACGACCTCGCTGAGGTGGATGGCCATCCTGGCCGGGGGGAACTTGACTAGTCTGACTAGATAGAAGTATCCTTGGCGGATGAAGTACACCTACTCCCTGTACGACGCGAAGGCCAAGCTCTCGGCGCTCGTCCGCAAGGTCCGGGAGGGGCACCACGTCACCATCACGCTTCGCGGCGAGCCGGTCGCCGAATTGCGGCCCGTGGTCAAGGAAGAGGGGGGACTGGCCGCGCGCCTCAAGGAGTTGAAAGAGCGGGGAGTCATCGTTCCGGCCGCCTCCCGTCCCGGTCCCATACGCCCGGTGGTGAAGCGTCCAGGGGCACTCAAGCGCTTTCTGGATGAACGCGACTGAATGAAGGTCGGGTACGTGGACACATCGTGCCTAGTTGCATTGGCATTGGCGGAGCCGTCCGCGGCGAAGGTGCAGCGGCGGCTGAGCAGCTTCGACGAGCTCCATGCTTCGAATCTGCTCGAGGCGGAGTTGAATTCCGTCATGCTGCGCGAGCGCTCGGCATCCACGTCAGCGCTCTTCAAGGGCATTAGCTGGGTCATGCCTGACCGTCCATTGCACGCCGAGATCGCCCAAGTGCTGGAGGCCGGATACGTGCGCGGCGCCGATTGCTGGCACCTCGCCAACGCGCTGTATCTGGCGCGAGATCCGGAGACGTTGATCTTTCTGACCCTGGACATGAGGCAGTTGGCCGTCGCCCGCAAGCTCGGCTTCCAGGAGTAGCGATGCCAAGACTCCCCCTCGTCCTCGTGCACGGCTATTCCGCCGACGCGGGCTCCTTCGGGAAGTGGTCCGCCGAGCTCGGCGCGCGAGGGTACGACGTGAGCACGATTCACGTCTGCAACTACCGGTCGTTCACCAACGAGGTGACGATCCGCGACATCGCCGAGGGGTTCGACCGCGCGTTGCGCGAGCGCGCGGGACTCGACGGGGACGAGCCGTTCGACGCGATCGTGCACTCGACGGGGATGCTGGTCGTGCGCTCGTGGCTCACGGCGTACGCCAAGCGGCGCGACCGGCTCAAGCATCTCGTCGCGCTCGCGCCGGCGACGTTCGGCTCCCCGATCGCGCACAAGGGGCGGAGCTGGCTGGGCGCGCTGTTCAAGGGCAATCGCGAGCTCGGCCCCGACTTTCTCGAGGCGGGCGACAAGATCCTCGACGGGCTCGAGCTCGGCGGCCGGTACACTTGGGACCTCGCGCACCAGGACATGCTGGGGAGCGAGACGTACTACGGGCCGACCGGCGCCACGCCCTTCGCTTTCGTCTTCTGCGGCGACCGCGGTTACACCGGACTCGGCGCGCTGACCAACTCGCCGGGGAGCGACGGCACCGTGCGCTGGGCCGGCTGCGCGCTCAACATGCGGAAGATCACGCTCGACCTCACCGTGGACCCCGCCCGCGTCGGCGCCACCGGACGCGTGAACGTGGAGCCGTGGCCCAACGTGGACATCCCGATGATCTTCGTCGCCGGCAAAAATCACGGGACGATTCTGAGCGATCCCGGGCAATGGCTCGTGGACATGGTGGGCAGCGCGTTGGCGGTGCCGGACGCCGAGCAGTTCGACAAGTGGCACGCGACCGCCGAGCGCGACGCCGATGCGGCGCGCCGCGGGATGGACGAGTGGCAGCAGTTCGTGATTCGCGCGGTGGACGAGCGCGGCGATCCGATCACCGACTACAACGTGCAGCTGTTCTCCCGGCGCGGGCACGACGAGGAGCCGATCCCGTTCGCGATGGACGTGCACACGTATCTGGCAGACGCGAGCCTGCGCTGCTTTCACGTGAACCTCACGCAGCTCGGCGTGAAGGACATGACGAGCCTGTGGATCCGCGTGATCGCGTCGTCTGGCTCGGCGCTGGTCGGCTATACCGGCTTCGGCAGCGACAAGGTTGGCGACGTGTCCAGCGGGACGTCGCGCGAGGGGAAATGGGACGGCGAGCTGGATCTCTCGTCGCTGGTCGGGGACGCGAAGGTAAAGTTCTTTTACCCGTATACGACGACGCTGGTGGAGCTCAAGCTGAATCGCGAGCCGTTACCGCTCGCGGGGCGTAACGAGGTGTGCTGGTTTTAAAAAAAAACTGCCACCTAGAACAGAAAAGCTGCGAGCTGCCAGCGGGAAGCTGCCAGCTACGAGCTGCAGGCGATTTGGACCTTCCGGAGCGCGGCCGCTTAGGCTGGAGAAGATTCCCCATTAGTCGCCAATCGCGCGACGAGAACGCGCATCCCGATACCGTCGGCGTAGTAGTCATTCACATATGCTTCCGCCGCGAAGCCGCCGAGCGTGAGCAGCTCGGAATAATTGTGCATCTCCGGCAGATCGGGAAGCTCCGCGACGATCAGCCGCGCGCCGCCGGCGGACAGCTCCTTGACCGCGGCGGAGAGCGCGGCAATCCCGCTCGCTTCGTCCGCGCGCGCGACGCACGAAATCGCGCCCGTCCTGTCGGCGCCGGCGACGAAGTTGAAAGACACGAACGCCCGCAGCTCGTCGCCGGCGAATGAGCCGAGCGCGGCATGCTCTCCGTTGGAGCTCTCCGCGATAGTATCGAGAACCCAACTGGGCCGCTCACCATTGTCCGCCCAGCACGGATCACACGCCAGCAGCTCAGCCGCGGCCGGCACGTCGGCCGCGCGCAGCGCTCTCTCACTCATGCGCTGTAGTCAGCACGCAGCGCGCAGCGCCGTTCAAATGTGAATGGACCGGCCGAGCACACCGAGCGCAGCCTCCTTTACGACTTCCGACAGCGTCGGATGCGAGTGCACCGTGATGCCGATGTCCTCGGAAGATCCGCGGTACTCGAACGCGAGCACCACTTCCTGGATCAGCTCCGACGCGTTCGCCCCGATGATGTGGCAGCCGAGCAGCTCGTCGGTCTCCGCGTCGGCGATGAACTTCACGAAGCCGCTCGTCTCGTTCATGCTGCGCGCGCGGCCGTTGGCCGAGAAGGGAAACTTGCCGACCTTGAACTTGCGTCCGCTGTCTTTCACTTCCTGCTCGGACAAACCGACCGTCGCGATCTCGGGCCAGGTGTACACCACGGCGGGCATGGACCGGTAATCCATCCGCGCCTTGTGGCCGGCTATCACCTCAGCTGCGACGACACCTTCCTCCTCGGCTTTGTGCGCGAGCAGCTTGCCGCCCACTGCGTCGCCGATGGCGTACACGTTCGGCAGATTGGTGCGGAGCTGGTCGTCCACCACCAGCTCGCCGCGCTGGCCCACGTTCAAACCCAGCGCTTTCGCGTCGATTCCCTGGAGCGAAGGCTTGCGTCCGACCGAGACGAGCACGCGGTCCGCCTCGAGCGTCTCGGTCTTGCCGTTCGCGTCTATGTTCACGAGCACGCGGTCCTTTTCGACGCGCGCGCCGGTGACCTTGGTGCCGACGCGGAGGTCGAGCCCCTGCTTGCGGAAGATCTTGTCGGCTTCCTTCACCACCTCGAGATCGGTACCGGGAAGAATCGTCGGCGTCAGCTCGACGACCGTCACCTTCGCGCCGAGCCTGCGCCAAACAGAGCCGAGCTCGAGTCCGATGATTCCGCCGCCGATGACGACGAGATGCTTCGGCACTTTGGAGATCCGCAGCGCGCCGTCGTTCGACAGCACGCGGTCTTCGTCGAACTTGAGGAAGGGCAGCTCGACGGGAACGGATCCCGTCGCGATGATCACGTGCTTCGCCTGGTAGCTGGTCGTCTTGCCGTCCTCGCCCGCGACGTCCACGACGTTGCCGGCCTTCAGCGTCCCGCGCCCCTTCGCCCAGGTGATCTTGTTCTTCCGGAACAGAAACTCGATTCCTTTGGTGTTCTGTGTGACGACGTCGTCCTTGCGCTTGAGCATCGTGGCGAGATCCAGCGCGACGCCGGAAGTCTTCACGCCGTGCGCGGCGGCGTGCAGCCGCGCGAACTCATAGTGCTCGGATGAAGTGAGCAGCGCCTTCGACGGAATGCAGCCGATGTTGACGCACGTGCCACCGAGCGTCTTAGCCTGCTCGACGCAGACGGGGGAGAGTCCGAGCTGCGCGGCGCGGATCGCGGCGACGTAGCCGCCGGGGCCGCCGCCGATGATCACTACGTCGACTGCGGACGGGGAATTGTCAGGCATGCAAAAAAGCTAACTGCGAGGGGCGGGGACCGGCCTGGGGATCACGTCCTCGCACCTACGCGCTCGCTGTGCTCGCGCTAAGACGGTGCTTCGGAGTGACCCCCAGGCCGGTCCCCGCCCAGGCTGCTGGCTGACGGTTCCTCTATTGCCGCCTGGCTACGAACCGGCCGCTGACCCGGTCGCCGCCACCGGTCGGCGTCGCGACGAACGATCCGACCAGTGAGTCGCCCTCAACCCGGCCGTCGGTCGTGGTGTTCACTTCGGCGCTGCCCACCGTCGGGCTGGTGTAAGGACCGAACGCCGTGCGCATGCCGGACTCGGTGGCCTCTTCTACGCGGATCGGGATGTCGGTCGTCTGGCCGCTGAAGCGCAGCGTGCCGGTCAGATCGGGGCCCGCCGGGGTGAAGGTCATCGTCCAGGCCGAGCCGGCGTCCGATGCCGGCGCATTGAGACGGTACGAGCGGCCGTTCCACGTCCCGGCGTACATGGACTGCGCGGGCGTCAGTGCGGGCGTGGCCGGCTCGATCGCCGCCGTGGTGTCGGTTGCGGCGTCGTCGTCGCCGCCCGCGCACGCGACGAGCGCGAGAGCCGTGGAAGCAAGAATTAGTTTTCTCATGCAACCTCCTGTGGGGGAAACCGGGTAAATCAGAATCAATCAGTCGACCAGCATCGCCGCGGGGTCCTCCATCAGCTCCTTGAGCCGGACGAGGAACAGCACGGAGTGCTGTCCGTCCACGATACGATGATCGTAGGAGAGCGCGACGTACATCATCGGGCGCGCTTCGATCCTGCCGTCGATCACGACGGGGCGGTCCTGGATCTTGTGAAGGCCGAGTATGCCGACCTGCGGGTAGTTGATAATCGGCGTGGATACGAGCGAGCCGAACACGCCGCCGTTGGTGAGGGTGAACGTCCCGCCGGTGAGATCGTCCATCGTCAGCTTGCCCTCGCGCGCGCGCTTGGCCACGTCGGCGATGTCGCGCGCGATCTGGATCATGCCCTTACGGTCCGCGTCCTTCACGTTGGGGACGACGAGCCCCTGTTCGGACGCGACCGCGATCCCCATATGGACGTAATGCTTGTAGACGACCGAGTCGCCGTCCACCTGCGCGTTGATGTTGGGGAAGCTCTTGAGCGCGAGGCACGCGGCCTTCACGAAGAACGGCATGAACGAGAGCTTGACGCCGTGCTCCTTCTCCGTGCGCTCCTTGAGCCGGTCGCGCAGCGACATGACGGCGGTCATGTCGATCTCGTTGAACGTGGTCAGGTGCGCGGTCGAGTGCTGGCTCTCGAGCAGATGCTCGGCAATTCGTTTGCGCCGCGTAGACATTTTCTCGCGAGTCTCACGGGGCCCCTCTTGGCTGGCTTGCGTGCCCCGGGCGGCCCGATCCGCGTCGACTGCGGCGGCTAGCTTGGCTCCCGGCGGAGCCTGCGGTGCAGGCTCCTTGGTCGCCGAAGACGCCGCCTGCGTCGACGCGGCATCGGTCCGTCCGTCGGGCATTGTGCCAGCCGTACCGGACTGCGCGGCAGCGAGGACGTCGGGCTTGCTCACGACGCCGCCGCGCCCTGTTCCTTGAACCGCACTGATGTCGACCCCGGACTCGTCGGCAACGCGGCGCGCGGCGGGCGAGGATTTCACTTCGGAAGTCACTGGTGAGGGCTTGGTCGCCTGGTCCGGCGCCGGCGCGGGATGAGCTGGGGATTCGGCTTTGGGTGCCGCGGCAGCGGCACCTTCGGTCTTCGTGTCGTCTATCTCGCCCAGGACCTCGTCCACCTTCACGACGTCGCCTTCCTTCTTGGCGTGGCGAGCGACGACCCCCGCTTTGAGCGCGGGCACCTCGACGGTGATCTTGTCCGTCTCCAGCTCCACCACGGTGTCGCCGGCCGCGACGGCTTCGCCTTCCTGCTTGGCCCAGCGCGACACGGTCGCTTCTACGATGGATTCGCCGAGCGGTGGGACTTTTAGCGAGATCATGCGTTCTGAGCTGGGAAGCGGGAAATCGCAGAGGGCCGTAAGATTCATACAGCCAACAGCCAATAGCCAACAGCCAACAGCTGTCGTCCAAAATATAGCCGCAAGCAAAGTGCGAGCACTCACGATATCCACTCACGGCGGGCTCGATTCACTCGAGTACCGCACGGACCTGCCGGTGCCCGAGCCCGGACCGGGACAGGTGCGCGTCCGCGTTCGCGCGGCGGCGTTGAACCATCTCGACATCTGGATGCTCAGCGGCCTGCCGGGCGTCACGATCCGGCCGCCGTGGACGCTCGGCGGGGACGGGTGCGGCGTAATCGACAAGCTCGGCCCGGACACCGCGGACGCGTCCGCGCGAGTCGGCGACTACGTGGTGATCAACGCCGGGATCAGCTGCCGCCGCTGCGAGTTCTGCCTGCGCGGGGAGCAGTCGCTGTGCGTGAAGTTCGGGCTGCTCGGCGAGCACTATCCCGGAACGCTTGCGGAATACGTGATTGTCCCCGCCACCAACGTGCGCACGATCCCCGCCGGAACGAAACCGGAGACGGCCGCGGCGTTCACGCTCGCGACGCTCACGGCCTGGCGCATGCTCGTGTCGCGCGCGCAGGTCCAGGCCGGCGAGACCGTGCTCATCTGGGGGATCGGCGGCGGCGCCGCGATCGCCGCGCTGCAGATCGCCAAGCTGCGCGGCGCGACGGTGTGGGTGACGTCGAGCAGCGACGAGAAGCTGGCCCGCGCGCGCGACCTCGGCGCGGACGAGACGTTCAATCACGCGACCGTGGACGTCGCGGCCGAAGTCCGGCGACTGACGGTCAAGCGCGGGGTGGACGTGGTGGTGGACGACGTCGGGCCCGCGACTTGGACCCAGTCGCTCGGCTCGCTGGCGAAGGCGGGGCGGCTGGTGACGTGCGGCGCGACTTCGGGCCCGAAGGTCGAGACCGACGTGCGCAAGCTGTTCTGGAACCAGTGGACGATCCTCGGCTCGACGATGGGCAACGACGCCGAGTTCGACGCGATCGTGGGGGAGCTGGCACAGGGAAGGCTGCTACCGCCGGTGGACAGCGTCTTCGACCTGGAGAACGGACGCGCGGCGTTCGAGCGGCTTGAGACGGCCGGCCAGTTCGGAAAGGTGGTGGTGCGTATCTCTAATGAATGAAGAGCACGTGGGAGACGAGGCCCAGTACACCGCGGCGGAGGTCGACCAGATCCGCCGCGCATGGTCGGGCGAGCACCCGCCCGACTGCCCGCGTTGCGGCACCCGCCTGACCCGGCGGCCGATCGGGGGGGGATCGTTCGGCCTCGGCTACGCCCGGAGGCGGGAGTGGCTGATCTGTCCGGGGTGCAAGCGGTCTGCGCTCTTTGATCTGAAGCGGGGGACGCGGAACTGAACTGGTGATTAGTGATTAGTGATTGGTGATTGGTGAAAACCAGCGCCTACTAATCACCAATCACTAATCACCAATCACCAAAAGCTGCTATTTTCCCCAGCGTGAACATGCCAGTGATCTTCGCCCAGCTAACCGACACCTTCCCCAGCCAGCTCCCCGACGTCGAGCCCGTAGGCTTCGGCGAGCGGCTGCGCTACAGCCTGGAGCAGCTGTACCAGTACGTGCCCGCGCTGTTCGGCGCGCTCGTCATTCTCTTCGCGACGTACCTGCTCGCGCGGCTGGCGGAGAAGGGAGTCGAGCGGCTGCTGCGAAAGATCCACTTCAACCGCCTGCTCGAGCGCGGCGGCGTGATGCAGGCGGTGGAGCGGTCGGGGTCGCATCTCAACCCCACGCGCGTCACGGCGAACGTGGTGTTCTGGTTCATCATGTTCCTGGGGATGCTCGTTGCCGCGAACGCGCTCGGCCTCGAGTCGCTGGCGAACGTTTTCTCGCAGCTCGTCAGCTACATCCCGAGCGTGATCGCCGCAATCGCGATCATCATCATCGGTATCGTGCTCGGCAGCTTCGTCGGCGGGCTGATCATGGCGTCGGCGGGCGGACTGCACGGCGGCCCGACGCTCGCGCGCGTCGGCAAGGCGGGAGTCGTACTGCTCGCGGTGTTCATGGCGTTGCAGGAGCTGGGGATAGCGACGGAGATCGTCACGACCGCGTTCGCGCTGCTGTTCGGCGCGGTGTCGCTGGCGCTAGCGCTCTCGTTCGGCCTCGGCAACCGCGAGCTGGCCGGCGAGATCACGCGCGAGTGGTACAACCGGTACCGCGCGGAACGCGAGGCGATAGATAGGGAGAACGCGGAGATGGACCGGGAGGAGGAGATGGAGTTCGGGGCTTACACCGGTCAGCATCCGACGCCGAAGTATGGAGAGGAGCAGGGAGACGAGACCGGAGGATGAAGAACAGTGGCTAGTGACTAGTGACTAGTGACTAGTAACTGCCCGCAGTTCCCCTGTGACTCCGCTGTCACCAGCTACTAGCCACTAGTCACCAGTCACCTGCTAGTCGCTCTTTTCGTCCTAGCCCTCGCCTCGGGTGCCACGGCAACAGTCGCAGGCTTCGGTATCGGCAGTATCCTCACGCCGGTTCTCGCGCTTCGGATAGGAACTCCGCTCGCGGTTGCCGCGGTTGCACTGCCGCACGCACTCGCAGCCACGCTTCGACTCGCATTGCTGTGGCGTGAAGTTGACTGGGCCGTGCTCAAGCGGTTCGGAATCGCGAGCGCGGTGGGATCTCTCGTTGGCGCGCTGCTCGCTTTCGACCTCTCGCCGCGCGCGTTCGTCGCGACGGGCACGGCGGCGGCGGTACTGGTGGATCTCGCGCGAACGCCGGTGTACCTGTGGCGCGCGGGAGGCGAGCTCGGCGAGCTGCTCCCGACGATCGCGGTGATGGCAGTCGGCGTTCTGCTCGGAACGCTCTCTGGCGAGCGGTTCCTCCGCCGGTTGCCGAAGAAGGCGTTCAGAAAGGTCGTTGCAATTGCAGTCGGGTTGGCCGGGGTCTGGTTGATCGTGAGCGAGATCTAGGACACCCTGGAGCCTCCCCCGCTCCCGGCTCGCTCAAACCAGTACCAAACCGTAGTTTAGGCGCGGCATGGTCCCCCCTCAAACAACCCTGGATCGACTCTCCTCCGCCCTCGAGGGCCGGTACTCGATCGTTCGTGAGATCGGCGCCGGTGGAATGGCGACGGTCTACCTCGCCGAGGACGTCAGGCACCGCCGAAAAGTCGCGATAAAGGTGCTCCATCCCGAGCTGAGCGCGGTGCTCGGGCCCGAGCGCTTCCTCAACGAGATCGAGCTCACCGCGAACCTGCAGCATCCGCACATCCTGCCGTTGTTCGATTCCGGTGCGGCGGACAATCTCCTGTTTTACGTGATGCCGTACGTGGAGGGAGAGACACTGCGGCAGAAGCTGGCGCGCGAGCATCAGCTGCCCGTCGCCGAAGCCCTGCGTATTGCGACCGACGTCGCGGACGCGCTCGACTACGCCCACAAGAACGGTGTCGTGCACCGCGACATCAAGCCGGAGAACGTGCTGCTGCACAACGGCCGTCCGCTGGTGGCCGACTTCGGAATCGCGCTCGCGGTCCAGCAGGCCGGCGGCGAGCGCATGACCCAGACCGGCATGTCGCTCGGTACCCCGCAGTACATGGCGCCCGAGCAGGCGATGGGCGACAAGGCAGTCGATCATCGCGCGGACATCTACGCGCTGGGCGCGGTCACGTACGAGATGTTGACAGGTGAGCCGCCGTTCACCGGGCCGAACGCGCAGGCGGTCGTCGCCAAGATCCTCACTACGGATCCGTCGCCGCTCCAGATAAAGCGCCGCTCCATACCACCGCACGTGGAAGACGCGGTGCTCACGGCGCTCGAGAAGATGCCGGCGGACCGGTTCTCGTCGGCGCGCGAGTTTTCGGAGGCACTCGACGGGCGCGCGGCTGGCGGAACCACTCGCGCCACGACGTCGATGCGAGCGGGCACGGTGGCTGGTGGCGGTTGGCGCTGGCGCTTGCGCGACCCGGTCACGGTGGCGCTCGCCGTAGCGGCGGTCGCCGCGGTTGCGTACGGACTAAGTCAATCGACCTCGAGCAGGGACGCGGAGCCGGGCCCGACCGTCCGATTTCCGCTCACGCTGCCGCCCGGAATGGCGATCGCCACCAGCACGCAAACCATTTTTTCGCTCTCTCCCGACGGCGCGCTCCTGGCGTTCGCCGCGCGCGAGCCGAACGGCATGCAGCGGCTCTTCACCCGCGCGATCGGCGATCCCGTCGTCAAGCCGCTCATCGGAACGGACGAAGCATTCATCGTGTTTTTCTCACCGGACGGCGAGTGGCTCGGATTCGTGTCGAATGCGAAGCTGAAGAAGGTGAGGTCCATCGGCGGCACGGTCATGTCCATCGCGGATCTCTCCGGAATCATCGGCGGCGGGGCCTGGGGAGCCGGGGGAGAGATCGTGATCTCGATGGGGAGTGGCCTGCTGTACGCCGTGCCCGAGACCGGCGGCGAGCCGCGCCGGCTGTGTACGAGCGGCGACGGGGCTCGCGCCTTGTACGAAGCCAGCCCTACCGTCCTGCCTGACGGGAAGACCGTCATGTACTCGAGCTGGAGCACTCAGAGTGTCCTGTCCGCGCGGCTGGGCATCGGGTCGCTCGCTACGGGCGAGTGCGAGGTCCTCGAGCTCTCGGTCCTCCATCCGCTAGGTGTGGTGGATGGGCTCCTCGTATACGTGACCGATGCGGGCGCTGTGATGGCGGCGCCGCTGGACCTGCCCCGCCGCCGGATCACCGGCGTTCCGAAGCCGCTGCTCTCGGACGTGGAAGTGAACCAGACCAGCGGCACGAGTGCGGTCGCCCTGTCGGCGAGTGGATCGCTGATGTATCAGAGCGGATCGCCCGCGTCGCGGATGGTGCTGGCGAATCTGAGGGGCGAAGAGCAGCCGTTCGCCGACGTCGAGCGGAGGTACGCGTACCCGCGGTATTCGCCGGACGGCAAGCGCGTTGCGGTCAGCATCACAGCGGCCGCGCAGCGTGACGTGTGGGTGATGGACATATCCAGCGGGACAACGACCCGGCTGACGACCGACGGCGCATTGAATGAGCGGCCGGAGTGGACGCCGGATGGAAAGAAGATCCTGTATCGAACCGCTCGCGATCGCCGTTCCAGCCTGTGGTGGAGAACGGCGGACCTGAGCGCGCCGCCGCAGCCGCTGCTGTCGAGCGAGCACGAGGATTACTACGAGGGCGTCATCACGCCGGACGGAGCGGCCCTGGTGTACCAGCTCGACACAGCGGGCGCAGACGTCATGTTCCGCCGTCTTTCGGGAGACACGACTCCCATGCCGATCGCCAGCACGCAGTTCAACGAAGCAATGCCCCGGGTGTCGCACGATGGACGCTGGGTGGCTTACGTCACGTCGGAGTCCGGCGGGGACCAGATCGTCGTCCAGCCGCTGCCGGGTCCGGGAGCCCGCGTTCAGGTCTCGGTCTCCGGCGGCTCGGAACCGGTCTGGGCGCGCGACGGCCGCCGGCTCTTTTACCGCGACAATCAGAACTTCATGGTCGCCGACGTGAGCACCAGCCCGGCGTTCTCGGTCGTCTCGCGCGAGGTGCTCTTTCGCGATGTATTCGTGAAAGCGCCGCTGCCGCACGCCAACTATGACGTCTCGCCCGACGGGACGCGGCTGCTTGTCCTGAAGGCTACGGAAGAAGCCCAGGTTGTCGTGGTGCACAACTGGGTGGCGGAGATGCGATCGCAGCTTCGCGGCGCGGACCGAAGATGACGCGAGGGATGCGCGCAAGGCTCATATGACGGACGTAACGTCGAGACTCGTCGAAGCATTGTCCGACCGCTACCGCATCGAGCGCGAGCTCGGCCAGGGCGGGATGGCCACCGTGTATCTCGCCGAGGACGTGCGCCACCACCGCAAGGTCGCGATCAAGGTACTGCACCCCGAGCTGAGCGCGGTGCTCGGTCCAGAGCGGTTTCTAAACGAGATCGAGCTGACCGCCAACCTGCAGCACCCGCACATCCTGGCGCTGTTCGACTCGGGCGCGGCGGACAACCTGCTGTTCTACGTGATGCCGTTCGTCGAAGGGGAGACGCTGCGGCAGAAGCTGACGCGCGAGCACCAGCTGCCGGTCGCCGACGCCCTCAGGATCGCGACGAACGTCGCGGACGCGCTGGAGTACGCGCACAAGCGCGGCGTCGTGCATCGCGACATCAAGCCGGAGAACATCCTGCTGCACGACGGCCGTCCAGTCGTCGCGGATTTCGGCATCGCCCTGGCGGTGCAGCAGGCGGGCGGCGAGCGCATGACGCAGACCGGGATGTCCCTGGGCACGCCGCAGTACATGGCGCCCGAGCAGGCGATGGGCGACAAGGCGGTGGACCTGCGGGCGGACATTTACGCGCTGGGTGCGGTCACGTACGAGATGCTCACCGGCGAAGCTCCGTTCACCGGGCCGAATGCGCAGGCGGTGGTGGCGAAGATACTTACCACGGACCCATCGCCGCTGCGGATCAAGCGCCGCTCCATTCCACCGCACGTGGAAGACGCGGTGCTCACCGCGCTGGAGAAAATGCCGGCCGATCGCTTCGCCAGCGCGGCGCAGTTCTCCGAGGCTCTCAGCGGCCGCGGCCCGGCGATGCAGCGAACGCGCGTCACCACGGGTGTGGTCGCACACGATGCTGGAGCCAGTGGGCGCTGGCGGCTGGCGTTCATGGGTAGCGCGGCCGCGGCTGTGGTCGCGCTGGCTCTCGCGGCGTGGGCGTTCTCGCGCGGCGGAAACGACTCGAACGCGTCAGTCAGCTGGCAATACCTCGAGCTGGCCGACAGCGTGAATGTCTCACCGATCAATCCCGCGCTGGCGCTGTCGCCGGACGGCGCGACGATTGTTTTCCGCGACAACGTCGTCGGCGGCCGAATGTGGATCAAGCACCGGTCCGAGCTGGAAGCTCGCGTGCTCCCCGGAACCGAGCGTGCGTCCAGCCCCGTCTTTTCCCCCGATGGAGAATGGATAGCGTTCATCGCCGACGGGCGACTCAAGAAAATCCGGGCCCGCGGTGGAGGAACGGTGACGCTCGCGGATTCAGCCGCGGGCCCGTTCGGCGGCGCGGCGTGGCTCGATGACGGGAGCCTGGTGTACGTGGCACCGTCGCTTTCTGAGCTGCGTCGCATCGGGAACGCGGGTGGCACTTATACGGTTGCGCTGAGGGACACGTCGCTCGCTGGCCGCGGCATGGGAAATCCAACTCCGCTCCCCGACGGACGCGGGGTTCTGTTTCAATTGTGCGGCTCCGGCTGTGTCACGGTCAGCATGCACGCCGCCGATCTTCGAACGGGAACGCAGAAGCTCATCCTCGAAGACGTCGTGCAAGGGTGGTATCTCCCGTCAGGCCACCTGCTCTACGTGCGACTGGACGGGGCCGCCCTGCTCGCTCCATTTGATCTCAAGACACTGGAGATCACAGGTGGCTCGGTACCGGTTCTGGACAACGTCGTACGCGGCGGCGGGTTCGCGCAGCTGGCGTGGTCACGCTCCGGAAGCGTCGTGTATCTGTCGGGCGGACCCCTTGCGCGGGACGATGTAGTGGTCCGCCTGACCCGGGACGGCAAGATGGAGACAATAGATACCTCGTGGGTGGGGCAGTTCAACTCGCTCGCGATGTCACCCGACGGCCGTCGGCTCGCGGTGGGCATGGGCATTGGAACGAGCGCGTTAAATATCTGGGTGAAACTGCTCGATCGCGGGCCGCTCACCCGGCTGAGCTTCGGGGGGCGGGACCGAAGACCGGTTTGGTCGCCTGATGGAAAGCTGGTTGCGTTCGTGCGCGACACATTGACGACGGGTATCGTTGTGACGCGCCCCGCGGACGGCACCGGCTCCGACCGCCTGCTCCTGCGACTCCCGCAGCAGATTCAGGAGGTGACGTGGACCCGGGACGGACAGTGGATTATCGCCCGTACCGATAATGCCGGACCCGGCGCCGGCGACCTTGTGGGCGTCCGCACGAGTGGTGACTCCACTCCTGTTCTGCTCGCGGGCAGCGCCTTTAGCGAGCTGAACCCAGCTGTATCCCCCGATGGCCGCTGGCTCGCGTATGCGTCGAACGAATCGGGACGCAGCGAGGTTTACGTGCGGCCGTTTCCCCAGACGAGTGGCGGATTGTGGCAGGTGTCGATAGCCGGCGGCGGCCAGCCCGTGTGGTCGCGCGACGGGAAAGAGCTCTTCTTCATCGATCTTTCCTGGCAGTTGATCGCCGCGCAGGTCAGCGGCATGCCGACGTTCGAGGTGTTGAGCCAACGCCCTCTTTTCTCGGCGGGGAACCTCGTGCTGGACGTGTTTCACCAGTCCTACGACGTCACGCCGGATGGACACTTCATATTCGCCAGCTCCCGACAGGTGGCCGGCGCGCGGCGACCGAGAGTAGTGCGGGTCGACAACTGGTTCACCGATCTGCGCGCGCGCCTGAAGCAATGACCGCCCCGATCGAAAAGCTCACCGCCGCGCTCGCCGGCAGATACGAGATCGAGCGCGAGGTCGGTCAGGGCGGGATGGCGACCGTGTACCTCGCGCGCGACCTCCGGCACCAGCGCCAGGTCGCGCTCAAGGTTCTGCGACCCGAGCTGTCCGCCATACTCGGGGGCGAGCGGTTCCTGCACGAGATCCGAACGACCGCGAACCTGCAGCACCCGCACATCCTGCCGCTGCATGACTCCGGAGAAGCCGACGGCCTCGTCTTCTATGTGATGCCGTTCGTCTCCGGCGAATCGCTCCGGGACCGACTCTCGCGCGAGACGCAGCTGCCGGTCGAAGACGCGGTGCAAATCGCGCGTGAGGTTGCCGACGCGCTCGACTACGCTCACCGCCACGGCGTGATTCATCGCGACATCAAGCCGGAGAACATCCTGCTGCACGACGGCCGCGCGCAGGTGGCCGACTTCGGAATCGCGCTCGCGGTGAGCTCGGCGGGCGGCGGCACGCGCATGACGGAAACCGGTATGTCGCTCGGCACTCCCCACTCCATGAGTCCCGAGCAGGCGATGGGCGAGCGCGAGATCTCCGCCAAGAGCGACATCTACGCGCTCGGCTGCGTGCTGTACGAGATGCTCGTCGGCGAGCCGCCGTTCACCGGGCCGAGCGCGCAGGCGATCATCGCGCGGGTGGTGACGGAAGAGCCGCGTTCGCTGGTGACGCAGCGACGCTCCGTGTCGCCGCATCTCGAGGCGGTTGTAAGACGCGCGCTGGAGAAGCTGCCCGCTGACCGCTTCCAGACCGCCGCGCAGTTCGGCGCCGCGCTCGCGAATCCGGAGCTGACGCCGCCGGCCGCGGCGCGCGGAGCGGAGACCGCCCCGCGCGCGAAGCCGGCCCGGCCATGGTGGCGGACGCACCCGCTCATTCCGGTCCTCGCGGCGCTGCTCCTCCTCGCCGTCGCTCTCGGGTCGTGGGGATCACTGCGCCCGCGTCCCGAGCCGGCGACGCCCGTCGCGCGATTCGCGGTGTCGCTCCCGGAGAACGCGATTTTTCTGGAGACCGGCGGACGCTCGATCGCGTTCTCTCCGGATGGCGATCGGATCCTGTACACCGGCACGGACAACGCCGGCAACCGGCACATTTTTCTGCGGAATCTGCAACAGCTTCAGCCCTCGCCGATCCCGGGTACCAGAGACGCGCGGGACCCGTTTTTTTCACCGGACGGCGAGTGGTTCGCGTTCGTCAGCGCTGACGCCAAGCTGCAGAAGATCGCTGTCGCCGGAGGGCCCCCGCTCACGATCGCGTCCGTCGACAGCGGATACCTCGGCGGTGCATGGGGGTTGGGAGACGTCATCGTGATTGCGAGCCTCAACGGACTCCGCCAGGTCCCGGCCGCGGGCGGACGGCTGGAGCCGCTCACCTTGCTCGATTCGGCGCGACTGGCCAGTCATCGCTTTCCCGAGTTCCTGCCGGACGGCAAGACCGTGCTCTTTCAGGAGCGCGACACCACCGGGGTCGATCGCCTCGTGGCCGTCAACCTTCGGGATCGAGCCTTCAAGCGATTCAGCGTGACCGGATCGGATCCCCGCTACGTCATCTCGGGACACGTTCTGCTGGCCGATCTCGGCGGCACGATTGTCGGGGTCCCGTTTGACGCCGGTCGCGTCGAGGTCACCGGCGCGGCATTTCCCGTGGCAGAAGGAGTGTCCGTCGGAGTCGGTGGCGCGGCCAAGATGGGCGTGTCGCGCAGCGGATCGATCGCGTATGCCTCGGGGACCGGGGGCGTGCGGTCCCTCGTGCGCCTGAATCGGAAAGGCGAGAGCCAGCCGATCGTAGCCGAGAAGCGTCGGTACAACTCACCGCGATTCTCCCCCGACGGGAAGCGCATCGCGCTGGCCGTCGACGAAGGCGTCGCCTCGAGCATCTGGGTATTCGAGCTCGCCCAGCAGACTCTGACCCGGCTCACGTTCACGGGCAGCGCCAGTCGCCCGTTCTGGACTCCCGACGGTGCTCGCGTGCTGTATTCGACCTTCGACGGTACGGCGCGAATCTGGTCGGTTCGCGCCGATGGAAGCTCGCAGCCCGAGCTGGTGCACCGCGGCGGCGGCCCCGTGCTCGGCGACGACTGGAGTCCCGACGGAAAAACGCTGGTCTACCATCAGGGTGGCGCGGCGAGGAACGACTTGATGTTGCTGCGGTCCGACAGCGGCGCGACGCCGCGAACCTATCTGAACAGCCCGGCGGATGAGGTCGCGGCGGCTGTGTCCCCCGATGGTGCATGGCTGGCGTACGCATCGAACGAGTCGGGCAGATACGAGATTTACGTTCGCTCTTTTCCCGATCCGGGCGGCAAGATCCAGGTCTCGCTCATGGGCGGATCGGAGCCGCGCTGGTCGCGTGACGGCAGCGAGCTTTTCTTCAGAAGCGGCGACGCGATGATGGTCGCGGCGGTGCGGACGCGGCCCACGTTCGTCGTGCTGCAGCGCACGGAGCTGTTTCGCCGCAGGTTCCCGGTCAATCTGTATTTCGCGCAGTACGACGTCTCGCCCGACGCCAGCCATTTCCTGACCATGGAAGCCGACCAGGTGTCGCAGGATTTGATCGTCGTGCTGAACTGGTTCGACCAGCTGCGCGGCAAGCGCGGCGCGCGCCAGGCCGGCGGGCAGTGATGTGACGGACACCACCAGCGCCCTCGACAAGCTCAACACCGCTCTCGCGGACAGATACCTGATCGAGCGCGAGATCGGTCAGGGCGGAATGGCAACCGTCTATCTCGCGCAGGACATCCGCCACCGCCGCAAGGTCGCGATCAAAGTCCTGCATCCCGAGCTGACAGCCGTGCTTGGCCCTGAGAGATTTCTCAACGAGATCGAGCTCACCGCGAACCTGCAGCACCCGCACATCCTGCCGCTGTTCGATTCGGGCGCGGCGGACACTCTGCTCTTCTATGTGATGCCGTACGTTCAGGGCGAGACGCTTCGCACGCGTCTCTCGCGCGAGCAGCAGCTTCCGATCGCCGAAGCCGTGCGCATCGCCGGCGACGTGGCGGACGCACTCGAGTACGCGCACAAGCACGGCGTCGTGCACCGCGACATCAAGCCTGAGAACATCTTGCTCCACGACGGACGTCCGCTCGTCGCGGACTTCGGCATCGCGCTCGCAGTGCAACAGGCGGGCGGCGCGCGGATGACGCAGACCGGGATGTCGCTGGGCACTCCGCAGTACATGGCGCCCGAGCAGGCGATGGGCGACAAGTCGGTGGATCATCGCGCGGACATCTACGCCCTCGGCGCGATCACCTACGAGATGCTCACCGGTGAGCCGCCCTTCACAGGTCCCAACTCGCAGGCTGTGGTCGCGAAGATTCTCACGACCGATCCATCGTCGCTCGTCTCCAAGCGGCGATCGGTCCCGCCGCACGTCGAAGCGGCCGTGCTCACGGCGCTGGAGAAGATGCCGGCCGACCGATTCGCGAGCGCCGCGGAGTTCGCGGATGCGATCGCCGGCCGCGGGCCGGTGCTGCCTACCCGAGCGACAGCGGGCGCTCCAGCCTTCAGCGCGAAGCCGAGCTCGCGACAGCGCGCTCTTACCGCCGCGCCCTGGGCGCTGGCGGCGGTAGCTCTACTGATGGGTGCGTGGGGTTGGCTGCGGAATGAGCCCTCGGTGCCGGCGCCGGTTGCGCGTTTTTCCATAACACCGTCCGAAGCCGCGCGGTTCGTCGACCTCCAGGGCAGCGGGATCGCGGTATCGCCCGACGGCGCTCGCTTCGTTTACACAGGGGTGAATTCAGCCGGAGTGTCCCAGTTGTTCATGCGCGCTCTGGGGCAGCTCGAGCCGGTGGCGATCCCCGGGACCCGCGGAGCCGTCGTACCATTTTTCTCGCCGGACGGAATGTGGATCGGGTTCGCGACGCTCGGGCGGCTGCAGAAGGTGGCTCTCTCGGGCGGACCGCCGCTCACCATCGCCGCTCTGGACAGCGGCTTTTTCGGCGCTAGTTGGGGCGACAAAGGTATCGTGGTTTTCGCCACGGAAAACGGGCTCCGGCAGGTGCCGGCCGCCGGCGGTAAACCGGCGCCGTTGTTACAACTGGACACGGTTGGCGGCGTGACTTCGTACCGCTTCCCTCATTTTCTGCCGGGCGGGGATGCCCTGCTGTTCCAGGTGACCTCCGGCCTCAACATTTTCGCGCCCGCGGCCGTGACGCTCGGCGACCGTCGCGTGATAAAATTCGAGATCCCGGGCGGCGACCCCCGCTACGTCTCGAGCGGACACGTCGTACTCTCCAACTCCGACGGCACAGTTACCGCCGCGCCGTTCGATCCGCGGTCACTGGAGTTCCGCGGAAACGCCGTACCGATAGCGGAGCAAGTCGCCGTCGGCCTCGGAGGAGCCGCTGAGTTCGGCATTTCCCTACGGGGGACCTACGTGTACGCGAGCGGGACCGCCGCCACGAGGGCCGTTGTGGCGGTGGAGCGCGGCGGCAGCGTGCGTGAGCTCACGACGGAGATGCGGACGTACAGCGCGCCACGGCTATCGCCGGACGGCACCCGCGTCGTCGTGGAGATCGCCGAGGGTGGGACGAGCTCCATCTGGGTGTACGAAGTCGCGCAGAAGACGCTGACGAAGCTGACTGTCACAGGGTCGGCGGCGCGCCCCGTGTGGACGCCCGACGGCTCGCGAATCACCTACACCGCGGACGTCAACGGAACGCCGGATATCGGCTGGATCCGGGCCGACGGCAGCGCGCTCGCCGAGCCGCTGCTCGCAATGCCGGGTCGCCAGTTGGCGGACGAGTGGTCGCCCGACGGGAAGTCGCTCCTGTATCACCAGAACAACGCCTCGGTAAGCCGCAACGACATCATGCTGATGTCGGCCGACAGCGGTCGCGCGGTGCGGCCCTATCTGCAGACGCCGAACGACGAGTTCGCGCCCGCCATTTCACCCGACGGGCGCTGGCTTGCGTACACGTCGGACGAGTCCGGCCGCAATGAGATTTACGTACGATCCTTTCCCGAGCCGGGCGGGAAGGTGCAGATCTCGCTCGACGGCGGTAATGAGGCGCGCTGGTCTCGCAGCGGCGGCGAGCTTTTTTACCGGAACGGCGACAGGATGATGGCCGCGCGCGTCGTCACCGCGCCCGCGTTCTCCGTGCAAAATCGCACCGAGCTGTTTCGCGGGAGCTTCACCACACTGCCCTTCCACGCGCAGTACGACGTGACGAGGGACGGTCGCTTCATCATGACGCAAGGTCCGGCGTCGTCGGCTGCGCTCGTGGTGGTCCTCAACTGGTTCGACCAGCTGCGCGGCGAGGGCCGCGCGCGGCAGCAGAGCGGCGGGCAGTAAATGTGACGGACACCACCAGCGCCCTCGACAAGCTCAACGCTGCTCTCGCGGACAGGTACCTGATCGAGCGCGAGATAGGTCAGGGCGGAATGGCGACGGTGTATCTCGCCGAAGACGTGAGGCACCATCGCAAGGTCGCGATCAAGGTGCTGCATCCGGAGCTGAGCGCGGTGCTCGGCCCCGAGCGCTTCCTCAAGGAGATCGAGCTCACCGCGAACCTGCAGCACCCGCACATTCTTCCACTGTTCGATTCCGGAAGTACCGGCGGTCTCCTCTTTTACGTGATGCCGTACGTCGAGGGCGAGACGCTGCGCGGCAAGCTCGCCCGCGAGCGGCAGCTCCCGGTCCCCGATGCGGTGCGAATCGCGGCCGACGTCGCGGACGCGCTCGACTACGCGCACAAGCGAAACGTGATCCACCGCGACATCAAGCCGGAGAACATCCTGCTGCACGACGGCCGGCCCATGGTGGCCGACTTCGGCATCGCGCTGGCCGTGCAGCACGCGGGCGGCACGCGCATGACGCAGACCGGCATGTCGCTCGGGACCCCGCAGTACATGTCGCCGGAGCAGGCGATGGGCGAGCGCGATGTGGACCATCGCGCGGACATCTACGCTCTCGCGGCGGT
>JBPPMH010000011.1:0-4862 GCA_051305945.1 Gemmatimonadaceae bacterium
TCGTCGTCCATCGCCTCCGTAACGATCGGCAGCCCGGTCTCCCGTTTCGCCAGCGCTAGCAGCTCGAGTCCCTGCTTGCCGAGCCCCTGGAACGAATACGGTGAGCTGCGCGGCTTGTACGCGCCTCCGCGCAATGCGCTGGCGCCCGCGTCCCGCACAGCTTGCGCGGCCGCGATGATCTGCCGCTCGCCCTCGACCGAGCACGGCCCGGCCACGACGGGCGCCGTATCACCGCCGAACGAGACGCCCGGCGCGATCGTGACGATGGTGTTCTCCTGCCGCCACTCGCGCGACACCTGCTTGTACGGCTGGGTGACGTGAATCACCTGCGCGACTCCCGCCAGCGACTCCAGCCGCGACGAATTGATCCGCCCGTCGTTGCCGACGATTCCCACCGCGGTTCGCTGCGCCCCGGGCATCGGGCGCGCCGAGTATCCCATCTCTTCGATGATCTCGACGACCCTGTCTACTTCGGCGCTCGTTGCGCCGTGCTTCATCACGACGAGCATTTATGTCGTTCGTCTTGTAGTTGTAGTCAGCACGCAGCGCGCAGCGTAGTCATGCGACCAGCGAAGCGGTGCTCTCGTCACGTACTTCGGCTTCAGCAGATCTCTCGCCTGTCAGCCGGACGCTCACCAGACTCGACACCCCCGGCTCCTGCATCGTCACACCATACACCGCGTCCGCCGCTTCGGTAGTGGTCCGCGGGTTGTGCGTGATCACGATGAACTGAGTCTTCTTCTTGAACTCGTTCAGCATCCGCACGAACCGGCCGATGTTCTGGTCGTCCAACGGCGCGTCCACCTCGTCCAGCAGGCAGAACGGGCTCGGCTTGTTCAGGAAGATTCCAAACAGCAGCGACAGCGCCACCAGCGCCCGCTCCCCGCTGGACAGCAGGTGAATCCGCTGCGTCCGCTTGCCGCGCGGCGAGGCGTGGATCTCGATGTCCCCTTCGAGCGGCGTGTCCGGATTCTCCAGCCGCAGGTCGCACTCGCCGCCGCCGAACAGCGTGACGAAGATCCGCTTGAAGTTCTCCCGCACCGCGACGAACGTCGTCAGGAACAGATCGCGCGCCGTCACGTCTATCTCGCGGATCGCCTGATGCAGCGACGCCTTGGCCGACGCCAGGTCGGCGCGCTGCGCGGTCAGGAACTCGAGCCGCTTCGACTCCTCGTCGTGCTCCTCGATCGCCAGCGGGTTCACCGGGCCCAGAGCGTCGGCTTGCTCCCGCAGCGCGGCGGCTTCCGTGCGCAGGTCGTCGTCCGACAGATCCAGCGGCTCGGCTGACGCCATCAGCTCGTCGAGCGGCTTCCGCCATTCGATCTCCAGCCGCTCGCGGATGCTCGTCTGCTTGCCGGACAGCTCGCTGTACCGCAGCTCGGCCGCGTGCAGCTCCTCGCGCAGCGCGTGCGCCCTGCGGCGAACCGCGTCCAGCTCGTGCTCCGCGCGGGTGAGATCCTCGTCGGTCGTCTTCACCCCAAGCTCGGCCGCGGCCATGCGAGCTTCGACGTCCTTGTACGTGGCGTCGAGCGCTTCGAGGTCGAGCCGCGACTTCGCCAGCTGCTCGCCGAGGTGTGCGTCCGACTGCGACAGCGTGGACAGCTCGCTCACCAGCGACTCCACGCGCGTGGACGCGGACGCCAGCTCTTCGTCCAGATGCCGCTCGCGGTCCTGCGCCACCTGCAGGCGCGCCTCGGCCTGCGCCTTCGCCACCTGCGCCTCGGTACGCCGGTCACGCGCTGCTTCCTGTTTGCGCTCCGCATCGGTGAGCAGCTCGCGCGCGGCCGCGATCTCCGCATCCCGTTCGCTGGTGTGCTCGCGCTGCGCCAGGAGCTGCGTGTCCACGCCCGTCATGCGCCTGGTCAGCTCGGTCCGGCGCTCGTCGATTCGCGCGCGCACCGCCGCCGCTTCCGTCAGCTCCCGCGCGGCGCGCTGGTGCTGCCGGTGCAGCTCGGAGAACCGGTCCTCGGCCTGCCGCGTGTCCCGCGTCGCCGTGGCGACGGCCGCGTTCGCGGTCTCGAGCACGGCCTCGGCGGCCGCGAGTGAATGCCGCGCGGCGCGCGAGCGCGCCGATGACTCCGCATGCCGCGCGCGCGCTTCCGTGAGCCGGTCGGCCAGCTCGCCCAGCTCGGCCCTGCGTCGCAGCGGCCCCGGTCCGGCGAGCGCGCCCGGGAGCCACACCGCGCCACGCGCATCCACGAACGCGGTTCCTTCGCCGATCGATCGCGTGCCGCCGAGCAGCGCGCGGACCCACCTGTCCGCGGGCGCGGCCGGTGTTACGCTGCGCAGCAGCTCGTCCGCTTCCTGCGACGACGCGACATCGGGCGCGCGGTCGGCGGGTAGCAGCAGCAGGGAACCTGGATTCGTGCGCAGGTGCCACTCGCGTACCGCGTCGGCGACGCCAGCATCGCGCACGAGCACGGCATGCACGCCAGCGCCGAGGAACCTCTCCACAAGTCCCGCGGCGGCCGTGCCCGCGATGATGAAATCGCTGACCGGCCCCAGGATGGCGCCCGCACCGAACTGATCGCGGTCCTCGAGTAGACGCGCAGCAGCGGGAGCCAGTCCTACGCGCTCGCTCTCGAGCGCCTCGAGTGCGTGCATCCGCGCTTCCATTGCCGTCTGCTCTTCGCCCACGCTCAGCATCTCGGCTCGCGCGAGCGCCTCGGAATCGCGCGCGATGTGAACTGATTCCTCCGCCTCCGAAGACCCAGCTTCGGCGCCGGCGAGCTCCGTACGCGCGATCTCAAGCCCGTCGCGCGCAGAATTCATCTCGCGCTCGAGCCCGCCCGCAGTCTCGCGCAGCTGCTGCTCTTCCTGCGACAGCGCCACGAGCCGCTGCTCCAGCTCGCCCAGCTCGCGCTCGGCGGCGTCGCGGTCGAGCGTCAACCGATGCAGATGCTCGGACAGATCGCGAGCCTTCCGCTCCGCGGCCTCGAGCGACGCGCGCGCAGCGGCAAGCGCGCCGCGGACTTCCTCCTCCGCGCCGACTTCCTTCTGCACCGCGTCTATCGCTTCGGTCAGCTCGTACTCCAGCTTCGCGCGCTCTTCCGCTGACCGCGCGCGCTCGGCGGCGACCCGCTCCGCAACCGCGCCGCCCTCGCGATGCTCCTGCTCCGCCTTCTCCTTTCGCATGAGGGCGTGCCGCTGCCGTTCTTCCGCCACCATGATTTCCCGTCGCAGCGAGTCGAGCGCCTCGCGCTGCTCGGTGGCGAGCCGCGTCAGCTCGGCGCGCTGCGCTTCGGTTGCCGCGCGCTGTCCGTGCGCTGCATCGCGCGCGGCTTCGGCGTCGGTCACTTCAGTCTCCGCCGCCGGCGCCGCCTCGCGCAGCCCGGCGACTTTGGCGCCGAGGTCGGCGAACTCTCCGTGCCACGACGCCATCTCACGCGCGGCCAGCGCGATCTCGACGGTGAACCGTCGCTTGGAGATCTCCTCGGCGCGCTCTGCCTTCTTTCGCTGGCGCGCCAGCGAGCGCACCTGCGACTGCACCTCGCTCAGCAGGTCGTCAAGGCGAGAGAGATCAACCGTGGTCTCCTCGAGCCGCCGCTCGGCCGTGCGTTTGCGATCGCGGTACAGGCTGACGCCAGCGGCTTCCTCGAACAGCTCGCGGCGCTCGTCGGGTTTGTCGGACAGGAGCGCGTCGATCATGCGCGCCTCGATTACCACGCCGGCATCCGCGCCGAGCCCCGTGCCGCGCATCATGTCGTGAATGTCGCGGAGACGGCACGCCGAGCGGTTGAGGAAGTACTCGCTCTCGCCCGAGCGACTCAGTCGCCGCGTGAGGACGACTTCGCGGAACGGGACGTCGAGCCCGCCGTCGTCGTTTTCGAAGTGGAGAGAAACTTCCGCGATGTTGACCGGCCTGCGCGCGGACGAGCCCTGGAAGATCACTTCTTCCATCTTCGCGCCGCGAAGCGCCCGCGCGCGCTGCTCGCCGAGCACCCAGCGCACGGCGTCGGAGACGTTGGACTTGCCGCACCCGTTGGGACCGACGATCGCGGTCACCCCCGGCTCGAAGCTGAACTCCGTCAGATCGGCGAACGACTTGAATCCCTGCAACTCGAGCTTGGTCAGCCGCACTAAAGAGTTCTCCCTTTCCGGTAAACCAGCAGCGATCGAATTCCCGCCGAGCTCAACGAGTCTTGCAGCACCGCCGCGTCGGCCGGGGTTGCGAACGCGCCCGCGTAGACCAGCGCGTTACCCCCCGGCTGCAGCAGCGCGTAAACCGGCAGCCCGCGCGCTACGTATTTCTCCAGCGCGGTCGGCACTCCCCCCGCGGTGGACACGCTGTCCACTAGGAGCGCGAACGGCACGCGCACCACGAAACCGACCGATCCGGCGACGACCCGCGAGCTGCGAACGGCGACGAGCAGCGAATCAGCGCTCCGGATGTCAGGATATGCGCCTCCGACGACACGATACCAGGTGATTCGATCGGGTCCCACCGGCACCGGCGAGATCGTTCCGGCCGGGACTGCTTTCAGCTTCTCGCGCAGTTCAAAGTTAGCACCTTCGAGGGTGTTTGCCGCGAGAAATTCCACGGCGTACGGCGACGCCATCGCCGAATCGCCGGGGTTCCCGACGAGCACGCTGTCGGGCGCGGGCGGCGCGGGATCAGGCAGCGGCGCGGTCACGCGCGGCGCGACGTTCTCCGAGGTGGGCGCGTACAGAGTGAAAAAAAACGTCGTCACGGCCAGCACGAGCACGAGCGCCGCCAGGCCTGCCGAGGCATATGCGCGCGGCGACAGCCCGGTCGGGAGCAGCCGCTCGTCCTCCATGGGGATCTCGCGCGTCGGGCGCGTTCGCTTGGGAAGCGGCGGGCTGTCGGGCGATGCGAGTCGCTTGAGCACGAGGAACTGCGG
>JBPPMH010000012.1:0-21332 GCA_051305945.1 Gemmatimonadaceae bacterium
AAATGCGCGGGGTCCTTCATCCCAACCAGCGCGGCCGTCACCCGCGGAAGTGAGCGCACGAACGCCACCGCGCGCTGCGCGTCAGTCGTGAGATCCGGGAACGCTTCGGCGAGCTTGGCCGGCAGGCCGCCGGTGAGCTGACCCTGCATGAGCGGCGCGCTGGCAATCACCGCGACGCCCAGCTCGCTCGCAGCCTGCAGCAGTGGAACCATGGCGCCACCCAACGGCTGCGTCGGCACGCGAACCGCCTCCGGCATTGCGAGATTGATCGGCAGTTGTATCACGCGAAAATGGTGGTCGGGGCCGCCGACCGTTTCGGCGATCTTGACCAGCTCGGCGAGCGAGAGGTGCGACTTGTCGCCCGGCGCGACTCTGAACCCGTTCCAGGTCGCGCAGCCGTAGCATCCGATGGTCCCGGCCGCGACTTCCTGCTCCAAATGGGTGAACGCAGCCGCGATCGCGTCACCGAACGCGTTTCGCGACAGCCCATCGAGCTGCTGCTCGGGGTTGTGCAGATAATAGATGTCTATCGTGGAGACGCCGAGGTTTCGCCGGCTGCGCTGCACCTGATCAGCGAGGTACCGCGGCGCGATGCAGTGTCCTCCGGCAACCACCTGCTCCGGCGTGATGATGCCGGAATCGAAGTAGTGCGTCTTCAGCAGCGCTTCATAGTCGCGCCGGGTCGCCGGCGGGACTCCGTCGAGCGGGATGTAGCCGGCCTTGGTGCATACCACGATCTCGTCGCGCGACTCCGCGCCAGAGGAGAGGAACGCGCGCAGGGCTTTCCCGAGCGCGCGCTCGGACCGCTGACATCGGTAGTTGATCGCGCTGTCCAGCAGGTTGATCCCGGAGCGCGCGGCCTGCTGCGCCGCCGCGGCGTATTCGGAGTCCGTCTTGTCGTCGCAGTCGCCGAGGTAGGTGCCGAATCCGATGGAGGATACGCTGAGGACGTCGGCGAGCGGGCGGTAGAAGTCTTCGGCGCGGTTCGGCGCATGGCGCCCGCGGTATCGCTCGGTGCCTTCCCGGGTGGCACACCCCGCGATCAGCCTGTCTGCTTTCCTCGGAGCGCGCACTGCGGCACGGTAGCGGTGCAGTGGTTACCGTGCAAGAAGCAGCTCAAGCCTCAGACTCCCCGATCGCCATGGAAAAAACCGTCCTCGCGCTTCTCTGCCTCGCATGCGCCCCGCAGCAGTCCGTCACCACCCCGCGCCCCACCGATGCTTCGGTCGGTGTCGCCGAGCGCACGGCGGGCGATTCCAAGGCGCCCGAGCCCGCACCGTCCTCCGTCCAGTGGAGAACGACGGACGAGGACCTGTTCGTCCTTCCGCAGAGATCGGGCTGGTCGGGCCCCAATCGTTACCGGTCCGCCGACGGCTCACCCGGCCCTGACTACTGGCAGCAGCGCGCCGACTACACGATCGCCGCGCAGCTCGACACAGCGGCGAAGCGGATCAGCGGGACCGTGGGCATCCGCTATACCAACAACTCGCCGGACACTCTCCGATTCGTCTGGCTGCAGCTGGATCAGAATCTCTATCGGGCCGGCAGCAAAGGCGCGGCACTCTATCCAGCCGATTCGCGCTGGGGAGTACGCGGATTTCTCGGCGGGTTCGACCTGAGCGACGTACGGACGAACGGCCGCCCCGCGACGATGCATGTGGACGACACGATGCTGCGCGTGGCACTCGACCGGCCGCTGCCGCCGGGCGGACGCGCCACCATAGAGATGGGCTTCACTTTTCTCGTGCCCGAGTACGGCTCCGACCGGATGGCGAGGGACGGGAGCTTTTACGAGATCGCGCAGTGGTATCCGCGAATGGCCGTGTACGACGACGTTCGCGGCTGGAACATCGAGCCCTACCTGGGCCAGGGCGAGTTCTATCTCGAGTATGGCGATATCGATTACTCCATCACGGTCCCGGCGGGCTACGTGGTCGCTGGCAGCGGTGTGCTCGACAACCCGGAACAGGTGCTGACGACGGATCAGAGGCGGCGGCTCGCGGTCGCTGCACGGAGCGACACGGTGGTGCGGATCATTCCGCCGGCCGAAGCGGTAGCTCGCCCGACGCCGGGAACGAAGACGTGGCGCTTCACCGCACGCAACGTGCGCGACGTGGCGTGGGCGGCGGCACCCGATTTCAGGTGGGACGCGACGAGCTGGAAAGGCGTCGTGACGCAGGCGTACTACTACCCCAAAGCGAACAAGGCGTGGGAGTCCGCCGCGGAGCAGACGCAGTTCAGCATTCGGACGTATTCGGAGCTGTTTTTCCCGTATCCGTATCCGCAGGCGACGAGCGTGGCGGGTCCCGTCGGCGGCATGGAGTACCCGATGTTCGTGATGGTGCACCGCGGGACCGACGATCCCGCCTCGATCTTCGGTACGCTCGATCACGAGCACGGACACGAGTGGTTTCCCATGATCGTGGGATCGAACGAGCGATTGTTCACATGGCAGGACGAGGGGATCAACACCTACATCAACTCGTTCTCCAACGAGCGGAGGTATCCGGGGCGGGAGGCGTGGGGCGCCTACCTGTCGAACTGGAAGTCGATCGTCCAGCGCGGCATCGATTCGCCGCTCATGACCGCGCCCGACAACGTGCATCCCTCCGCACTCGGAGCCGTGGGATATCGCAAGCCGGCGGCGGTGCTGCTGATGCTGCGCAATCATGTGGTGGGCCCGGAGCTGTTCGACGCCGCGTTTCGTGAGTACACGCGCAAGTGGGCGTTCAAGCATCCGACTCCCGCCGACTTCTTCCGCACGATCGAGAGCTACGCTGGCGGAGACCTGTCGTGGTACTGGCGCGCGTTCTTCTACGGGAACGACGTGCTGGACATCGGCGTCACCGGCGTGACGCAGAGCGATACCGGGCTGATGCTGGCCACGGTCGGCTTGAGACGGATGACGTCGGTGCCGTTTCCGGTGATGCTGCGTGTGCGCTACGCGGATGGCGGTACGGAGGACTTCCGCCTGCCGGAGAAGATCTGGGCGAGGGGAGACGCATTCGCCGCGACGCTGCCCACCCGCGCCCGCGTGACCGGAGTAAGGCTCTGGCCCATTCCATCGGTCCCCGATTGGAACAGCGACAACGACACCTGGGGCGACGCGCCCCCGGCGGATGCCCCGGCCCCGGCGACCCGCTGAGCGCCGAGGGCGCGGGCTAACCTGATCCTACGTCAGAAGACGTATGTGACCGCCTTGGCCTGAGTGCGATCGTCATCCAGCGATAACGGGGCAACCCACCTTCCTGGAGACGATGATGAAACCCGCATTTACGGTTCTGGTCGCTGCATTGTTTTTTTCTTCGCCCGTCGCCGCGCAAATGGCGGGTCTCGAAGCGGGTGCGCGCGTTCGCGTAACGTCGCCGCCCGATGATCTCAGCAAGCACGTCACCACCGTAAGGGAGATACGACCTGATTCCATCGTGGTGGAGAGCCGGTCAGGTCTGCGCACGGTCGCCGTCGACAACATCACCGCACTGGATGTCTCCACCGGAAAGAGGGGCCACATGCTGCGGGACGGAGCCATCGGCCTTGGCATTGGTGCCCTGTTGGGAGGTGTGCTCGTGAAGAGCGCGTCGGACGATTGTCCTGGCGGTGGAGAATATGGAGTCTGCGGCGCTCCGGTCTTGGAGGCGGAGGCGACGGCTTTGGGAGTAATGGTGTTCGGCAGCGTGGGCCTGCTCGCAGGCGCTGCCATCGGCGCGTTCTGGGACCGATCCGATCGGTGGGAGCGCCGGAACCTTCCGTTCAGGGCGGCCATTGGCGCTTCGCGCTTGGGTGGCATCAGCCTCAACTTTTCGAGGGCGTTCTAAGGGGGGCTTCCGCCTGGCGGGAGGCGTACGCCCTTTGCATTATCAACCCTCTGGAAACAAGAGAGTTAAAGGCCTCCGCCGCTAGCAAAACGACCAGGATTGGGTTAGATTTCGTACATCGCTCCGGGGACCCACAAACGGCCTCGGAGCGCTTCTTTTCGGTACGAAAACCGCGTCACGGCGGAGGCTCGTCCGCCGTCCATTGGAGCTTGTGTAAATGCCTTATTTCGCTGCCTGGGCAAGTGAGTGGTGGATACCAGTGGTATTCATCCTCGTCGCTGGCCACATCACGAACGTCTGCGTAACTCTGTTCCTGCACAGGTCGCAAACTCACCGCAGCGTCAAGATCCATTCGCTGGCGGCGGTACCTATGCGCGTCTGGCTCTGGATGTCCACCTCCATCATCACGAAGGAGTGGGTCGCCTGCCACCGCAAGCACCACGCGTTCGCCGATCGCGAGGGCGATCCGCACAGCCCGCTGCTCGAAGGTCTGCGTAACATCGTGCTGAAAGGCGCGCTGTACTATAGAAAGACGGTCAACCAGCCCGGCGTCCTCGAGAAGTACGGCAAGGGAACGCCCACCGACTGGCTCGAGCGGCAGCTGCTCACGCCGCTCAACTGGCTCGGCATCCTGGTCATGCTGGCCGTGGACATCTATCTGTTCGGCTTCTTCGTCGGCCCGCTCGTCTGGGGCGTGCAGATGCTGTGGATTCCGTTCTGGGCCGCGGGCATCATCAACGGCGTCGGACACGCCGTGGGTTACCGCAACTTCAGCGTGAAGGATCACAGCCGCAACATCCTGCCGATCGCCATCTGGCTCGGCGGTGAAGAGCTGCACAACAATCATCACGCCGATCCTCACTCCGCCAAGTTCAAGGCGAAGTGGTACGAGTTCGACATCGGCTGGACCTATCTCCGCCTCCTTCAGCTCTTCGGACTCGCCAAGATCGAGTACGCCCGCACGTAACCGTGCCAGCCACGGTCACGTGTGCCCGCTGCGGCGAGACGCGCGAAGGATTTGAGAAGCCGCCGTTCCCGGGCCCCGTGGGGGCCCGGGCCGGTGAGGAGATCTGCCGCGAATGCTGGGCAGCGTGGGTCAAGCAGCAGATGATGCTGATCAACCACTACGGGCTGAACCTGATGGATCCGCAGGCCCGGGCTTTCCTCACCAAGCAGATGGAAGCGTTCCTCTTTGGCGGAAAGCGCGAGGAGATAGATACGAGCAAGCAGGGGACGATTGCGCACTAGCGTGTGATTAGTGATTGGTGATTGGTGATTGGTGATTGGTGATTGGTGATTAGTCACGACGACTGCCGAGCTTTTCCCATCCTCTGGAGTTACCAATCACAAATCACAAATCACTAATCACCTTCGTCGCTGCGGCCTGCCTGACGTGCGCCGCGATCCCCGCGACCACACCGCAGCCCGATAACGCGCCACCGGCTTCCAACTGGGTGGACTCCGTGCTCGCATCCATGACGCTGCGCGAGAAAGCCGCGCAGATGGTCTGGCCCACGGTGCTGGGCGACTACACGTCGCTCGACTCGCCGCAGTGGCAGCGCGTGCGAAGGGAAATCGTCGAGGACAAGGTCGGCGGGTACACCATTTCCGTCGGATCGCCGATGGAGATCGCCGCCAAGCTGAACGCGATGCAGCAGCTCAGCGAAGTCCCGCTCGTGATCGGTGCGGACCTCGAGTTCGGCGCTGGCTTCCGCGCACGCGGCGGATACTTCGTGCCCAACGCGATCGATCTCGGCGGCGCCGTGCTCTTTCCCACGCAGATGGCGCTCGGCGCCACGCGCGACACGGCGCTCGCGTACGAGCAGGGACGGGTCACGGCGATCGAGGGACGCGCGCTCGGCATTCACATCGCTTACGCGCCGATACTCGACGTCAACAGCAATCCGGCCAACCCGGTTATCAACGTCCGCTCCTACGGCGAGGACCCGCACCTCGACGGCAGGCTCGGCGCCTCGTTCATCCGCGGGCTGCAGGAGCATGGGATGCTCGCGACGGGCAAGCACTTCCCGGGACACGGCGACACGGAAGTCAACTCGCACCTCGCGCTGCCAGTCATCACCGTGAGTCGCGCGCGGCTCGACAGCCTGGAGCTCACGCCGTTCCGGGCGGCGATCGCGGCCGGCGTAGGCGCGATGATGTCGTTCCACGGCGTGATGCCAGCGCTGGACTCGACCGGCGTGCCCGGCACTCTGTCGCGCGAGGTACTGACCGACCTGCTGCGTGAGGAGATGGGATTCGGCGGCGTGATCATCTCCGACGCGATGGACATGCGTGGCGTGCTCGACCAATTCGGCGCCGAGGAGGCGACGAAGCGGGCGGTCGCGGCCGGCGCGGACGTACTGATCCAGCCGCTCGACGTGCGGGCCACGATCGACGCGATAGTAGAGGGCGTCGCCGAGAACCGGTACACCGAGGCGCGGATCGACGCCGCTGTTCGGCGGCTGCTGGCGGTCAAACAGCGCATGGGGCTCGACAGGAACCGGTCCGTGCCGCTCGACTCAGTGCGGGCGGTGGTGGGCGACAGCGCCAACTTCGCTGTCGCGCGCCAGATCGCGGACCGGTCGATCGTGCTGGTGAAGGACGCGCTGTCACAGGTTCCGGTCCGTCCCGACGCGGCCACGCGGGTCGTGTCCATCACGGTCGCACGGCGGGCAGATCTTGCGGCGGGTACCGCGTTCAACGCGGAGCTTCGCCGCCGCTTTTCCAGGCTGCGGGCGATATTCGTCCCCGCCGACGACATCGCCGGATCGCTGGCCCGGATGAACGCCGCCGCCGACTCGTCGGATATCACGATAGTCAGCTCCTATGTCGGCCAGGGCTGGGATGCGACGACGGTGGGTGCGCCTCAGCCGTTCGTCGATTTCGTGGAGCGGCGCTCGGCCGCGTCGCGGAAGCCGATCGTGGTGGCGTTCGGGAACCCCTACCTGCTGGGCCAGATTCCCTCGGCGCCGGCGTATCTCGTGGCCTGGAGCGGGGTTCCGGTCTCCCAGATCGCGGCGGCCAGGGCGCTGATGGGCGAGATCCCGGTCACGGCCAGGCTGCCGATCACTATTCCCCCGGCCGGCCTGGGGGGCGGACTAACCCGCCCGTAGTCCGGGAACTATTGTAGCGTCCCGGACATAAAGACGGCTGGAAACTATTGCGCCATTTGGTGTAGTAGTTGCAAAGTAGGCTGGGCGGAGGAGCTGGCCGTCCGCCAAATCCGTCGTGGAGGGCCCATGCTGGCATACGTAGACTCGCTCTGCGCTGCGCTGCTCGCGAGAAACCCAAGCGAGATCCGGCGGCTGCTCGCGCTCCCGCAGGCAGGGAAGCTGCCCCGCCGTGTCAGGGAGGAGGCGACTACGATCGCCAAATCCGACGGATATGGCCACGCCGCCCCGGTGCACGCTCTGCACTATTTCTATATGCTGACGCACCTCCTCGACGAGAACAACGACCCGTTGTTCGAGGACGAGATGGCCCACGCCGAGCGGCCACAGATCGAGCTGCCGCTGCGTACCGCCAGCGGCTTCTAGCTCTTTCGTCCGCTCGCTGCCAGAAGCTTCCGCAGCGAGTTCTTCCGCTTTATCGCCGTTCCCCAGATATCGCCCTTCTCGGCGAACCGATTTATCACCGAATCGATCGTGAAATCCCGCGGATCAAGCTCCGCCGTCAGCTCATCCCATTCGAGCGGCGTCGAAACTGTCGCCCCATCGCGCGCCCGAACGCAGTACGGCCCCGCCACCGTTTTCCCCTTGATGTTCTGCAAGTAGTCCACGTACACCTCCGCCTCGCCGCGGTGTTTCGTGAACCGCTTCACCGTCGCTTCCTTCGAGTGCTCGCGCGCCACGCGCTCGGCGACGATCTGCGCGACCAGGGTGGACGCGTCGGTCGGAGTCTTCGGAAGGAGCGGGATGTACACGTGTAGTCCCTCCGAGCCCGACGTCTTGAGCGCCGCGTGCAGCCCGAGCTCGTCGAGCACCTCTTTCACCCAGATCGCTATCTGCACGACGCGCCCGAATTTCGCCTTCGGCCCCGGATCGAGGTCAATGATCGAGTAGTCGGCGTACGCGAGGTCGGGAAAGCGACCGTGCCACGGATCCACCGAGACGGCGCCGAGCTGGATCGTATAGAGCAGAGTGAGCAGGTCGCCGCCGATCATGCGGCGCTGCTTCTCGCCGTCGTCGTTGGTGACGACCTCCACGCGAACGGCATCGGGCGTGTCGTCCGACGCCTTCTGCTGGTAGAACGCCTCGCCGTGGATGCCGTTGGGAAAACGCTTCAGCACCAGCGGCCTGTCGGCGATCGTCGGGAGGATGAAGGGCGAGACGAGCGTGTAGTACCGGAGCAGGTCCCCCTTCGTGTGGCTGGTAGACTGGAAAAAGACCTTGGCGAGATTCGTGACGGAGAGCGTCCGGCCCTTGCCGAAGTCGAGCGTGCCGCGCTTGTCGCTGTCGCACAGCTCGTCTATCTGCTTCAGGACACGGGCCACATCGGCGCGAAGCGGGGCCGGCGGCTCCGCGCTCGCGATCAGCCTGTCGGTGGATTTCGCCACGCTCTTCTTCTTCGCAGCCGTCTTCTTCGCGGGCATGGGATCCTTCGCTCTCGGTTGCACGCTCATTGCCTCGCGCGTGATCTCGCTAGCGGGCTTGTCGGTGCGGATGCCGAGGTAGATCGGCTGGCGGAGCCTTCCGTCGGCCGTCCATTCGCTGAATTTCACTTCGACTACGATCTTCGGCTTTACCCAGTGCGACTTCTCGTTCGTCTTCGGGCGGGTGCTGAACGGCGGCGTATCCCGCTCGATCGGCGCGAGCAGCTTGTGCATGTCCTCCAGCCCCTGGTTGGTGAAGCCGCCGCCGGTGTGGCCGGCGTACACGAAGTCGTCACCGTCGTAGTAGCCGAGCAGGATCGCGCCGATGTGCGAGCGACTGTTGCGCGGCTCGGTGTATCCGCCGACGGCGAACTCCTGGCGAAACTCGATCTTTAGCTTGAGCCACGCGCGAGAGCGCACGCCCGGCTCGTACACGGCGCCGGCACGCTTGGCGATGATGCCTTCCCAACCCTGCTTCTTCGCCAGCGCCAGCAGCTTTTCGCCGTCGTCGTTCGTATCGCCGAGCCGGATCACGCTCGAAGTGCGCGAGCCGACGCGCCTCACGAGTCGCGCGCGGCGCTCGGTCCACGGCTCGCGGATCAGGATGTCCTTTCCGTCCACGAGGATGTCGAACAGGAAGATCCCGACCGGCGAGCCTTCGCGGTGGAGGGCGATCGCCTTGTTGTCGGTCACGTGCATGCGCCCCTGCAGCTCCTGGAAGCGAACCGGCTCGCCCTGCTTGAGCGCGACGACTTCGCCGTCGAGCACGAGGTCGCGCCGCGCGGATGACGCGAGCTTGCGCATCGCCTCGGCGATCTCGGGGAACTGCCTGGACTTGTCGTGGCCGTTGCGGGTCACGAGCCGCGCGTCCTTCGCGGTGCAGAAGGCGAGCACGCGCACGCCGTCGTACTTGGGCTCGAACGTCCAGTCGCCCTTCGGGATCGCGGTCCCGACGCTGGCGAACATCGGCTCGAGAACTTTCGGAAGCTTGAGCGGTTTCGTGCTCGCGCGCGCGGCCTTCCGCGCTTCGGCCGCGTCGCCGCTATTGCTGTTCCAGACTTTGCTTTTCTTGTCCGCCGCGATCTCGTCCATCGTGCGACCGCTGATTACCGAGGTGTCGTACTTCTCCGCGACGTCCTCGCGGCCGGCGTATTCGTCGCGGTGCTTGATGAACAGCCACTGCGGCTTGTCGGATGATCCGAACCTGTCGCCTTTCATTCGAACGAGCACGTACGAGCCCTGCAACCGCTCGCCGTGGAAGTAGATTTTGAAATCGCCTTTGCGGTAACCTTCGCGGAGCGCGGCCTCCTCGTCGTCCATGGGCTCGACGATCGTGTACGTGCCGCGGTCCCACAGCATTACCGTGCCGCCGCCGTACTGTCCCGAAGGGATGGTCCCCTCGAACGTGTTGTACTCGATGGGGTGATCCTCCACCTGCATGGCGAGGCGCTTGACCGTAGGGTCCATGCTCGGGCCCTTGGGAACGGCCCAGCTCTTCATCACGCCGTCGAGCTCGAGGCGGAGGTCGAAGTGGAGGTGACTCGCCGCGTGCTTCTGGATGACGAAGCGCAGGCCGTTCTTCGACGGTTTTCTTTTGCCGGCAGCGTTCGATCCGCCCGCGGGTTCGCGCGTACGCGAGAAGTCGCGCTTGCGCCGGTACTCCTTGAGCTGCCCGGCCGCGGCCGTCTTTTTTCCCGACGTTGCTCCGGCGCGCTTCCGCGGCGCTTTGGTGCGCGCCATTGAGCGTGACCCTGGTTAGGCGGTCTTCCGCTTCTTCGAGCGGGTCGTCTTCTTCGCCGCCGGCTCTTCCTCGTCGGGCTCCGCCTTCGCTGCGGCCTTCTTCGTCTTCTTCGCGCCGCCACCCTGCTCGAGGCTCTCGCGCAGCCGCGACATCAGGTCGAGTACGCCGGTGTCTTCCTCTTCCTCCGGCTCCTCGTACTTGATCTTCTTCCCCTTCATCTTGTCCTTGATGACCTTCATCAGCTTCTCGCGGTAGTCGTCCGTGTATTTCTCGGGACTGAACTGCTCCGTGAGATTGGCGACGAGCATCTCGGCCATCTGCAGCTCCTGCGGCCGCACCATGTCCGCTTCCGGGAACGTGTACTCGGCCGGATCCACCAGCTCGTTGGAGAAGCGCATGATCTCCATGACCAGCGCGTCGCCCACGACTTTAATTCCCGCGAGGTGCTGCTTGGTGCGCATGATGATCTTGCCTATGCCGACCGCGTCGGCGTTCTTCATCGCGGCGCGGAGCAGCGCGTAGGCTTTCTCGCCGCCCTTGGCGGGAACGAGGAAGTAGGGCGTCTCGAAGAAGCGCGGATCTATCTCTTCTTGCTTGACGAAGTCGAGGATGTCGATCGTGCGCGAAGACTCGACCGCGGCGGCCTTGAAGTCGTCGTCGGTCATGACGACGAACTTGCCCTTCTCGTACTCGTACCCTTTTACGATCTCGTTCCACGGCACGGGCTCGCCCTCTTCCTGGCAGACGCGCTCGTACCGGATCGGCGACAGATCCTCGGCGTGCAGCATCCGGAAGCTGATGTGATCGTCCCGGACCGCGGTCTTGACCTCCACCGGGATGTTCACGAGGCCGAAGGTGACCGCTCCCTTCCAGATTGCCGGCATTGCTCAGGATCTCCGTATATCGAGTAAGGCTGGGGGGGCAAGAGAGGTGCCCCTTTCAAATATGTGACGGGAGAAAGGTTGTTCCGAGGGTAGGGCTGAGGGAATCCAAGAAGTGAGAAGCCAGAACCTCGAAATCACCAACAAAGCAAAACGCCCCGCGATACTCGCGGGGCGTTCGTCACGACTTCTGCGCCGCTACTTCTATTCGGCTTTGGTCACGTCCGCGGCTTGTGGACCCTTCTCGCCCTGCACGATCTCAAACTCGACCTTGTCGCCTTCAGCGAGCGACTTGAAGCCGCTGCCCTGGATCGCGCTGAAGTGCACGAACACGTCAGGCCCGCCCTCGCGCGAAATGAAGCCGAACCCCTTCGCGTCGTTGAACCACTTCACAGTACCGGTGATGCGTTCCGCCATGGTTGCCCCCCTTACCTTGCACTGCTCCCCTACCGTACGAGCGACTTACGCCGCGGTACCGCTAACCGGGAAAAATCGGGCAATTTTTATGCGCGGCAGGTCCGGTTACGCGGCTCCTGCGATGTAGCGGGCGACCCGGCCGCATTCCTTGCAGGTCAGGGTCACGTGAGTGGTTGCCGGGGGTGGCTCCTGGTCGGGGTGGCGCGAGATCGATCCGGAGCAGGAAGGACAGCTCAGCGGCTTGCCATGCCGGTCGTGCGTAATGAGGCTGAGCGCTTGAGCGGGGTTGTACGTGGCGGGACGAGGCTTACGCATTCAAATCCTCCAATAAGCGACGCTCGTTGGCTGCGTAAGGACGGAGCCAAGGTCGCTGCTTGTGTAATCTAACAGCCCCTGGAAGGGCTGGAACCAAATGTTCCTGGGGCTGCGCCAGGGTAGGATCCCGGCAGGTGCGGATACCCCGAGTGGAGGCTCGTTGTTCCCTAGGGACTCCAAGTCTGATTCGACCTATCCAGGTCGGGGAAGAACCCATCAGGATCGATCTCGATCCGGGCGACCGTCGCTGCGTTTTCCACGGAATGGACAGCGCGGATCTGGCCCGCCAGCCAGACCTCGACCGGAATCTCGGCGCGTTCGGTCATTCCGTCCGTTCTCGTGATGGCCAGCCTGACCGGCATCGGCGCAGTCCCGCGGTCCTCGACCGTCACCAACAACCGGTCGCCCGACCGCTGGACTCCCGCGATCGCCTGGTCGAGCGTCCACGTCTCGTAGTACCACGTGCGCCAGAACCACGACAGATCGCGGCCAGTGACGTCGTTGACCGTGTTGAACAAGTCCTGCGGCTGCGGGTGCCGGTTGGTCCATCGGCGCCCGTACTCCCGAAGCGCGCGGCGGAAGGCGTCCTCGCCCAGCATGGCTCGAAGAGCGTGCATCACGACCATCGGCTTGTCGTACGCCGCGACGGTTCGAGCCGCGTCACGCATGTAGTGGTCGCCATGCCGGACGATCTCCAGCTCGCTGCCGCCCCGCGCGGTACGGAAGTAAGCGGTGCCCGCGAGCGTCTCGCGGGAGATTCCAGGGAAGAATTCGTCCGCCCCTTCCACGTCCAGAAAGCTCGCGAATCCCTCGTCCTGCCACATGTTCCGCTTCTCGTCGGACCCGACGATCATCGGGAACCACATGTGCGCGATCTCGTGCAGCGTCACGCCGTACAAAGCAACCGAATCGCGCGGGGAGCCCGTGATGAACGTCGTCATCGGGAACTCCATTCCGCCGCCGACCGCGAGCCCTTCGACGACGGTCATGTGCGGATACGGGTACGGCCAGAGGAAGCGCGACAGAAAGTCGATCGAGTGCCGTGCGTACCGCGCGGTCTCCCGCCAGAGCGTGTACTGCGGGCGGTACAGCGCGTGCACCAGCGGGAACTCCCCGTTCCCGTCGCCGTCCGCGTCGCCGACGCTCACCCGCGCCGCGTCCCAGACGTACTTGCCGCTCGCGGTCCACGCGAAATCGCGAACCCGGTTCGCCCTGAATCGCCAGGCGAGCGTACGGTCGGCGCCACCGGTGGCCGTCGCGCGCCCGGCACCGCGCTCCGCTTCGGACACGACGTGTACGATCCCCGAGTCAACCACACCTCTGCCCGTGCGGAGCCGCTCGAGCCGGCCGCGCACCGCGGGCGTGAGAACTTCCGACTCGTTCTCCAGGTCGCCGGTCGCTACGACCAGCAACCCAGCGGGCACGCGCACCGTCACGTCGTAGTCGGCGTAGCCCATGTAGAACTCGCCCGTGCCCATGTACTGGTCGGTCTGCCAGCCCGTGACGTCGTCGTACACGGCGAGCTGCGGATACCAGTACGCCAGGTGGAACACCTCGGCGTCCTGTCCCATGCGCGGCGAGCCGGGCAGCGGCGGGATTGGAAACGACCAGGCCACGGCGAGATCGATGCTGTCGCCGGCGGCGAGCGGCACTGGCAGATTGAGCCACGCGATCGTTCCATCGACTCTGTAGCCGGTGTTGGTCGTGTCGTTGGATGCGAGCGCCGTGAGCTGCGTTCCGCCCGCCGACAGCCGCGACAAAGTCACTCCGCCGGTGACGCTCACGACGCGGTTCCTCTGCGCGTCAGGCGCGTACAGGTTCTGGTACAGGTGCAGCGCCAGGCGCGGAAGCGCGTTGGGCGAGCGGTTGTGGTAGCGGATGGTGCCGGTACCGTTGAGCAGCTTCCCGGCGGTGTCGAGCGACGCAGCGAGGCGATAGCGCGCGTACTGCTGCCAGTAGCGCGGTCCCGGCCGGCCGGTGCGCGTTCTGGTCCCCTGCTCGACGGCTGCCGTGAAGTTGGACGGCTCGACGACCGAGATGAAGCGCGGGTGCAGCGCCGAAGCCGGGGCGGACGGGTCGTCGAGAATCTGTACCGGGAGGGTGACGACTCCCGCTGGGGGCGGCGCGCAGGCGCCGGCCAGGACGAGCGCGCACGCGAAAAGCGCGCGACTCATTCGTACACTACGTCCCCTTCCGCGTCGATTCCGATCTCCTGATGTGCTCCGCATACGCCACAGATCCTGGTAACGTGCCATGCCTCGCCCAGCTCCGCGCGGTGTGAGGCGCTGGCCGGCTTGACGGTGAGCTTCTTGAAGCTGAACTCGCCGCAGATGATGCAAGGATGACTCCGCGCGATCTGTGTCGCGCGCTTCTCACCGATGGCCAATCAGCGGTCCCGGCCGGGATCGTCCGGCCGCGCGCCGAATTGCGACGGAACCGCCGAGTCGCCGCCGCTACCCCCGCGCACGAGCAGCTCGCGGAGTCCGCCGAGCGCGCCCATGACGCCCGCGGCTTCGACGGGGAGAAAGATCGTCGAGCCCTTGCCCTGCGCGAGCGACGGCAGCGCTTCCAGATACTTGACGCCGAGCAGGTACACCGCGGCCTGTCCGTCGGGGAGCGAGTTGGCGACGCGCTGCAGCGCCTCGGCTTCGGCGTTCGCCATGGCGAGCCGCGCTTCGGCGAGACCCTGCGCGCGCAGCACCGACGCTTCCTTCTCGCCTTCCGCGCGCCTGATTTGCGATTCGCGCACGCCTTCCGCCTCGAGGATCGCCGCGCGCTTTCCCGCTTCGGCATTCGTGACGGCGGCGCGGCGCTCGCGCTCGGCGCGCATCTGCAGCTCCATGGACTGCTGGATGTCGCGCGGCGGCTCGATGGCCTGCAGCTCGACGCGCGTGACGTCCACGCCCCAGCCGATGGACGCTTCTTCGATGACCTCGCGCATGCGGCGGTTGATCACGTCGCGGCTGGCGAGCGTGGAATCGAGCTCCATCTCGCCGACGATGTTGCGTAGCGTGGTACGCGTCAGCGTCTCGAGCGCGTACGGCAGGTTCTGCACGGAGTATGTGGCCTTCTGCGGATCGGCGACGCGGTAGTACAGCACGGCGTCGATGTCGATCGTGACGTTGTCCTTGGTGATGACCGGCTGGCTCGGGAAATTGAGCACTTGCTCGCGGAGGTCGATGCGCGAAGTGGACGAGATCCTCAGGGTATTCCCGGCGAGTCCGGATTCGAGGAAGCGCACGTCCAGCGTCTTGGGGCGCTCGACGAACGGAATCAGCAGGTTCAGCCCCGAGCGCGCGACCCGGTTGAATCGCCCGAATCGCTCGATGACCATGACTTCCGCCTGGCCGATGATCTTGATGGCATGGGCGAGCGTGAACAGCCCGAGGGCCACGAGGACCGCGAGGATTATTGCCGAGGTAAGGATGGGGCGCTCCGGTTGGGACGGGTGAAGTCTATGGCGCGGAGAGCGTCGCCGACAGACAGCGCTATTAGCTGTTGGCTGTTGGCTCTTGGCTAGCGAACAGCCAATAGCCAATAGCCAATAGCTATTCTTTCGGCGCCGCCGCCAAAGTCCGCGCTATCGCGAACAGGTCCTGCTGCGTCCGGCCTCTGCCGAGCAGCTCGATGGCGCGCAGGAGCTGCCTGTCCTCCTGCACCGACCGGCGTCGCGCCGTCGAATCGCCGAAAGCGATGACGGCGACCCGGTCGCGCAGGATCCGGTCGATCTCCGCCGCGCCGTCGTTGTACATCTCCTGCTCGACCTTCACGCCGGCGGCGGTGAGCCTTCGGAACAGCTCCTGCCGCCACGTGGGCTGGAAGACGAAATTGGGCGTCACCTGCGGCTTGAGCTCGCGGGCGTAGTCGTACAGCGTCGTACGGAAGATCTGCCCCTGCGGCGCGAGCGCGTTGATCAGCCGCTGTTCCGGCGTGGTGAGCGTGTCGGGACGCACGATCACGTCCGGCGTGATCGCGCCGCCGCCGTACACGATCCGGCCGGCGTCCGAGCGAAACTGCGGCCTCGCACGTCGCGTTTCCTCCGTCTCCATGGAATCAGGAGCGCCGAGGGGTTGACCAGTCGGACCCACTTCGACGAACTCGCCGTTCGGCAGCAGCTTGCGCTCCTTCTGGATGGACCTGCCGCTCGGCGTGAACCACTTCGCCGTGGTCATCTTGAGCGCGTAGCCGCCGTTGAGCGGATACACCGTCTGCACCAGACCCTTGCCGTACGACGTCGTGCCAATGATCAGCGCGCGGTCGTGGTCCTGCAGCGCGCCGGCGACGATCTCGGAGCCTGAGGCGGAGTACCCGTTCTGGAGAATGACCAGCGGCAGTTCCGCGGCGAGCGGCGTCTCGCGCGCGATGAACGTCTGCGGCTCGGTACTGCGGCCGCGCATGCTCGCGACTTCCTGGCCCTCGCGGAGGAACAGGTTGCTCACGGTCAGCGCTTCGTCGAGTATGCCGCCGGGGTTGTTGCGCAGGTCGAGGATGATCCCCTTCGCGCCCTGGCTCATGAGGCTCTGCACCGCCTCGCCGAGTTCCTTCGTAGCCGTCTCGTTGAACTGCAGCAGCGGAATGTAGCCGTACTGGTTGTCCAGCATGATCGCGTACGGCACCGCGGGGATGTGCACGATCGCCCGGGTGAACCGGACCACGATGGGCTCGGGGACGCCCGGCCGGTGGAAGTGAACCGTCACCCGCGTGCCCGGCGTGCCCTTGAGCGCGTCCGAGACCTGCGTCACCGTCCACCCGCGCGCCTGTACCGTATCTATCACGACGATGCGATCGCCTTCCTGCACGCCGGCGCCTTCCGCGGGCGTGTGCGGAAACACCCGCTGCACCGTGACGAAGTTCTGCACCTCGGCGATCTCCATCCCGATGCCGCCGTACCGCCCACCGGTCTGCGCGTTGAAGTTCGACAGCTCGCGCGGCGACAGCAGCGTGGTATAGGGGTCGTTGAGCTCCTGCACGAGTCCGCGCGCGGCCTTCTCATACAGCTGGGCGTCGTTCAACGTGTCCACGAACCGGTTCGAGACGAGCTGCATGACCTGCTCGAGCAGACGGGCATTCTCGAGCGAGCTCTGGCTCTGTTGCACGAACGCGCCCGCGATCAGCGGGAGGACCAGCGCGGCTGCGATGAAGTGCCTGCGGAAACGGCTCATTTTCTTCTGTTTGGGTGTGTTCATCTAAGCTAATGAGTACCGCCGGGGGGAGCCGGTGTTCCTGCCCGCCCCGCGATCACGTAATCCACCATCCATTCGCGGTTTACCTGCTTCATGCGGACGTCGCGCGCGATCCCGGCGGCAAGAAGCATCTCGTGCGCCGGTTGGAGGACGCGCTGGAGGTGCGAGGGGAAACGCTGCGCCAGAGGCAGTTGCTCGGCGAGGCTCTCCAGCGACGAGCGCCAGGTGAGCTGGCCTTCCGCGCGCGCGACTTCCAGCAGGCGGTACAGCCGCCGCGCGACGGGACTGCTCAGCGCGAGGTAGCGCGTCGGCGACAGGGTGATGGTGTGGCCGGCCTCGATGTTTCCCCGCATGAGCGGCGACAGCGTGACCCTGGCCTCCCCAGGCTCCGCCGATTCGAGCGCGGGGAAAAAGCTGAGCTGCTCCCGATCGCTCATGCGCCTGCGGTCAATGGCCACGGCCGAGAGCAGCGTAAAGCCGCCGTCGAGCGGCCGCCCCTCGGCGGTGACGAGGTACGCGCCGTTGGATTCGGCGGTCGTCCGGTGCAGCCGCGCGAGCCCCGCGCGGAGTTGCTCGTAGGTCCGGCCGTCCACCCGGCGTCCGATCGCGCGCAGAAAGGCATGAAGCGTGAATGTCACGCACCCGTCGGACGGAAAGCCGGACTCGTGATAGCGACGGAGCAGCTCGACATAGATGTCCTGGTCGAACGTTCCGGGCAGCCGGTCGCCGGGGCTGGGGAGTACGCGCCAGCGCCCGCCGGACGGCGGTGAGTAGCTTATCGCGGAGTCGTCGGCGGAGTCACTGAGGCGGAAGAACGGCAATGCCTCCAGCGACCGGTCGAGTACTATCGCCCGGGTGGCTGCACGGTGGCGTGCTGCGACATTCATTACGCCGAAACTGTTCTGATTCGTGACTGGGAGCAAGTTTTGAGACCTTCAGGCAAGTGGAGAAACACCACATGACGTTCGTCAAATACGCCGGGTTGATTCTCCTGATCCTGCTGGTTCTGGTGCTGACGCTGGTCGGAATTCTTTCGGTCACGCGCAGCCATACCGTCGAGCAGGTCATCGCCGATGGCGACGACGAGGGACCTCCGCACGTGCGTGACCCGCTCTTCGCCAAGTCGGTCGAGCTGTACACCGGGACCCACATCGACGAGGGGAACTGGGTGGACATCCTGCTCGACGGCGATGGCACGTACCCGATGCTGTGGAACGACCTCGCGGCGGCGAAGCGGACGATCACCATGCAGATGTACTACTCGCAGCCGGGCGCCGTCGCGGACACGCTGGCGCAGTACCTCTCGGAGCGGGCGCGGGCCGGCGTGCGCGTGCTGTTGCTGCTCGACGCGTTCGGATCGGGGGCGCTGAAGGAAGAATGGATCGAGGGGCTGAAGCAGGCAGGCGTCGAAGTCGCGCTCCTCCGTCCGCTGCGCTGGTACACGCTTCACCAGGCGACGCAGCGGTCGCACGCGCGGGTCGTCGTCGTGGACGGCGAGACCGGATACACCGGCGGCTTCGGGCTGGCCGATTACTGGCTGGGCAACGGGCACAGCGAGGGGCAGTGGCGCGAGACCAACGCGCGCTTCGGCGGTCCGACCGTCGCGTCGCTGCAAGCGGCGTTCGCCGCCGGCTGGGTGGAAGCCACCGGCGAGCTGATCACCGGTGACATGTTCTTTCCCTGGCCCGCGCTCTCGAGGCGCGGCGACATCAACGCCGGGCTGATGCATACGATTCCCAGCGTCGGCAGCACTCCGGCCGAGCGGTTCCTCTCCGTTTCGCTGGCCGGCGCGCGCAAGACGCTGTACATCGCCAACTCGTACTTCGTCCCCGACGGCAACCTGAAGGCCCTGCTCATCGCGGCGGTGAAGCGCGGCGTGGACGTGCGCGTGCTCACGGTTGGCTCGGCGACAGACGTCAAGACCACGTGGTACGCCGGCCGCGCGATGTACGATGAGCTGCTCGAGGGCGGCGTGCGGATCTACGAGTATCAGCCGTCTATGATGCACGCCAAGACCATGGTAGTGGACAGCTACTGGTCCACGATCGGCTCGATGAACTTCGACAACCGCTCCATCTCGTTCAACAACGAGTCGAACATCGTCGTGCTCGACGAGGGCTTCGGCCAGCGCATGGACGGCATCTTCTTCGACGACCTCAAGCACTCGAAGGAGATGACGCTCGAGGACGTGCGTAACTGGCCGCTCAAGGACAAGCTGCTGAATTGGGGTGCCGGGAAGCTGTGGCGCTTGCTGTAACTGAGTTGCGTGTTGTGTGCTGCGTCCCGGAGAGATTCGTGAGGGCGCGGCATCGGTATTGCCATCTTGCACTGGTCGAGACTTGAAAGGGACCACGAATGAGAAAGAAGAAACAGAAGCCTGAGAGCATGCTGTGGGCGATCGTCGCGGCGGGCTCAGCGATGCTGGCGGGCGCGATCGTGCAGAAGGCGCTCAACCGTGGCTGGCGCGCGGTGACGCACGAGGATCCGCCGAACGTGAAGCAGCTGCCGATCGAGCCGTGGAGAAAGGCAATCAGCTTTACGCTCGCATCCGCGATCACCGCCGGATTGGCGACGCTCTTGTCGCAGCGCGGCGCGGCGGCGGGGTGGGAGAAGGTGACCGGAGATCCCCCGATTCGGAAGCTGAAAGCACCGCGCCGGTCCTGACCAGTGACTAGTGACTAGTTACTACACACTAATCACTAATCACCGCCTCTAATCGCGCACGTCCTCTCTTCCAAGCGCGGCGCGTACCGCTTCCCGCATCGCGACCACCGCGTTCTCTCTCGCTGCGGACACGTCCGAGCGGACGTGAATCTCGACTCCTTCCGTCACGTCCACGCGCCGCCATGAGCGCGCCGGATCGTCGTCATGCGCGACGGTTTCGGCGGTGCCGGCGCCGAGCGCCAGCGCGAGAGAGGTAGCTATGCGCCGCTCGAGCGCGTCGCCCGTTACGCCGGTGAACTCCTGCTTGATGGACTCGAGACTCTGACCCTCGCGCTGCCGGATCTTGATCGCGAGGAGCTGCAGCAGGTGCCGGTAGTTGTACGTGGCTGCGGTGCCCGATCCATCGGGGCGGTCCATCAACCCGCCTGCCACATAGAATCGAACGGCTCGCGCGGTCGGCGCGGCGCGCGCCGAAGCGTTGGTTGGACGCAAGCCCGCTGCGTCCACCAGCGCGGTCACATGCGCGGCGAGGCCTCGGGCGTTCCAGGGAGCGTGGCGGGAGTGGGCGCGGAGGAGAGCGACTGGCGACTCAGCCATGCGGAAACGATAACATTAAAGTCCTCGGCACGCTCATCGTGTGGCAGGTCTCCCGCGGGTGACAGAACAGTGAGCTCGATAGCGGGCTGAATTGAGCGATAGCGCGTCGCTTCGTCCAGAGGCGCCTCGATGCCGTCGCTGCCCCACACGAGCAAGGTGGGCTGCATCAGCCGCCGCACCGCGCGCGAGACGTCTATGTTGAGTTGCCCCGCGAACTCCGCGGCCAGCGCGTGCCGCGCGCCGCGCTGGTGCGTGGTCGTGTGCGCGACGCGGACGAGCTCCGGCGTCACGATGGTGTCGTCCGAGTACTTCTTTCGCAGGTGCGCGCGCAGCGCGCGCGACGAGACCATGGCGTTGAACGCCGCGGTACCGAGCACCGGTGAGTCGAGCGCGAGCCGTCCCGCGTCGAGCGCCACGCTGCCGGTCTCCGTCAGCCGCACGAGTCCTGACGGCGCGATGATCACGAGGCCGGGGAAGCGCTGTGGATCGCGCGCGCCGAGCACGAACGCGAACGCCGCGGAGAGCGACGACGCGACGAGCACGCAGGGCTCTTCGACCACCTGCGCGGCGAAGTCGGATATGAGCGAGATGTACAGCCGCGCCGAGTAGCGGATCGCGGGCCGGTCTGATCGGCCGAAGCCGAGCAGGTCTATGGTGTAGACGGTGTTGGTGCGGGCGAAATAGTCCACGTTGTTGCGCCACTCGTACGACCACGCGGCGGGGTAGATGCCGTGCACCAGCAGCAGCGGCGGTCCGCTGCCGCGCTTGGTGAATGCGATCCTGCGGCCGCGCCAGCTGAACCCGCCCTCTTCGCCGCCGATCAGGTTGGTGAGACGATCCACGCCCTTCCGCGCGAACGCGTTGAACAGCGCCGCGGCCCCGACGATCGCGCCGCCGGACAGCAGCAGTTTTTTGAGTTTGTCGTTCCCGTCTTCGTTCATGGTTACCGTAAGCTAGTCGCAAGTGTCGTGCGTCCCCAACGACGCATTGGCGCGGTGGCGTTACCGCCACCGCACCTTAACGGCGGGCGGCTCTCCCTTTCGCGCGGCGCTGGCTCGCGGACTTGCCCGCGCCCCGCCCGCCGCCCGCCGCGCGGCCGCGGCTCGCCTTCGCGCCTCGCCCGCAGGC
>JBPPMH010000013.1:0-2065 GCA_051305945.1 Gemmatimonadaceae bacterium
GCCAACGGCACGGCCACGGGCAGCGGAACGGGAGCGGCCGGTGGGTTCACTGGTGTCGTCGGCGGCGGACGAGGTGGCGTGATGACCGCGACCAGCCGCCGTGGCGTCCGCGAAGAGCTCGCTCCGCAGAACATCGAAGGGGTAATGGCGAACGGCACGCGGACGACCACGACGATTCCCGCCGGCGAGATCGGGAATGCGCAGGACATCGAGGTCGTCTCCGAGCAGTGGTTCTCCGACGAGCTCCAGGTGCTGGTCATGACGAAGCACAGCGATCCGCGTTCGGGGGAGACGATTTATCGCCTGACCAACATCCTTCGCGCCGAGCCCGATCCGTCACTCTTCACGGTGCCGGCCGACTACGCGATCCAGGAACGGCGGTGATACGGGAAAACGGGGACACTCAACTTTTCGCTAACTGTTGATCCGCGCCCAGGGGGGATGTCCCGATAGGTGTTGAAAATTGAAGCGGCGGCTCCGTCGCTGCTCGTGATACACGAGTGGTGACCAAACCGAGGCCGAAAGCCTCACAGAAAAGGAGCCGCCATGAAGAAGTCTCGCACAGTCACCCAGCCGGTCGCTGTTGAATCTCCCCGACACCTCCCGCTGGTCGATCTGCTGGTGGATGCCCGGACCGAGCTGTTCGAGCTCGCGGTCCGCTCGGGCCTGAAGGTGTTGGACACGATGTTCGAAGAGGATCGCACGGCCCTCTGCGGGCCGCGCTATGCACATCAGGCGGAGCGCCGCGCCTCGCGGGCCGGCACCGTGCGCAGCGAGGTGGTGTTCGGCGGCCGGAAGGTCGCGGTGCGCCGGCCGCGGGTGCGCGCCGACGGCGAAGAGGTCCCGCGGCCCACGTTCCGCGCGATGGCCGACGTCGATCCGCTGAATCGCCGGGTCGTCGAGCAGATACTGGTCGGCGTGGCGACCCGCGGCTACGCGCGAAGCCTGGAGCCGGTGCCGGCGACGATCCGCAGCCGAGGGACGAGCAAGAGTGCCGTGAGTCGCCGCTTCGTGGCGAAGACGGCCGCGCAGCTGGCCGCGTGGCAGACCACGTCGCTCGAGGCCCTCGACCTGGTCGGGCTGATCATCGACGGCGTCCACATCGGCGAGCATTGCTTGATCGTCGCGCTGGGCATCGCGGCCGACGGCCAGAAACACGCGCTCGGCCTGTGGGATGGCTCGACGGAGAACGCCCGCGTCTGCCAGGACCTGCTCGCCAATCTCCAGAGCCGCGGCCTGCGTACCGACCGGAGCCTGCTCGTGATGCTCGACGGTTCGAAGGCGCTGCGAAAAGCGGTGCGGGCCATCTTCGGGGAGGCGGCACTCGTGCAGCGCTGCCAAGTCCACAAAACGCGGAACATCCTCGAGTACCTGAGCGATCGGGATCGGCCGTGGGCGCAGGCGATCCTGCGGCGGGCCTACCAAGCCACCGACGTGAAGACCGCTCAGCGCCTGCTGCAGGATCTCGCGCGCCGGCTGGAGACCGAGTATCCCAGCGCCGCCGCGAGCGTGCGCGAAGGCCTCGACGAAACACTCACCGTCCTCACGCTGAAGCTGTCGCCCCGCCTGCGCCGCTCGTTGGCGACCACCAACGCGGTCGAAAGCCTCATCAGCCGGACGCGGTCGGTGAAGCGGAACGTCACGCGCTGGCGTGGTGGGCAGATGATGCTCCGCTGGGTCGCCGCCGGTGTCCTCGAAGCGGTGAAAGGCTTCCGTCGCCTGAAGGGATATGCTGATATGCCGACGCTCGTCAGCGCCCTCCGAGCCCGCGATCGGCAGCTCGGTCTCGGCACCGCAGAGGAGGATCGTCACGTCGCGTAGTCGTCACTCGGGCCGCCGCTGAATTTCAACAGCCGATGGGACATCCCCGCGCCTCCTGCGGCGTGCAATATGTGGCACCAAGAGATTGAAGTTGATTGCGTACTTCCCAGCAGTCTCGACGATCAACCCTTTCTCCTTGAGAACCTCCAGGTCGCGGATCATCGTTCGTGTGGAGAGATTCGCGTATTGCTTGGCTAGGTCGGCGGTGATGAGCGCAAGCTCATTGGGAGCCAGCCCAGGTCCA
>JBPPMH010000014.1:0-23160 GCA_051305945.1 Gemmatimonadaceae bacterium
CGTTGTTCCTTTTGCGGAAAATCGAAGGATTCGGTCCGGAAGTTCATCTCCGGCCCGTCGGTGTACATCTGTAATGAGTGCATCGCGCTCTGCAACGAGATCCTCGCCGAGGACGAAGAGCGCGAGGTAGCCGAATCCATCACCCAGGTCCCCTGTCCGCAGGAGATCAAGGACGTCCTGGACCAGTACGTCATCGGCCAGGAGCACGCGAAGAAGGCGCTGTCGGTCGCGGTCTACAACCACTACAAGCGCATCAATTCCGCTTCGCTGAAGGAAGACGAGGTCGAGCTCGACAAGTCGAACATCCTGCTGATCGGCCCCACGGGCGTGGGCAAGACGCTGCTCGCCCGCACGCTGGCGCGGATCCTCGACGTTCCCTTCACCATCGCCGACGCCACCACGCTCACCGAAGCCGGCTACGTCGGCGAAGACGTGGAGAACATCCTGGTCCGGCTGCTCCAGGCCGGCGACTTCAACGTCGCCGAGTGCGAGCGCGGGATCGTGTACATCGACGAGATCGACAAGATCGCGCGCAAGTCGGAGAACCCGAGCATCACGCGCGACGTGTCGGGCGAAGGCGTGCAGCAGGCGCTGCTCAAGATCATCGAGGGCACGGTCGCTTCGGTCCCGCCGCAGGGCGGCCGCAAGCACCCGCAGCAGGAGTACATCCAGGTCAACACCAAGGACATCCTGTTCATCTGCGGCGGCGCGTTCGACGGCCTGGAGAAGATCATCGAGGCGCGCACTGGCCGCCGGCAGATCGGCTTCAACAACGCGGCCACCAAGATCGGCGGGCTGAGCGCGACGATGCCGTTCGAGGAAGTGGAGCCGGACGACCTGCTGCGCTACGGGCTGATCCCCGAGCTGGTGGGACGCCTGCCCGTCACGGTCGCGCTGGACGCGCTGGACGAGGCGTCGCTGGTGCGGATCCTCAAGGAGCCGCGGAACGCGCTCACCAAGCAGTACACCAAGCTGTTCGGACTCGAGAACGTCAAGATCACGTTCGAGGAGTCGGCGCTCGCGGCCATCGCGCAGAAGGCGCTCAAGCGTGGCACCGGCGCGCGCGGGCTGCGCGCGATCGTCGAGGAGATCCTGATGGACGTCATGTTCGATCTCCCGAGCCGCGACGACGTGGTGGAAGTGAAGGTGACCGAGGCCTGCGTGACGAACGGCGTCCCGCCGCTGCTCGAGATCACCACCGCGCTGCGCAAGAAAGAAGCGTAGCCCCGCCCGCTCCGCTCGCCGGGGCGGCAAGCCGCCACAAATGCCGATAGAGTTTACGAGAGACAACGAGTCGTTCACGACGAGCGAGCGGCTGCCGGTGCTGCCGCTGCGCGACCTGGTGCTGTTCCCCTACGTCGTCATCCCGCTGCTCGTGGGACGCGCGGCGTCGCTCGCCGCCGTCGAAGCGGCGGTGAACGCCGACAAGCACATCTTCCTCGTCGCCCAGAAGAACCCCGAGACCCAGGAGCCCGGCGCCGACGACCTGTATCGCGTCGGAGTGATCGCGCGCGTGCTCCAGGTGGCGCGCGTCCCGAACGGCACGACCAAGGTTCTGGTGGAAGGGATCGCCCGCGCGCGCGTGAAGCGATTCGGCCGGCCGGGCAAGCGGCTGCAGGCCACGATCGAGCCGTTCCCGGTCACGCAGGGCGAACCCGCTTCCGACGGCCAGGCCTCGCGGCGGCACGCGCTGACGCTGTTCGAGGAGTACGTCGCGCTCCACCGCCGGATCCCCGGCGAGGTCGTCGCGATGGTGCAGGCCGCGGACTCCGAGCAGCGGCAAGCGTTCGGCATCGCCGCCCACGTCGCCCTCAAGCACGAGGTCCGGCAGCAGATCCTCGAGACGGCGTCGCTCCCGGACATCTTCGCGCAGCTCGGCGACATCCTGTCGAGCGAGACCGAGCTGCTCAACCTCGAGCGCAAGATAGACGACGACGTGCGCGGCGCGATGGTGCAGAACCAGCGCGAGTTCTACCTCCAGGAGCAGCTGCGCGCGATCCACCGCGAGCTCGGAGAGGACGAGTCTGACGACTACTCCGATCTCGAAACGCAGATGCGCGAGAAGTCGCTGCCGGACGCCGTGCAGACGCGCGCCACGCGCGAGCTGCGCAAGCTCCGGCGCATGTCGCCGATGTCGCCCGAGTACACGGTCGCGCGAAACTTCGTGGACTGGATCGTGAGCCTGCCGTGGAACGAGCGCACCGACGACGTGCTCGACGTGGCGCACGCGCGGCAGACGCTCGACGCCGATCACTACGGGCTCGACGAGGTGAAGGACCGAATCATCGACTTCATCGCCGTGCTCTCGCTGGTCGGCCGCATCGAGGGACCGATCCTCTGCCTCGTCGGGCCGCCGGGCGTCGGCAAGACGTCCCTTGGCAAGTCCATCGCCCGCGCCCTCGGCCGCAAGTTCGTGCGCATGTCGCTCGGCGGAATCCGCGACGAAGCGGAGATTCGCGGGCACCGGCGCACGTACATCGGCTCGATGCCGGGCCGCATCATCCAGGCGATGCGCCGCGCCGAAGTCGTGAACCCCGTCATCCTGCTGGACGAGATAGACAAGCTCGGCTCCGACTTCCGCGGCGATCCCGCGGCAGCGTTGCTCGAGGTCCTGGATCCCGAACAGAACCGCGCGTTCAACGACCATTACCTCGAGGTGGACTACGATCTCTCGCAGGTGCTGTTCGTCACGACCGCCAATTCGCTCCAGGGGATCCCGGATCCGCTGCGCGACCGGATGGAAATCATCCGGCTCGCGGGCTATTTGGACCACGAAAAGCTCGCCATCGCGCGCCAGTTCCTCGTGCCGCGCCAGCTCCAGACGAACGGCCTGGATCCGGCGGAAGTCTCCTGGGATCCGGACGCCCTCCCCGAGATCATGCGCAACTACACGCGCGAAGCGGGCGTGCGCGAGTTGGAGCGCCGCATCGGACGCGTCGCGCGCAAGCTCGCGCGCCGCATCGCCGAAAACCCGGGGACGATCCCCGACCGCGTCGTGCGCGCGTCGGACTTGAAAGCACTGCTCGGAACTCCGCCGCACGATCCGGACGACGTCTCGCTGGAGGACAAGATCGGCGTGGCCGCGGGACTGGCGTACACTACGAGCGGCGGCGAGCTGCTCGAAGTGGAAGTGAGCGCCGTGCCCGGCCGCGGCAAGCTCCAGCTCACGGGCACGCTCGGGGACGTAATGAAGGAGTCGGCCTCAGCCGCGCTCAGCTACACCCGCTCGCGCGTAGACGCGCTCGCTATCCGCCCCGACTTCTATAAAACCCGTGACATCCACGTGCACCTGCCCGCGGGCGCGACGCCCAAGGACGGGCCGTCCGCGGGAATCGCGATCGCGACGGCGGTGATCAGCGCGCTCGCGCAGATCCCCGTGCGCGGCGACGTGGCCATGACCGGCGAGATCACGCTGCGCGGCCGCGTGCTCCCGATCGGCGGGCTCAAGGAGAAGGCGGTCGCGGCGCACCGGAACAAGGTGCGCGAGGTGATCATCCCGCACGGCAACCTGCGCGACCTCGACGAGCTGCCGGAGGAAGTCACGCGCACCGTGCGCTTCCACCCGGTCAAGACGATGGACGAGGTGCTTGCCATCGCGCTGCGCGGCGGCGCCGGGGTGGCCGCGGTCGCGAAGGCGCTCGATCAGCCGGCCACGTTCGCCAAGCCGCCCGCGGGCTACGAGCAGCCGACCGCCCACTGACCTTTGACCTCGTCCTCCGCCGACCCGCTCGTAATACGCAGCATCGAGTTTCTCGGCGGGCTGGCGAGCGTGGGCGGATGGAGGCCCGAGATCACTGTCCCCGAAGTCGCGTTCGCCGGACGATCGAACGTCGGGAAGTCTTCGCTGCTGAACGCGCTCGTTCGCCGCAAGGCATTCGCCCGCGTCAGCCGCACGCCGGGCCGCACGCGCGAGATCAATTTCTTCCTGGTGAACGACAGCTTCGTCTTCACCGATCTTCCCGGCTACGGCTATGCGCGGGTCTCCAAGACGCAGCGCGCCGGGTGGGAGCCGCTGATCGAGAGCTACCTGCGCGGGACGAAGCAGCTGCGCGGCATCGTGCAGATCTACGACAGCCGGCGCGACCTCTCACCCGAGGACCGCACGATGCTCGGGTTCCTTGCGGAAACCGGCGTTCCTGCGATCTTCGTTGCGACCAAGGTGGACAAGTTCACGAAGCGCGCGGCCGCTGAGCGAATCTCCGGGATCGAGAGGCAGCTCGGCTTCGAGGGAGCGGAGGTGATTCCGTTCAGCGCCGTAACCGGCGAGGGGCGCGACGAAGTCGCGGTCGCGATCGATCAGCTGCTCAGCGAACCTGGCGGGGCCCATGAGGATTAGGAATTCGGTCTGGATTTCGACCTGGATTTCGACGCTCTTCTTCGCAGCGTCGTGCGCGCCGGCGCAGCCGGTCGGCGGCGGCGCGCCGCCGGTGTCCTCCTCGGCACACGACACCACCGGGATGGACCTCGTGCCCGCCGGCTTCGGCACGCTGCGGCAGGACGAGATCGCGATCCGCCTGCAGCCGCCGGGACTGGTGGTAAGGCTTCTGCCGCTGGACGAGGGCCTGATCCGCCTGCTGACCCCGGACTCGTATCGCACTCTCCGCGATCTGCAGCAGAGCGCGAGTCGGCGCGTCGCCGAGCTGTCGCAGCGCTTCGGCGGGCGGCAGCTGTCGCTCTGGCTCGTGTCGTTCTACGGAGTGGAGCCCGACATCAGGTTCAGTCCGATGGATCTCATCATCACGAGTACGGGCCGCGACTTCCGCCCCGTGGACGTCATCGCGCTGAGCTCGGGCTTCGGTGAGCAGCGACTCAAGCAGCGGGAAACGCAGAGCGCGATTTTCGTCTTCGACGGGGAGATCGATCTGGATCAGCCGCTGATCGTGCGGTTCTTGAACGAGCAGAACGGATTCTGGGAGCAGGCGCTGCCCCGCATTGAGCGGGAGAGAGCGTTGGTCAGGGCTAGATCTCTGCGGCCGCCAACGCCGTGACGGCCGTTGAGAGCGAAGTAACCGCAACTCCCGACTTCGGCGATCAGGCTCGCCTCGCCGACTCGTTGTCCGAGCTCGCGCGGGGAATGCACCTATCGGGCATTCTTCGCACTGCCAATCAGGTGCGCGAGCTGCGTGCCGCCGGCACCGAAGTGCTCGACTTCAGCATCGGCGACTTCGGGCCGAAGTATTTCCGGATTCCCGACAAGCTGCTGCGCGGGGTGGAGAAAGCACTCGAGTCCGGCGCGACCAACTATCCCCCGCCGCCGGGGCTCCCCGCGCTGCGCAAGGCGGTCAGTGGGTACGTCGAGCGGTGCTGCGGCGTGCGCTACCCGCTCGAGTCGGTTCTCATCGCGAGCGGCGGCCGGCCGGTGCTGTACGCGCTCTACCGCACGGTGATCGAGCCGGGCGACACCGTCGTGTACTCCGTGCCGTCGTGGAACAACGATTCGTACGCCTGGCTTTCGGGCGCCAACGCCGTCGAGATCGAGGCGCTGAGCGAGAACGGATTCCAGCCCACGCTCGCCGAGCTCGAGCCGCACATGCGGACCGCGCGGCTGCTATGCCTCTGCTCGCCGGGCAATCCGACGGGCACGGCAATGGCGCCCGATACGTTCAAGTCGATCCTCGACGCGATCGTGCGGGAGAATAGCCGGCGCGAGAGCGACGGCAACCAGCGGCCGCTGTTCCTGCTGTACGACCAGATCTACAGCTCGATCCGGGTCAAGGACAACAAGCACCGCTACGCGCTCGCGCTGGTGCCGGAGTCCGCGCCGTACGTGCTGACGATGGATGGAGCGTCGAAGAGTTTCTCGGCCACCGGGCTCCGGGTCGGCTGGCTGCTCGCGGCGCCCGCGATCGCGAAGAAAGTCGGCGAGCTCGTGTCGCACATGGGCGCGTGGGCGCCGCACGCCGAGCAGGTGGGCGTCACGGAGCTGCTAAACGATCCGGACGCGATTTCCGGGTACCGCGAGACGATGGACGCGGCGGTGCACGAGCGGCTCGACGCGCTCCACCGTGGCTTCGCCGCGATGCGAGATGAAGGCCTCCCCGTGGACGTGCTGTGCCCCGACGGAGCCATCTACGTGTCGCTCCAGCTCAAGCTCCGGGGAAAGCTGGCAGGCGGGCAGGTCCTGGAAGACAACGAAGCGATCCGGTCGTTCGTGCTCGAGCAGGCAGGCGTGGCGATCGTGCCGTTCCAGGCATTCGGCCTCATGCGCGAGACCGGCTGGTTCCGGTTGAGCGTGGGCGCCGTTTCGATGGAGGAGATCGCGGAAGCGTTGGCCAGGATCCGCGCGCTGCTCTCCCTGGTTGCACACTGACCATCAGACCACCTCCACCGGCTGCCCCAATGGCGACACTGCCTTTACGAAAGATTGCCGACCGCCCCAATTCCTCCCTCGCCTCAGCGTGGCTGGACCAGATCGACTCAGCCCTCACCGACGGCACCACCGACCGCGCGATCCTCTGCCGCAACACGCTGTGCGAGATCACGTACCCCGAATATGCGAGCGACTGGGAAAGCGCGGTCGAGGACCGCTCGCTGCCGCTCGGCACTCGCCTAGCGCTCTCGGCGCTCGATCCGCGCAACGTCACGCTGGAGCCGGAGTACTATGCCGAGTGCGACGACACGCGGTTTCAGAAAGTGAAGCCGCTGCTGTGGCTCTGGTATTCCTTCGATCGGACTGTACTGGGCGGGCAGAACGTCGAGCTGGGCGTTCAGCTTCGCCGGCTGCTGGCGCCGCGCATCTTCAAGCGGTGCGGCGAGAACTTCAAGGCGTTCCAGCACGTCGAGTTTTCCTTCGGCTACAACATGGACGTCGGCGACAATGTGGTGGTGCACCGGCACGTGCTGCTGGACGACCGCGGAGGACTCGTGATCGGGGACGGAGCCTCCATCGCGGACTACGCCAACATCTACAGCCACACGCACAGCATCGTGGACCAGAAGGACGTAACCAACGCGGTGACCACGCTGAGCCCTGGAGCGCGGATTACGTACCACGCCACTGTGCTGGCCGGAGTGCACGTCGGGGAGCACGCGATGGTCGGAGCGGTCGCCGTGGCCACCAAGGACGTTCGGCCGTACCACGTCAACGTCGGGATCCCCGCCAAGAGCGTGCGCGTAAAGCCGAACGCGCCGGAGAACGCGCAGCACTTCACGACGGTCAAGCGGCAATGACACCAAGGCACCACTCACACTCAGGGAGCGACACCATGGGAGAATCCGCGAGCGTCAGCCAGGAGCTGATGCAGGAGCACCGGCTCATCGAGCGGGTTCTGGACGCGCTCGAGACCGCCGCGGGACATCTCGAAGCCGGGCATTCCGTGCCGCCGGAGTTCTTTCTCGATGCCGCTGATTTCATCGCCGGCTTCGCCGACGGGTGTCATCACAGGAAGGAAGAAGGCGTGCTCTTCGGCGCGATGGTGGAGAGCGGGCTGCCGCGCCCGGAGGAGCCCCCGCTGGAGATCTTTCTCGACGAGCACGTCGAGGGGCGCGCGCTCACGCGCGCCATGCGCGACGCCGCGGGGCAGCTGCGCGGCGGCGAAGCCGGCGCGCGCGGCACGCTTATCTCGAGCGTGAATAGCTACGTCGCGCTGCTCCGCGATCACATCGTCAGGGAAGACGAGATGCTGTTCCCGATGGCGGAGGAGATGCTTTCAGCCGAACAGCAGCGGAGCGTGCTGCGGGACTTCGAGCGCGTCGAGCGGGAAGACGTCGGTCCGGGAGCCCACGAGCGGTTCCATGCGCTCGCCGAGAGACTGGAGCGTGAGGCCGCGGCGATGACCGCCTAGCGATCCCGGGAGGGCATCAGCCTAGGAGGGCACCAGGACGGCGCGCTTCGTGAGCCCGCCGTGGTGGGCACGGTCGAAGACGTCGTTGATGTCCGCGAGCTTGTGCCTCTCCACAAACGGGCGCACCGCGATCCGGCCGTCCGCGATCCACTCCAGCAGCTCGGGATACACCAGCGGGTCGGCGCCCCAGTTGCCCTGCGCGACGGCGTCGAACGCCATCAGGTTCGAGAGTGCAAGCTCGATCTTGCCCGTCGCATAGCCGACTACCGACAGCGTCGCGCCGTAGCCGATGAGCCCAAATGCGAGCTCCTGCCCCGCGCGCGTTCCCGACGTCTCGAAGATCTTCCACAGGAACGGGCTCGCTCCCAACTCCTCGGCGAGACGCTTGACCTGCTTGCGCGCGTCCTGCACCGAGGAGTCGCTGACGTTGAGCGTCGCGTGCGCGCCGGCCGCGCGCGCCTGCTCGAGCTTGGCGTCGTCGATGTCGAGCGCGACCACTTTCGCGCCCGTCGCGGACGCTATCTGCACGCCGTACACGCCGATGCCCCCGACTCCCACGCACACGGCCAGATCGCCCGCCGCGAGACCCGAACGCTTCACCGCCTGGAAGGGCGTGGCCACCGCGTCGGCGACGACGCTCAGCTCCCAGAGATCGTGCAGGCGTAAAACCGCGTCGGGCACGATGCAGATGAACCGCGCCGGCAGGACGACGTGCGACGCGAATCCGCCGTGGCGGTCGTTGCCGGGCATCACCTGCTTGCGGCAGATGGAGCGGCGGCCGGCGCGGCACAGGTCGCACTCGCCACAGGGCAGCACCGCCGGCACGACCACCGATCGTCCGACAAGCGCCGGATCGACGCCGGGTCCAACGGCCCGCACGTATCCGCTTATCTCGTGACCGAGCACGAGCGGCAACGCCGACCGGGTACGTACGCCGCCATGCAGGAAGGAGAGATCGGTATGGCACACGCCGCAGCCCGCCACCTCGACTGTCGCTTCGCCGGCGCCCGGCGTCTCCGCCGGTCGCGGGGCATGCTCCAGCACCGCGTCGGGCGCGGTCATCATCCACGCGTCCCATATTCCGCCGGCGGTCATCGCCCCGGTCACTGGAGCCTCACGTCCGGAGACGCCGCCAGGGACAAGTCACCGAACAGCACGCTGCCGCACTCGTGACAGCGGTCGAGCGTGCAATCCTTCCCGGCAAAGCAGTTCCGGTCGTCCGGCGCGAGCCGCATGATCTTCCGCAGGAACCGGCAGTCGCAGTCGACGCTCGGCTCGTAAATGGCTTCGAGATACCCTTCCGCGTTCTGCAGCACGTTTCGCACGCGCACCTTCATCGACGGAGTGAGCTCGCGCGCCTCGAGCGACAGCTCCTTGGCGACCACCGCGAAGGCCTCGATGCGCTCGTACTTCGCCGGCCGCTCCTGGTTGAATCGCACGATGGTCTCCCGCAGCGAGTCCTTGACGACGCGGTCCGCGGTCGCCTGATCGTCCCCGAACTGCTCGGCGATCCGGAAATAATCCGGGTAGATCAGCGCGGCTAGAAACCGGCGCCCGTCACCCGCGACGATCACATGCCGGATGAAGCTGTTCATTCCGGCGAGGCGATTCTCGATCTCAGTCGGGACGATCTTCTCCGCGTTGAGCATCTTGAAGACGCGATCCTTCCGGCTGATGAGCTTGAGCCCGGTGCCCACGAATTCCCCGAGGTCCCCGGTGTGGAACCAGCCGTCGCCGGGGAGCGCGACCTGCGTCGCGGCGGGGTCGTTGTCGTACCCCCGCATCACGTTGGGGCCCTTCACCAGGATCTCGCCGTCGGGGGCGATGCGCACCCTTACGCCCGGAATCGGATACCCCACCATCCCGGGCAGCCTGCGAGCCTCGGTGAGATCCGTCATGGTGCAACAGGGGGATGTCTCGGTCAGACCCCATCCCTCGAGCACGGGAATCCCCTTCCCGGCGAAGTACGCCGAGATGTTCGCCGGCAATGGCGCGGCGGCGGTGAACACGAAGCGGAGTCCGGGGTGGAAAATTCGCGCCTCGTCTTCCGGGTGCGTCTGCGCGTGCGCGACCAGCTGCTGGTACACCTGCGGAACGCTGAAGTAGATCGTCGGCTGGACGTCCAGCCAGTTGGCCAGCAGACGGCTGGTGTCCTTGCCGAGCGAATCGTCGATGAAGATCGTCGCGCCGTTGTACAGCGCGGTGTACTTCTCGAAGATGCCGCCGAAGCTGTGATGCCACGGCAGGTACGACAGCAGCCGGTCCTCCGGCGTGACATTCCATACGGCGGCGAGCGCGCGCTGCTGCGAGAGAATGTTGTCGTGCGTGAGCACTACGCCCTTCATCCGGCCGCTCGTACCGGACGTGTACATCATCAGGCAGGCCGTGGACGGGTCCACCTGCGCCGCGGCGGCGAGGAACGCGCCGGCGGCCGCGGCTGTGGCAGCGCCGGCTCCGCGCTCGAGCGCGTCGGCGAACGCCAGAACCCGGGACAGGCTGCCGGCCGAAACCGCGTCGCGGTCCGCATCCGTCAGCGGATCCAGCGTGATCAGCGCGCGCACCGTCTGCGGCACGGACGCCCGCATGAGCTGCTGGCGTCCGGCCAGGACGAGGACCGTCGGATCGGCGTACTCGATCAGGTCGCGCAGCTGCTCGGCGGAGTAGCCCGCGAAGATCGGGACGTACGTTGCGCCGAGGCACATCGTCGCAAGCTCGACGACCAGCAGCTCACCGCGATTCGGCGAGACTGACACGACGCGCGTGTCCGGTCCCACGCCCGCCTCCGCCAGAAAGCGTCCGAGCGCGACGACGTCGTCCAGGCATTGCTTCCAGCTGACCGCGTGGAATGCTCCATCGCGCTTGACGCCATACATGGCATGACCCGGAAGCCGGGCCGCGTTGCGCGCCAGCATCCCGCCCACCGACTCGCGCTCGCCGACCGGCCGCAGCCGCGAATAGATGGTGTCGCCCTCGCGCACGGCCGCGCTGCCGAGGCTCATGGCTGACCCAGCTCCGCCATGTCGGCCGTGTCCTCCGTATCGTGTGCCTCGCACGCGGCGAAGGCCGCGAGCGCGGCACCGAACGCGCCCATCTCCTGGGGGTGGGGCGGCACGACCACCTCGCCCCGGCATGCTTCCTCGATCAGCTCCACCATGATCGGGTGGTACGCGATCACTCCCCCGGTCGGCACGATCTTCCCTTCGAGCACGTCCATCGACACGATGCGCTTGAGGAGCGACCGGTAGGCCGCCATGGCCAGATCCGCGGGCTGCTTCCCGCCGCGGATGAGCGTCAGCAGCTCCGTTCCGGCGAACACAGTGCAAAAGCTCGAGAGCTCGAGGTTCTCGGTCGATCCGCGGCCCAGCGCGTTCAACTCGTCGACTCGAATCCCGAGCCGCAGCGCGATCTCGTCGAGGAAGCTCCCCGTGCCGGCCGCGCATTTCCGGTTCATGCGGTGCGACAGACGGCGGCCGGCGGCATCGAGCCGGATGACCTTCGCGTCCTGCCCGCCGATGTCGATCACGACGAGCGGCCCCTGGACGAAATGCGCCACACCGCGCCCGTGACAATCGAGCTCCGTGCGCGATCCGTCCGCGAATGGAATCGTGTTCCGGCCGAAGCCGGTGGACCATACCGCCTTGATGTCGGCGCGCGCGCGTCCGCTGTTGGTCAGCGCCGTCTCGTAGGCGCGCTCGGCCGCCGCGGTCAGGTCCGCGCCGGACCGCGTGACCGCTGTACCGAGCACCTCGCAATCCCCGTCGATGACGACCGCCTTCGTCGTCCAGGAACCGCTGTCGAGGCCGGCGTAGTACGGCATCAGCGCTGGCCTCTTGCCGCGGTCGCCACGCGCGCGTCCGTCAGCTGCTCGACGAACCCCTCGATGTTCGTACGCGCCTGCTCGTCGGAGAAACACCGCAGGTCGTTCACGTCGCCGTCGAGCACGAGGGTCGGGATCCCCAGGCGCTCGGTGATGCGCCCCGGCATGCCGTAGCGCGTGTTAGAGTTGCTCGAGCAGGTCCGGCAGTCGTGGAAAATCACGCCGTCGACGTCGTAGAACTCCACCATGCGGGCGATGTACCGCTCCTTCGGTGCTTCGGAGCGCGCGATGAACAGCTCGAGCAGGGCGCGGGAGACGGACCGCCACGGGTCGGCGGGGTCGAGGCCCGCGAACGCCCAACTGTTGCAGTACGTCGAGGCCACGACCGCCGTATCGAACTCGGCGAACATCGTGGACAGCGCCCGCAACCGGCCCCACACGGGCATGCCGTCCCAGTACAGGCGCAGCGTCTCTCCCGGCACGGCTCCCACTCGGCTCTCGACGCGCTGCCGCAGCTCGGCCAGCAACTGTCTGTAGTACGCGGGAGCGTCCTCGGTGCCGCGCAGCACCACGGCCGGTCCCATGTGGATGGTGCCATCGAAGAACGTCAGCGGTGCCGGGCGCGCGGAGGCAGTCTCGAGACACGCGCCCCACAGATCCGCCGTGTCCCTCGACGCGCGCGTGGCACTCGCCAATCGCGCGTCGTCGAGCCGCGCGCCCGCGATCTGCTCGAGCGGCGCCACCAGCGATTCGAGCTGCTTCGTCACGGCGTCGATGTCGCGTTCCGTGACGTCGTCGATCGCGCGCGGAGAGTGCAGGCCGATTACGGGAACGCCCAGCTCGCGCCCGTACCATTCGAACCAATCGCGCACGTCCCGGCACTGGTTGGTGTTGAACACGAGGACGTCCGGCTTCGGCGCGCGCTCCAGGCCGTACGCCTTGAGCGGCGACTCGCCCGCGAGGTACGCGCCGATGTCGCTGGTGAGGTACGAGCAGATGTCCTGCGAGTACCCCTGCGCGTGAGCCATGGGCAGGTACCGGTTGGCCGTGCGCGCGGCGCCCATGATCGCCGCGTGGTTCTCGGGAAAGTGCACCGCGAATCCCAGCGCGCGCAGCAATTCCGCGGGTCCGACGCTGGTGCACCACGCCACGGGCGCGGTCCCGCGGAGAGCGGCATCCGCCAACGAGCGGTAATACGCGTCCATGGTGGCCCGCAACGCAGTCGTGCTGGCGAGCTCGGTCAATACAGCGCTCCTCCCGCGTGGTCGACCACGCGGAGCACGGGATGTCCCCCCCGCTCACTGAAGGCTGCGAGCGCGGCGCCGAATGCGCCAGTGTAGATGGGCTCCGGGAGCGTGGTCACCCGCAACCCTGAGAGAGACTCGAACGCGCGAAGCACCCCGGGGAAGTATTCCGCCACGCCGCCGGACACCACGACGGGGTCCGTGAAGGAGCCCAGCTCCAGCACGCGCTGCGCGACGGACCGTACGCAGCCCAGCGCCACTTGCTCGCGGGTGGCGCCCTCCCGCAGGCGCTCGAGCACTTCGGACGCGGAAAACACCGAGCAATAGCTGGTCACGGCTGCCGCGTCTCCGGCGGCCGCGTCGGCCAGCTCGTCGAGTTGCGCGGCGCCCACGTCGAGGCGACGCGCTGCCAGCGTAAGAAAGCTTCCTACTCCCACGGCGCAGCGGCGCATGCCGTGGGCTCCCGTCTGGCCTCCCGTGGCGTCCACGGCGATCACGTGCGGATCGCCCCCTCCGATGTTCACCAGCGTCATGGCATGTGGCATGTGGTGGAACGCGCCCCGTGCATGCGCGGCTGATTCCATGACGGTCACAGTCGCGCCGGGAACGCTCGCCATGCCGAACCCCGTAGCGCCGACGCCTGCCAGGTCCTCGAGCCGACCGCCCGCATCATGGAGAGCCGCGGTCAGCGCCTCGTATGCGCAAACCTGGAAGTAGCCGCGCGTGGGGATCACCGAGCGGCCAAGCGCGCGGCCGGCGTCCGTTATCACCACGGCCTTCACGCACTCCGTTCCGACGTCCACTCCCGCCGCGATTCCGCTCGAATTGTCAGGCATCGCTAACTCCGCCTCGCCGCTATCGGCTCGCGCGCGGCGAGGCGGGCGGGCCGCAGCTCGTGCCGCTCCAGGAACTCCGCGAGCTGCTGCTCCATGCGATCGGCCGAGAAGAGCCGGTCGTCATGCGAGTCGGCCTCGATCACCAGCGCCGGCACGCCCGTCTGCTGCTCGGTACGGACGGCGAGACCATAGCGCACGTGGCTCCCTTCCGGTGTCGTGCGCGAATCGTGGAAGACCGCGGCATCGACGCCGAACCGCTCGAACCTGGAGGCGAGAAAATCACTCTGGTACCGCTGCGACCGGTTGCCGAACACGCCGGCGTAGGTCCGCGCGACGCTCTCGATCGGGTCGAGCGCGTCAAGTCCCGGGAGCGTGAACCTCTCGCAGTCCGTAGCGGCGACGATCGAGACGCCGTGATCGGCGAAAATCCGGGTGACGGGTCGCAAGGCGCTCCAGACCGGCGGACCGTCCCAGTAGAAGCGGTGCCGCTCGCCCGACACGGCGGCGATGCCGCTCGCGACGCGCTCCTCGACTTCGCTCTTCAGCAGGCGGTAGTACGCGGCCGCCTCCGGTGTCCCGCGAAGCAGGATCATAGGCGTCATGTGCGTCAGCATGTCGCCGAACGTCAGCGGAGCGGGCACGGCGGAAGCGAGCTCGAGAACATCGCCCCAGAGCCGCGCCGCCTCCACCGTGTGCGCCACGGTCTCGCTGAGGCGATCCATGAAGAGCGTGAGACCGGTGGCACGCTCGACCTGCTCGACGAGCCGGAGCAGCTGCTCGGTCGCCGCATATGCCTCGGCGCTGCTCATCTTGTCCACCGCCGGTGGCGGGCACAGTCCGGCGACCGGGACGCCGAAGTGCGCGCCGTAGAACTCGAACCAGCGCGGCAGCTCCTGCCCCGTGTTGGTCGAGTACAAGGCGACATCGCAACGCGGCGTTCCCCGCGTTCCATCGGTCGCGGCGAACGCACTGCCCTCGGACAGCAGCGCTCCGATGTCCGTGCGCATCGCCGAGCTGGAGAAAGGAGAGAAGCCTTCGGCGGACGCCAGCGCCATGTAGCGGGCTGCCTCGTGCCGGGCGCCGATGCGCGCGGCGCGGTTCTCCGGAAACCATGGAACGATGCCGAGCGCGCGAACGATCTCGACCGGCGCCAGGCATGACGTCGCGGCGACGAAGCGGTCGGGGTCGTCGGACGCGGCGGCTACGTCGCGGTGGTAGACCCGAATGATCTCCCGCAGCCTGCGCGTGCTCTCGAGAGCGGGCACGTCCTGCCGGTTCCACGGCTCGGACCCGGCGGAGCCCGGAGTCCTGCGGCTACCCGCGGCCGCGCGCTTCGACACAGATGCGGCGTCGAGTCCCAGCGCGCGCGAGACGTTCTGCCGGTTGAGAAACTTCTGCCGCTCGCGCGAATGCACGAACCGCACGAGCGCCGCGTTGTGCGGCGCGCGAAGCCCGAGTCGCCCGGCCTCCGCGACCACCACGCCGTTGAGCGCATCTATCTCCGTCCGCACTCCCCGCGCGAGGTCCTGCCACATCGTGGGGCGGTTGTTCCCGAGCGCGGTAAGCGATCCGAGCAGCGGCCGAAACGGATCCTCCTCATCGACGATCGGCACGCCCCGCGCTCGCATGACGGCGACGATCTCCGCGCACAGGTCACGCATGAACGCCAGCAGGTCCTCGTCGCCGAGAATCTCGCGGCAGGTGAGTCCGGTAATCGCCGACACGGGATTGATCGACGCGTTGTGCAGCAGCTTCTGCCACACGGCATGATCGATGTTCGCGACGACGGTGGTATCGAGCCCGGCCGCGCGGAACATCTCTCCGATCGCGTCGATCGCCGGAGTCACGACGCCGTCGAAGGGAGCGATCTGGATCGGCTTTATTCCGGCGCGGAACTGCAGGCGCCCGGGTCCGACGTGCTGTACGCTGTGATAGGTGATGCCGCACAGCACGCGCTCCGGACCGACGAGACCGGCAACCAGCTCTGCGTTGCCGACGCCGTTCTGCATGGACAGGAAGAGCGTATCCGCGCGCGCGGCCGGCAGCGCGGCCCTCACCGCGTCTTCGGTCTGATACGTCTTCACCGCGATGAAGACCAGGTCGAAAGGATCGAGCCCTTCCACCGAGGTGACGACGCGCAGGGGAACCGTGATGGACTCGCCGCCCCCGGACCGCGCAATCTGCAGTCCGTCCGTGTTGAGCTGATGCGCGCGCGCGGCGTTCACCTCGAGGAGTGTCACATCCTCGCCTGCTCGCGTGAGCATTGCTCCCACGAGCCCGCCCAGCGCGCCGGCTCCGACGATGAGGACTCTCATCCCAGTCGCTCGAGCGCACCCGTGTCGGTCATCGATTCTTCCACGCGGGTTGACGCTTCTCGAAGAACGACGCGAGACCTTCGCGCACGTCCTCCGTGGCCATGAGCTCTCCAAGGAAGGCATCCTCGGCGGCGAGGCGTGCCCGCTCGAATGGCTGACCGAACAGCGCGCGCGTCAGCCGCACGTTCATCCGCAGCACGAGCGGGCTCGCGCGCCGCAGGTCGGAGAGCACGCTTTCCACGGCCGCCGGCAGCTCCGGCGACGCGACCACGCGCGACACGAGTCCCATCGCGAGCATCTCGGCTGCCGTGTACGTGCGACCCGTGCACGTGATCTCGAGCGCGCGGCCCAGCCCCACGCGCGCCGGCAATGCCGTCACTCCGACCGGCGCGAAGAAGCCGAGCCTGATCTCCGGCTGTCCGAACGTGGCGCGCTCGCTCGCGAGAAGGACGTCGGCCATCAGCGCCAGCTCGAACCCGGCTCCCAGCGCGGCTCCGTCCACCGCCATCACCAGCGGCAGCTCGCTCGCGCCCAGTAGCTGGAACAGGCGGCTGAAGGCGGCGATCATCTCGGGCGCGCGTTCCGGCCGGTGCTCGCCGATGTCCGCGCCCGCCGAGAAGGCCTTGCCTTTCGCCGACAGCGCGATCCCGCACAGCGACCGGTCCGCCTGCGCAAGCTCGAGGGCGCCGGCAAGCTGCAGCATCGCCGCGGCCGTCAATATGTTGAGCGGCGGCGCGTCCAGCGTCACGAACGCGATGTCCTCACGCACCTCGTAGCCGATGAAGCGCGCGGTAGCCGGCGCGGGATTCACGGCCGGCTCGTGCGTGGCGCCGGTGCTCATGCCAGCTGCCCTCCATCCACCCTGATCACCTCGCCCGTGATGTGCCGGGAAGCATCGCTGCAGAGGAAGACGACCACGCGCGCCACGTCCTCAGGCTCGGCCATCCGCCCGAGCGGCGTGTCGGAGAGCGCGCTCTCGAGCACAGCGGGGGGAAGGCTTGCGGTCATCGCGGTTCGCACGACGCCGGGAGCGATGCAGTTCACGTTCACCCCTTTCGGGCCGAGCTCGCGCGCGAGCGTGCGGGTGAGCGCTATTACCCCGGCCTTCGACGCCGCGTAATTCGACTGCCCGGCCTTGCCGCGCAGACCGTTGACGGACGCGATGTTCACTATCCGCCCGTGCAGCTGCCTCCGGAACGGGCCGGCTACCGCGCGACAGTACGCGAAGCAGCCCTTGAGGTTGACGTCGATCACCTGATCCCACTGCTCTTCCGTCATCTTCCAGCTCATCGCGTCGCGCGTGATTCCGGCATTGCACACGAGATGATCTATCCGTCCGAGCGCATCCACCGCGGCCGCGACCGTCCGCTCCGCGGCGGCGAAATCGGACACGTCGGCGCGAATCGCGAGGGACCGCCTCCCCTCATCACGCAGCTCTCCGGCCAGGCTCTCCGCTTCGGCGAACGCCCCGAATTCGACGAGCGCCACGTCGCAGCCGGCGCGCGCGAGCTCGCGCACGATCGCAGCGCCGATGCCCCGACCGGCGCCGGTAACCAGCGCGGCCTGTCCCGAAAGCGCGAGATTCATCGTGTCCGCGGCTCTCAGGCGAGTCCGGCGCCGCAGCTGCCGCAGTAGCTGAACCGCTCCGGAATTCCCTTTGCCCCGCACTTGCCGCATGCCTTGTCGTACGGGCCCCAGAGAAACTCGCTGCTACCCTCTCCCGCGGCTTTGCGGCGCAGCCCCAGGAAGTCCACCTTCCGCTTCTCGACGAACGCCTGCATCCCCTCGTACGGCTCCAGGGTCGTGAAGTGCGTCGACAGCCAGTCGCGCGCGTGGCCGACCGTGGCGTGCCACGACGCCTCTTTCCAGTAATTCACCTGCTGCTTCGTGTACCGGGTACACTCGGGGAACTTCTCGAGCAGCTGCCCTACGAGAGTGGCCACTTCCTCGTCGAGTTTGGCGCGGGGCACGACGCGATTCACCAGCCCCCATTCGAGCGCTTTCGCCGCGGGAATCCGCGGATTGAGAAACAGCATCTCGCGCGCGCGGCGATCGCCCACGTGGATCGACAGCCATTGGGTCGCGCCGCCGCAGGCGACGCTTCCGACGCTTGTTCCCACCTGGCCGAGGTAGGTGTCGTCGGCCATGACCGCGAGATCGCACGCCAGCTGGGTCTCGTTTCCGCCGCCGACCGCGATCCCGTTGATGCGCGCGATCGTCACCTTGCCGCTCCGGAGGATACTCTCGATGTACTTGGCGAACAGCCCCATGTACTTGAAGTAGTCGTGCGGGCTCTTGGTGTAGACGTTCGCGTACTCTTTTACGTCGCCGCCCGTGCAGAACGCCTTGTCGCCGGCGCCGGTAAGCACGATCACCCCGACGTTGTCGTCGTTCGAGGCGTCGTCGATGGCGGTGATCAGCTCCTGCAGCGTGGATGTCGTGTAACAATTGAACGACTCGGGCCGGTTGATCGTGATGCGACCCACCCAGTCCTTCTTCTCGTACAGGATGTCCTTGAAGCCGAACCCGGCGGCGTCTTTCGGAGCGAAATAGTTCGTCATTGATGTTCCTCTGGCAGCCCTATGATGTTCAGCGCGCGTCGACTTTCAGCACGATCGCGGCGGCGCTGTCGCCCGCGGCACAGCCGGTGAACAGCCCATAGCCTCCGCCGAGGGTCACCAGGTCCTCGATCAGCTCCATTATCGAGCGAAGCCCGGTCGGTCCCTGGGGGTGTCCCCACACGAGCGAGCACCCGTGCCGGTTCATCCGCTCGGCGTCAAACTTCAGCTCGCGAACGAAGTACACGTCGTTCACGGCGAACGCGGTGTGGGTCGTAACGCTCGCGAGGTCGCTCGGTTTGATCCCCGCTCGGTCGAGCGCGAGCTGCGCGGCGGGAACGACGGCCATCGGCATGAAGCCCTTCTTCACTCGCGCCTGCCCGTAGGAGAGGAGCTGTACGTCCACGTTGCCGTCGGGAGCCAACGAGCGGGCGCGCTCACGCCCCGCCGTGAGCAGCATGGCGGCGTTCCCGTCGGCGGGGCGCGTCTGTGTGCCATACGTGACCGTACCGCCTTCGAGAACCGGCCGGAGTCCGGCAAGTCCCGCAGCCGTCGTAGGGAAAACCCCCTCGTCTCCGGTTAACGTCGCAAGGACCTTCTTCCCGCGCGCGTCCCTGACTTCCACCGGATTCAACATGTAGCGGTCGAAAAATCCGCCGCCCGCGCGAGCGGACTCGTACTGCCCATACCTGAGCAGCGCGATCTCGTCCTGCGCCTCGCGCGTGATCCCGGCTTCGCGCGCCACGTTCTCCGCCGTCTGGAGCATGGATCCCTTGGCGTGGGGATCGTGACCGAAGCTGTCGAGCACGATGTTCTCCGACTCGCCGGTACCGCCGGGAGCTGCCGGGTTCGGGTAGAATACGTGCGGCCCGTTGCTCGTGCGGTCCGCGGTAGCGGCGAGGTAGGTGCGCGCGCCGTTCGACTCGAGCTCTTGCGCACCCTGCACGACGCAGCGCACCGACGTCGCGCACGCCTGATTGATCGTCGGCCCGCTCACGTGGCCCAGACCGGCGAGTCCCGCGAACCACGGCGCGCCGTAAAAGGAGTGCTTGCTCGCGACGGTCGTGCCGAGACACATGCCGTCGATATCGGTCGCGGCGATGCCACGCTCCGACAGCGCCCGCGCCGCCATCTCGGCGGCGAACGGGATCGGGGGCAGCGCGGCGAACGAGCCCTGCCACGCGCTGAAGGGTGTGCACCAGTATCCGCCGTACGGAATCCAGACATCGTTGAACTGCACGCACAACCTCCTGAGTGAAGTGCCGGAAAGCGAGCGCTGCGCCCCGAATCAGCCGCTTCGTTTCGCGCCCTTGAGTCCATGCAACAGCAGATCGCGCATCTCCCGTCCTATCTGCTCGACCGAACCGTGCCGCGCGGGGTCGTACCACATGAAAATCCAGTTCAGCATTCCGAAGATGTACAGCGCGGCGTGCCGGCTCTGGCGGGTCTCCCTCGCGCCCGCCGCCGGCCCGTCGATCACCTGCGCGACCACGGAGGCCATAAGCCTGTAATACCGGCGCCGGATCTCCTCCGCGAGCTTGTACGGCTTCGGGCCGAGCGACTCGAGCTCGAACGTGCACACCTTGAGCTCGTTGGTATGCCGCGAGTAGAACTGGAGATGGCCTGTGATCAGCCGCTCGAGCCGCTCATCGGGCGTGCCCGGCTGCTCGGCGATCTTCTCCTGCTGCTCGAGCAGCGCCGCGAACGTGCGGTACTGCAGCTGGAAGAGCAGATCTTCCTTGCTCGCGAAGTAGTGGTACAGTCCCGCCAGGCTCATGCCGAGAGCGGCGCTCAGCTCGCGCATCGTCATCGCGTTGAACCCGTTCTTCGCGATGAGCGCGGCGGCCTTGCTCAGCAGCCTGTCCAGCTTCTTCTGCGAGGACGGGCGGACCAGCCGGGACGGCCTGATATCGTCTATCGGCGCGATGCGCGGCGCGCTCATGCGGGCAGTCCGCGCAGAATCTTCTCCGGAGACGCGGGTAGCTCCGTCACGCGCACCCCGCACGCATCGTAGATCGCGTTGGCGATGGCGCCGAGCACGGGAACGAGCGACCCCTCCCCGACTTCCTTCGCGCCGAACGGTCCATTGGGCTCGAAGCTCTCCACCGCCGCGGAATGGATCTCGGGTGTCTCCTGCATCGTGGGGATCAGGTAGTCGTGGAGATTTGGGTTCATCGCGCTCCCTTTGGAGTCGAACAGCGTATCCTCGAGCAGCGTCTCGCCGAGCCCCATGACGATCGAGCCCTCCACCTGCCCGTGGAACGTCACGGGGTTGATGACCGTGCCCGCGTCGCTGAAGTCCGTCACGCGATCCACGGACACCTGCCCCGTCTCCAGATCCACCGTGACTTCCGCGATCACGGTCGAGAAGCTGTACGCCGGCGACGTGCCGACCGCGCCTCCCTTGAAGTCGCCGCCGAGATCCTTCGGCGGTTGATATGATCCCGTCCCGACGAGGGGGCCGTGCCGGCCGAACGCGAGCCGCGCGGCGGCCGCCCATTCCATCTCGACGGCGGGCTCGTCCCGCACGAAGATGCGCCCGCCCCGCGCGACGAGCGATCCCGCGTCGCGCGACAGCTCGCCCGCGGCGATCGCCAGCACCTGCGCGCGAACGCTGGCCGCCGCGCGCTGCACCGCGTGCCCGGCCATGAGCGTCACCCTGCTCGAGTACGACCCCAGATCCAGCGGGCTCGTCGTCGTGTCGCAGTCCGCCAGCCAGACCCATTCGTACGGCACGCCCAGCTCTTCCGCGGCCATCTGCACGAGCACCGTGTCGGACCCCTGCCCGATCTCCGCCGCGGCTATGTGCAGCGACACGCCGGTACCGTCCTCGTGCACGCGAATGACCGCGTTGGAGTGCGGGAAGTCCGACCGGTAGATGGGATACCCGGCGCCAGACACGAAGCCGCCGCAGCCGACGCCGATTCCCTTCCCGCGCGGCAGCTTGCCCTTTTTCTCCGTCCACTTCGAGGTGTCGCGCGCGCGGAGAAGCGTCGCCGTGAACTCGCAGGAAGAGATGTCGAGCGCGTTGCACGTGCGCGTGTTCGGAGTCGTCGCGTTCTTGAGCCGGATGTCGATCGGATCGAGCCCGACGTCCTCCGCGATCATGTCGAGCAGTGATTCGAACGCGAACCGCGGCTGCGGCACACCGTGGCCACGGAACGCGCCGGACGCCGGCAGGTTGGTGTAGACGCGCGTCCCCTCGTAGCGGTAGTTCGGCATCCTGTACAGCGTGGGCAGCATCGAGCCCGCGTAGTACGCCGTGATCACGCCGTATGACGTGTACGCGCCGCCGTCCAGCACGACGCGCTGCTCCACGGCCGTGATCGTGCCGTCGCGCTTCACGCCGATCTTGAGGTCGATGTACTGCTTGTGGCGGCCACGAAAGTGCCTGAACATCTCTTCGCGCGAATATTCCATCATCACCGGCCTGCCGGTGCGCTTCGCGAAGATCGCGGAGCAGTAATCGAGCGGAGTCGCCTCGGCTTTCGCGCCGAACCCGCCGCCGACCGGCGGCCGGATCACGCGGATGTTCCCCATCGGCATGCCGAGCATGCGGGAGAGCGAGCGGTGGACGTAGTGCGGCGTCTGCGTCGACGTCCAGATGGTGAGCCGGTCCGCGTGGTTCTCCCAGCGCGCGAGCGCCGCGTGCGGCTCCATCGGCGCCTGGTACGTGCGATTCCCGATGAAGCGCTGCTCGCGTATGTGGTCCGCTTCCGCGAAGCCCTTCTCCACGTCGCCGAAGTGCCAGTCCACGCGCGTGTTGATGTTGCCGGCGTAGCGCGGCTTCTCAGGGTGAATCACCGGCGCCCCCGGAGCCATCGCCGCTTCCGGATCGAACACGGCCGGCAGCTCCTCGAGCTCCAGCTCGATGAGCGCTATCGCCCGCAGCGCCGTTTCCTCATCCACGGCGGCCACGGCTGCGATCTCGTCGCCCACGTAGCGTACGCGGTCACTGGCGAGAAGCTGCTCGTCCTCGCGCGCGGGGCTGACACCGTACCACACGTCCGGCACGTCGGCGGCGGTCAGCACGTCCACGACGCCCGGCAACGCGCGCGCGCGGGACACGTCGAGCCGCGTGATGCGCCCGTGCGCGATGGGGCTGCCGAAGATCTTGCCGTACAGCATGCCGGGAAGCCGCAGGTCGGCGGTGTACTTGGCGCGCCCGGTGACCTTCTCGGGCCCGTCGTAGCGCGTGACGCCGCGGCCCACGACCGCGTGGTCGCGCTCCTGATCGCGCTCGCCGTGCGCGCGCGGCAGCGCGTCGAGCGGCACTCCATCGTGCTCCCTCCATCCCTCGACCGCGCTGACCATGCGGCCGTAGGTGCCGCACCGGCAGAGATTCCCGCTGAGCGCGGCCTTGATGTCGTCGCGTGACGGGTCGGGGTCGCGGTCGAGCAGCGCCTTCGCCGACATCAGCGCGCCGCTCGTGCAGTAGCCGCACTGCAGCGCGCCGTGCTTGACGAACGCCTTCTGCAGCGGGTGCAGATCGCCGCCGCGCGCGAGTCCCTCCACGGTCGTGACCGTCTTTCCGTCCGCGGCCGCGGCGAGCATCAGGCACGACGCCACCGGCTCCCCCTCAACCTGCACCTGTCTCTTATACACA
>JBPPMH010000015.1:0-33770 GCA_051305945.1 Gemmatimonadaceae bacterium
GTCTTAGCGAGCGTAGTTTGCGAGCGTAGGTCCAGCGAACGGGACCCAAGCCCAATGCCGCGGTACGAGCGCTACGCGGCCGGTTTCGGCCAGTCCGGACTCTCGTCCAAGTTGGCCTCCCGCTCCATCTCCCCGACCACCGCCGGGACGTCGGCCGCAGACCACACGCCCTCGGACCGGGCTATCACACAGGTGGCGCTCAGGTCTCCGATGATGTTCACCGTCGTCCGCGACATGTCCAGGATCCGGTCGATCCCTAGCACCAGCGCGATCCCCTCGCCCGGCACTCCGAACATCGCCAGGATTCCCACGAGCAGCGGAATCGACCCGCCCGGCACGCCCGCGGCGCCCACGGCCGTGATCACCGACATGGCCATCACCACCGCCATCTGCGGGATCGTGAACGACACGCCGAACACCTCGGCCAGGAAGATGACCGTGATTCCCTCGAACAGCGACGTGCCGTTCATGCACATCGTGTTGCCCAGGGGTAGCACGAAGCCCGCGACGTGGCGCGGGACGCCCAGGTTCTGCTCCGCTACGGCGAGGTTCGTCGGCAGCGTCGCCGCGCTCGAGCTCGTGGAGAACGCCGTCACGATGGACGACCTGATCCTGGAGAAGAACAGCAGCGGTGACAGCCCGGCTCCGAACCGGATGAACAGCGACAACGTGATGACGGTGTGCAGGATCAGCGCGCCGATCACGACCAGCACGTAGTTCCCGAGCGGCACCAGCAGCGCGAAACCGAACCGCGATGTCACCCCGAAGATCAGGCCGGCGACGCCGTACGGCGCCAGCCGCATCGCGATCTCCACGATCTTGATCACGATGTCCTGAATCGCCTGCAGCCAGGTCATCATCGGCCTTGCGCTCTCGGGCTTGATCATCGTGAGGGCCACGCCGAACATCAGCCCGAAGAAGATCACTCCGAGCATGTCCATGTCCACGGCGGACTTGAGCGGGTTGCGCGTGACGATGTTGACCAGCGTCTCGATCCCGAACCCGCCCGTCTGCGACGCCTCCACCTTGCTCGCCGCGTCTCCGGCGTAGGTCGCGAGCAGTTCGGTGCGAACCGTCGGGTCGATCCGGCTGCCGGGCCGTACCGCGCTGACGATGATGATCCCGAGCGTGGCCGCGAGCGCGGTCGTGACCAGGAAGTAAGCCAGCGTCTTGCCGCCCACGCGGCCGACGTTCCGAATGTCACCCAGCCCCGCGACGCCAAGCGCGATCGAAGCGAACACCAGCGGCATCACGATCATGAACAGCATTCGCAGGAAGATCTGGCCGACCGGCCCCGCGAGATATTTGTTGATCCACTCGACCGTCGGGTGGTCCGCGCCGAGCATTAGGTTGGCCGCGACGCCGAGCGCTGCGCCTATGGCGAGTCCCAGCAGAATCTTGGTGTGCAGCTTCATGCCGCGTCCGTTGCCGCCGACCGGTGCGCTCATCGCCCGCTAGTCCCTGTCCGGCGGCAGGCCCAGCCGCTCGCGCCGGAGCCGGGAGTGACGGTAGCCATAGGAGAAATACAGAATGATCCCCAAAGCCATCCAGATGCCGAAGCGCTCCCAGGCCCGCGGCGGCAGTCCCGCCATCACGTAGATACACGCCGCCGCGCCGCCGAGCGTTACCCCCCACACCATCGGCACCCGGAACGGGCGCGGCCTCGATGGGTCTATGCGCCGAAGCACCAGCACTCCGATGCACACGATCGCGAATGCCGACAGCGTGCCGATGTTCGTCAGATCGTAGATCTCGTTCTCGTCGGCGAACAGCGCGCCGATGGCGACGATGATGCCGGTCCACAGCGTGGTGATGTGCGGAATGCGGGATTTCCGGTGCACCTTCGCGGCCCACTTGGGCAGCAGCCCGTCCCTGGCCATCGCGAAGAAGATCCGCGGCTGGCCGTACTGGAAGACGAGCAGAACTGCGGTGAGCGAGACCACCGCGCCGAACGCCACGATCCAGCTCGCCGTCTCGAGCCCGGCGACCTGCAGCGCGCGCGTGAGCGGATCAGCCGACCTGAGCTCCTCGTACGGCACGAGACCGGTCGCGACGACGCCGACGATGACGTAGATCACCGTGCAGATCGCGAGCCCGCCCAGAATTCCGCGCGGCATGTTCCGTTGTGGGTTCTTCGTTTCCTCGGCGGCGGTCGAGATCGCGTCGAAGCCGATGTAGGCGAAGAAGATGATGGCGGCGCCCTGATGGATCCCGCGCCACCCGTTCGGCGCGAACGGCACGTAATTGTCCGGATTGATGTGGATCGCGCCGACGACGACGAAGAATCCGAGCACCAGCAGCTTGATCACGACCATGATGTTGTTGGCCCGCACGCTCTCTCGAACGCCACGCAGGAGCAGCCACGTGATCGCCGCGACGATGCCGAACGCGGGGAGGTTCACCAGTATGGGAACACCCAGCACGCGCGGAGCGGTCTCGAGCAGCCCGTGAACGGCGGGGTCCGAGCTCAACAGCACGGAGCGATAACCGTGCGTTGCCCAATCTGGAAACGAGAGCCCGAATGCGGACAGTAGCGAGTTGAAGTAGCCGCCCCACGCTACGGCGACCGCAATGTTGCCGATCGCGTACTCCAGGATCAGATCCCAGCCGATGATCCACGCCAGAAACTCGCCGAGCGTCGCGTACGAGTACGAGTACGCGCTGCCGGCCTGCGGAATCATCGACGCCAGCTCGGCGTAGCACAGCGCCGCGAGCGCGCACACGCCGCCGAGCAGGATGAATGAGAACACGAGCGCGGGGCCCGCCCCGTACCGTACCACCGTACCGTCGGGCAGCAGCTCGCCCGCGGCCGCCGTTCCTATCGCGGAGAAAATTCCCGCGCCGATCACCGCGCCGATGGCGAGCATGATCAGGTCGCCGGCGCCCAGCGAGCGCTTCAGAGTGTTGGGATGATCGCGGTCTTCCAGGATCTCGACGATCGGCTTGCGCGCCAGAAGCTGTTTCAGCATTCGATCATCCGGTGGACAAGTGGCGGACGGGAGCGGTCGCGATCAGGCGGCGGCGGACTCGATCCGCATGGCGTAGAACGAGCGCCACACGAACACCGCAGCCACAAGGAAGAAAACCCCCGACAGCGACGTGGTCCAGAGCGCGCCCTGCTGGTCGGTGAGCGACACAGCGAGCTCCACGGCCAGGAGACCGAAGAGCGTCGTGAACTTGATGACCGGGTTCAGCGCGACGGAGGACGTGTCCTTGAACGGATCGCCCACTGTGTCGCCGACGACCGTCGCGGCGTGCAGCGGCGTTCCCTTCTGCTTCAGCTCCACCTCCACGATCTTCTTGGCGTTGTCCCACGCGCCGCCCGCGTTCGCCATGAATATCGCCTGGAAGAGCCCGAAGATCGCGATCGAGACCAGGTAGCCTATGAAGAAGAACGGCTCGATGAACGCGAACGAGAGCGTGGAGAAGAACACCGCGAGGAAGATGTTGAACATCCCCTTCTGCGCGTACAGCGTGCATATCTCCACGACCTTCTTGCTGTCCGCGACCGACGCGCGCGTGCTCGATTCCAGGTTGATGTTCGCCTTGATGAACTCGACCGCACGATACGCTCCGGTGGTGACCGCCTGCGTGGACGCGCCGGTGAACCAGTAGATCATCGCCCCGCCGGTGATGAGCCCGAGCAGGAACGGCGCGTGCAGGATCGAGAGTCGCTGTAGGAACTCAGGCTGCAGGCCGTGGGTGAGCGCGATGATGATGGAGAAGATCATCGTGGTCGCGCCGACCACGGCCGTGCCGATCAGCACGGGCTTGGCGCTGGCCTTGAAGGTGTTCCCCGCGCCGTCGTTCTCCTCCAGCAGGTCCTTGGCGTGCGCGAACCGTGGCTCGAAGCCGTACTCCGACTTGAGGCTCGCCTCGATTCCCGGGATCTGCTCGATCATGGACAGCTCGAACACCGATTGCGCGTTGTCCGTGACGGGGCCGTAGGAATCCACCGCGATGGTGACCGGGCCCATGCCGAGAAAGCCGAACGCCACCAGACCGAAAGCGAACACGGCCGGCGCAATCATGAGCGCGTCGAAACCCTGCGAGCTCACGCCGTACGCGATCGCCATCAACGCCATGATCGCCATGCCGAGCCAGTACGCGCTGAAGTTTCCCGCGACGAGACCCGACAGGATATTGAGCGAAGCGCCGCCCTCGCGGGACGACGTCACCACCTCGCGCACGTGCGCCGAGTTCATCGAGGTGAAGATCTTCACCAGCTCGGGGATGATGGCTCCCGCGAGCGTGCCGCAGGTGATCACGGCCGACAGCTTCCACCACAGCGTGCCGTCGCCGAGGTCGGGGATCAGCAGATATGACACGAGGAACGTCAACCCGACCGACACGAACGACGTGAGCCAGACGAGCGTCGTGAGCGGCGCCTCGAAGTTCATACGCTCCACCGTGCGGTACCGCGCGCGCGCCATCGCCTCGTTGATGAGATACGACGCGCCGCTGGCGATGATCATCACGACACGCATCACGAAGATCCAGACGAGCAGCTGCACCTGCACCGCGGGGCTCGTCACCGCGAGCAGGATGAAGGAGATCAGCGCGACCCCAGTGACGCCGTACGTCTCGAAACCGTCGGCGCTCGGGCCAACGGAGTCGCCGGCGTTGTCGCCCGTGCAGTCAGCGATCACGCCGGGATTGCGCGCGTCGTCCTCCTTGATGTTGAACACGATCTTCATGAGGTCGGCGCCGATGTCGGCGATCTTCGTGAAGATACCGCCGGCGATGCGCAGCGCCGCCGCTCCCAGCGACTCGCCGATCGCGAACCCGATGAAGCACGGCCCCGCGTACTCGCCCGGCACGAACAGCAGGATGAACAGCATCAGCAGCAGCTCGACGCTGATCAGCAGCATCCCGATGCTCATTCCAGCGCGGAGTGGGATCGAGTACAGCGGGAACGCGCCGCCCCGCAGGCTCGCGAACGCCGTCCGCGAGTTGGCGAACGTGTTCACCCGGATGCCGAACCACGCGACTCCGTAGCTGCCACCGATGCCGACCAGGCTGAACAGGAGGATGATCGCGACCCGCTTCGCCTCGAAATCGAGCAGCACCCCGAAGTACAGGAGTATGACGAGGCCGATGAAGACCTCGAGTATCAGCAGGAACTTGCCCTGCTGGATGAGGTACGTCTTACACGTCTCGTAAATGAGCTCGGAGATCTCGAGCATCGAGCCGTGCACCGGGAGGCGCTTGAGCTGCCGGTAGATCACGAGCCCGAAGAGCAGGCCGAGGACGCAGACGCCCATTCCCCAGAGGAGGAGAGTGGTGCCCTCCACGCCCATGAACGTGGCGCCGGAGAGGTCGGGCACAACGAGGTTGGCTTCGCCGCCGGCGCGGTTCGGCGCGGCGGTCGTCAGCGCTTCAACGGTATCGGGTTGCATGGCGCGCGAATGTAGCAGCGGGTACTGCTAACTGCCACATAGAACTGCCAAGCTGCAAGCTGCCAGCTGGGCCGTTCTATGTGGCAGTCAAAAAACGAACTGGATGTCGATCGTATCCCGAACCGGCACTCCGTCGGCTGTCACCCCCGGCCGGAACCTGAGCGATTGCAGCACCTCACGCAGCCGCCGGTTGTACCCCGCATCCCGCGACGGATTGAAGCTCAGGAGCCGCGCCCTGCCCCGCTCGTCCACGTCGAACCACGCGATGAGGTGGTACGGCTTGATCCTCGGAGGAGCGGGCAGCGGGGGCAGGAAGACCTGCGTGGGTGTGGGCGGGTGATTCACGCCGTCGCCGCCGCCGGTTCCCGGGCCAGTACCGGACCCGGTGCCCGTCCCGGATCCGCTCCCCGTTCCGCCGCCGGTCCCGGACCCGGCGCCGCCCTGGCCGGCCGTGCCCGTCCCCGTTGTCGCCGTGCCGGAAACCGGTCCGACCGCCACGGGCGTACGCGCGGCGGGAGTGACCACGGGCTCCACCGGAACGGATATCGGCGGTGATGGCACCAGTGCCGGCGCGGGCGTTGGCGGCGGCGCCGCGGGGCGGGTCTGCACGAACCGAAGCCGCTCGCCGTCGGCGCCCGATCCGCTGCGGCCACCGCCTCCACCGGCCGGCCCCGGCCCGCCGCCGAATTCCGACTCGGGTGGAGTGAAGCCGTGGGAGAAAGGCGAAGTGATCAGCAGCAGCAGCAGCGTCGCGTGCACGAACACGGACAGCAGCCACCCCCCCGGCCCCTCGCGCTTGCGTGGCGGCGGGCCGGCGATTGCGGGCGAGGATCTGCACGGCGGGATCATCTCAAATGATACGGCGGGCGAACCGCAAAGGTTCGCCCGCCGTCAAAAGCTTGCAACGTCTGCTGCTACTGCGCCGCGGGCGCCGATTCCTTGGGCGTGACGCCGATGACTTTCACTCCGGCACCGCGGGATACATCCATCGCCCAGATGACATCCTCGTACTTCACGGTCGGATCGCCCTTCACGAAGATGATCTTGTCCGGACGCGGATCGTAGATCTTCTTGAGCTCCGCGGCCAGCGCTGCCTTCGCGATCGGCTGCTTGTTTACGGCGAACTGCCCGTTGGGCAGCACTTCGAGAACTATCTGCGCCGGCGGCGGCCCCGATGACGGAGCCGGGGTCGGATCCGGCAGCTGGAGATCGATCGCCTTTCGCGACAGAGGAATGACGAGCATGAAGATGATCAGCAGCACCAGCAGGATGTCGATCATCGGCACCACGTTCGGCTCGTTGCTGAGCGTGTTGTGAGCGCCCGAGCTTACCTGCATGCTCATTATGGGGTCCCTCCCGGCGGCACCGCGGGCTGCGACTGCAACAGGTTGTCGCTCGCCACCAGCGACTGCGTGCCGGGAGTCTGATCGGTGATCATTCCCGCCACTCTCACCTTATTCTTGGACGCGATGTCCAGCGCGTCGAGAATCTTGGAGTATTCCAGATCCTTGTGCGCCTTCACGTACAGGAGGAAATCCTCTTCGCGGTTGCCGAAGATGTCCGCCAGATGCTTGCCGAGATCCGCGTTCGGGATCGGCGCCCGGTTCAGATAGTACTGGCCGTCGGCGTCGATGCCGAGCACCTGATCGGTGTCTTCCTCCGGATGGGGCTTGAGGTTCTGCCCCTGCGGCGGGATCGCCTGAAAGCCGGCACTCACCGCTGGAATCACGAGCATGAAGATGATGAGCAGCACGAGCATGATGTCGATCATCGGCACCACGTTCGGCTCTGCCTTTATGCTGCCGCCCCCGCCTACGGACATTCCCATCGCCGTATCTCCTGGTTGCGGGTGCGGTTAGCCGGCGATCGGGTCGGTGCCCGCCGAAGCGGCCGTGTTGAACTCACGCGTGAACCGCGAGCGGCCATACTCACCGCTGACGCCACGGATCAAGTAATCGATGAACTCCTTGGAGGTGTAGGTCATCTCCGCGGCGAGATTCTCGATTTTCACCTGGAAGTAGTTGAATGCCCACACCGCCGGAATGGCGACGAGCAGTCCGAGAGCCGTGGTCAGAAGGGCCTCGGATACACCGGCCGAGATCGCCCCGATACCGCCCGACCCGGAGACGGCCATTCCCTGGAACGCGTTGACGATACCCATCGTCGTGCCGAGCAGACCGACGAACGGCGCCGTGGCGCCCACGGTCGCGAGAATGCCGTTGCCGCGCTTCATGTCGGTTAGCGTCATCAACATCTCGCGCTCGACCGCGCGCTCCGCCGAGTTGATGTCGTTCACGGACACCGAGCCGTCCTGGATGAGCGGCTTCACTTCGGCCAGGGCGCCGCCGAGTACCCGGGCCACGTGCGACCTCTTGTAGCGCTCGGAAAGGTTGATGGCCTCGGTGATGTTGTCTTCTTCGAGGAACTGCGAGAACTCGGGTGCAAACTTGCGCGTCTCAGCCTGCGCTTTGCGCAGCTCCCACCATTTCTTGACGAAAACCGACATGGACCAGATCGACATAGCGAAGAGAACGAACGCGATTCCCTTCGCGAACCACATCATGTGGCCCCACAGCTCAATCAGCGAGATCTGCATAAAGCGATACTCTCCCGGTTTTCGTTAAGAGGGTGGATCTGGCTAGTTCTGGATGTTGAAGACGAACCCCTGCTGCACGAGCTGCCGAACCTTGCGGCCGCCAACTTCCGCGGGATGGAAGCGCATCCGGGGCAGGTGCGATCTCACCGCCGACGCGAACATGTCGTTGGTGGCCTTCAGGACCTTGAAGCTGCCGTTCTCGATGCGACCCAGCGTGTCCACGACGAACTGCGCGTTGACCTCACCGCCCACGCCCGAGGACCGGAGCGCTTCCGGGAAGGCGACCTGCTGCGTGCTCGCGATCGGCTCCACCTGTTTCTCCACCTGGAACGAGAAGTAGGTCTGGTTGCTCGTGAGGTCGATCGGCTTGCCGCCGACGACGCCCGTCGCCGTCCCACCCGCAACTCCCTTGCCGCTGAAGTCTTCTTCGTTCGTTACCCGCCTCGAGAGGTCGATCTTGGGGATCTCGATGGGGATCTCTACGGGAGCGCGCAACACCTGGAAGCCCTTGGGCGGCGGAATCACCGCGATCTTCTCCGGCGGGGGCGGCTCTTCCTTCTTGACCTCGACTTCCTTGGCCTTCGGGGTCTCGACGAACTTGATGTTCTCCTGACGGCTCTTTTCCGCCTCGATCCCCGCGGACGCGGTCGCGTACACCGCGGCCACCGCGACCACCGAGTGGATGATCACGCTCATGATGGTCCCGCCAGCGCTCTTGCTCTTCTTGGCCCGCGACTCGATCAGGTTGTTGAACATGATTCGACCCTTTCCTCTCTCGAAAAAGCAATGGATGAGACGGGCTCGCGCCCGCCCGCTCGCAGCGATTCAAGTTCTTATTGAACGTACCCCGGCCGGGCGCTGATGGAATCCGGTGCGGATTAAGGTTCGATGAAGCTTTTCGGGGCGTCTTCCGCGGCCAGAGGCAGCGTCACCGTGAACAAACTCCCCTTTCCCAGTCGGGAAGTGGCCGTCAGCGTACCGCCGTGCGCGTGCGCGATCCACTGGCTGATCGCGAGGCCGAGGCCGGATCCGCCACCTCCGCCTTCGCCATCCCGCCCGCGCGCGATGTTGCGCGAGCGGACGCGGTCCGCCCTCCAGAATCTGTCGAACACATACGGTATGTCCGCGGCGGCTATTCCGATGCCCGTGTCGCGCACCACGAAGGCCGCATGGTCCGGGTGACGCCCAAGCCCGACGTCCACCCGGCCGCCGGCGGGCGTGTACTTGATTGCGTTCGTCACGAGGTTGAGGAATAGCTGCCGCAGCCGCGGCGGGTCACCCATCACCACCGCCTCCGCGGTGAAAGGCATGCTCACTTCCACCTGGGCCGACTCGCCGAGAATGAGCGCCGTCTCGTACACGTCCCGGACGATCGGGCCGAGCGACACGGGCTCGAGGTGCAGGTCGAAGCGGCCCTCGTCGGCGCGCGCAAGCGTGAGCAGAGTCTCCACCAGGTCTGCCATTCGCGCCGTCTCGTGCAGCGCCTCCTCGAGCGCAACCAGCTTTTCGGATTTCGTCGCGCCGTCGCTCATCGCGCGCTCCACGTCCGCGCGCAGTACCGCGAGCGGCGTCTTGAGCTCGTGACTGGCGTCCGCGGTGAATCGGCGCAACCCTAGAAAAGACTGCTCCAGCCGGTCGATCATCGCGTTGAGAGTCGTCACGAGGTCCGACAGCTCGGCGCGGCTGTCGTCCACCGGGAGGCGCCGGTGCAGGCTGCGCCCGTCGGTTATGGCGGCGACCTCGTCGCTGATCCGGCGGAGCTGCTCGAACGGCTTGCCCAGCATCCCCCATACGGCGACTAGCGCGGTGCCCAGGATGAGCGGGAAGAGAAAGAACAGCGTGATGAGGTACTCTCTCGGAGCCTCCAGCCTGCCGCCAGCGTGCACCCCGGCGATGACGCGCGTGAGCACCGTGCTGGGCTCGCCGATCGATCTCGCGACGAGCAGTACCCCGCCGTCCACGTCGAGCACGGCGGCCGGACCGTCTACCGGCACCTCGGGCAGCCCGGCCTGGATCGCGGACCAGTCCTCGCGTTCGAGCCGCATGAGGCTTACCGACGCGAACACGACGTCGTTGTTCGCGTCTATCACTATCAGATAATCAGGCAACGCCTCGAAGGTGCGCCACAGACGTGGAGCCAGCACGCGGCGCAGCGGCGCGCCCTCGGCACCCATCAGGGGCTCCTCCGTGAGTGGCTCACCCGCTTCGGCCGATTCCTGTATCACCCGCGCGGCCAGTAACGCCTGCGAGGCCGCATACGCGCTCAGATCGCGGTAAACGTACGCGCGGCGGGACAGCCATAGCGAAGTCGCGACGGCCGCCAGCGCCGCGGCCAGCGTGACCGCGAAGATGAGGGTGAGGCGCAGGCGCGTGGACATGAGGGCAGCTGGCAGCTGGCAGCTAGCAGCGAGCAGCGAACATCACTGCTCGGCGGGGTCGCGAATCGCGTAGCCGACGCCGCGCACCGTTGAAATCAGCTTCTGCTTTCGCCCCGCGTCGATCTTCTTCCTCAGGTGGTTGATCACGACGTCGACAATGTTGGTGCCGGGGTCGAAATGATAGCCCCAGGCGTACTCCGTGATGAGCGTGCGGCTCATCACCCGCCCGGGATGACGCATGAGATACTCCAGGACCGTGTACTCCTTGGGCGTCAGCTCCACGGGATTTCCGGCGCGGGTCACCTTCCGCGTCGCACGGTCCAGCACGAGATCGCCTACGCGGAGCTCGGGGAGCGCGAGAGCCGCTGGCCTGCGCGCGACCGCCTCCACCCGCGCGAGCAGCTCCTCGAGCGCGAAAGGCTTCGTCACGTAATCGTCCGCGCCCGCTCGAAGCGCATCCACCTTCGCGTCCACGGCGTCCTGCGCGGTGAGCACCAGCACCGGCTTCTCGAAGCCGCGACCGCGGAGATCGCGCAGCACTTCCATGCCCGACTTGCCGGGCAGCCGCATGTCGAGAACGATGACGTCATAGGTGCCCGCTTCCGCCTGCTGCTGCCCCACGTCGCCGGAAGTGACCAGATCGACCTGCCAGCTCTGCTCTTCCAGCCCCCGCTTCACGAACGTCCCGACGGTGGGATCGTCCTCGATCACGAGTATCCTCATCCGCCCTGCGCGTCGCGGGGACGGGCGAAGCCATATTCGCGAATCTTCCTGTACAGAGTCTTGGACGAGATCCCCAGCTTCGCGGCGGCGTTGCCCTGATGCCAGTTCGTCTCAGCCAGGACTGCCTGGATGTGCCGCCGCTCGAGCTCGGCCAACGGGACGCTCGACGACGGCGTTGCCCGCCCCACGACGCCCGGCAGCGGCAGGTCCTGTTTTCCTATCACGTCTCCTCTGGCGAGCATGGCCACTCGCTCGACTACGTTCTTGAGCTCGACCACGTTACCCGGCCAGCTGTACTGCGACAGGGCGGTGATGGCTTCCGCGTCGAACGCGCGGCTCTTCCCGCCGGAATATTTCTCCAAATAAAAGTCCGCGAGCATGACCACGTCGCCTCGCCGCTCGCGCAACGGAGGAAGGTCGATTCGGTGAGCGGACAGCTCGCCCAGGAGCGCGGGTGAGAACGTGCCCGCCGAGGCCGCGACGGCCAGGTCGCGAGCGGTCGTAGCGATCAACCGCGCGGAGGTGCGGATCGGGTCATCGCCGCCGGCCCTTACGAAGAGGTTCGAAGTCAGCAGGCTCAGCAGCTTCTCCTGCAACGCGGGCGACAGCGCGTGCGCGTTGGCGAGCACCACCGTTCCACCCCACGCCGTCTCGAACGCACCGGGTCGCGCGCGGTTGGCTCCGGAGTGACTGCCGGCCTCGTGCCCGAAGAGAGCGCAATCGACGTCGTATTCGGTGGGCCCGTCGGCGTCGATGGTGACCATCTCGCTCGCCGGTGACGCCGCGTGGATCTCCCGAGCGAAGACCTCCTTGCCCGTGCCGCGCTCACCGGTGATCAACACCGGCAGCTTGCTGCCGGCGATGTCCGGAACCCTGCTCAGCGCGGCCAACACTCGCGGATCCCGACTGATGATCGGATCGCTGTCTGCCACTTTTTTCAGAGCGAGCTGTAGCCGAGAATTCTCGGCGACGAGGTCTCGCTTCTCTCCCGCCTTCTGCACTACGACTTCGATCTCATCCATCCGGCAGGGCTTGGTCACGTAGTCGTAGGCGCCCAGCTTCACGGCGGTGATCGCGCTGTCGACGGTATCCTCGCCCGTCATGATCACCACTTCAGGCGGATCCGACTCGTCGCGCACCTGGCGCAAAAACTCGAGCCCGCCGATCCCCGGCATGTTGATGTCCACCAGGGCAACGTCGAACATCTGCTCCCGGAGGCGGGCCAGCGCCGCGGTACCGTCCGCAACCGTAACGGTCGTGTGTCCCCTGCTCTGGAGAAATCGCTCGAGCAGAGCACTGAGGCTCTCCTCATCCTCAGCAATCAGAACATTGCGCTGGGAAATACGAATCTCCTATTGATCTGAACGAAGGGTACGGAGTGGACCGCGATCGGAAAAGATGACCGAAAAAGACACAAAAAAAGGCGAGTCTGGGAGACTCGCCTTTTTTCGTCAATGTTCAGGCGGCGCGTTAGTGCACTTCAGTCCACGCCCGCTGCACGAGTCGCCGCGGTTTCGCCGAGGCGGCGATGGCTTTCTCTACGGCGCAGCGGGAGTAATTGATCGTCGCGTCGCCCAACACCGTATTCTGGTCGAGCTGGATGTTGGCCGTCATCACGCCGCCGTTGAGCTTGCCGCCCGTACCCGTTGTCTTGATCCGGCCGCGCACGATGACCGGCCCGTAGAACTCGAACCCGCCGGAGATCTCGAGGTCGCCGTCCACCAACAGGATGCCCTGCCCTCTGTTACCCGAAAGCTTCAGCGTGCTGGTCGATCCTTTCGAGTAAATGATTGGGAAATAATTCTCGCATGGGTTCGCGGGAATAGTGTGCACCGGCGCTCCCCAATTCGCCGCCGCCGACTTGTCGCACGCGCCGTTGCTTACGACCGGATTGATCTGGCTGAACGTGGTAGTGCCGGTGACGATCTTGTCGGCCGCAGCTGTGAGAGTCGTCCAGTCCTCGTCACCGAACGTGAAATAGTTCGCCGTGTCGCTCGCGGTGGGATCCTGCAGGATCCTTGGCGAGCCGGTCACGCACCCTCCCGAGGGGCAGCCGGAATAGCTTATCTGCGTCGAGTCGGCGATGGCCACGCCGGCCAGCGTATCATTCGCCGCAGGACAATCGCCCCATCCCGCCGGATTGGTGTTCCTTCCGTTGATCAGCGAGCTGCCGCCGATCACTATTTCGCCGCGGACCGTAAGCGCGCCGAGGAAGTCGAAGTCTGGCGATGACAGGCGGACGCTCAGCAGCGTCTTCTTGCGCGAGCGCGCGAACCGTCCGCTGCCCGCAGTTGCCGTGGAGAGTATCGAGTAGGCTTGGTTGGTGATCTTGGTCACGACCACGGTGTCCACCCAGCCAGTGCCCGAATCCGCCATTGTGACCATCCCACCCACCGGAAGCGCGAACATCACCGGCGAGTCCCACCTCGCGAGCGTCTTGTTGAGCCCCAGCTCGGCGGCCCGGAAAGCCCGCTCCTGGACCAGCGCCCCCCCGCTTATCTCGCTCTCCTGTGTGGAGACGAAAAACACGCCCGCGATGAGCGCTCCGATGACCACAATGCCGCCCAGCGCGGCGATGATCGCGATACCAGCGCGTTGCCTCAGCATCAGAATACCTCCATCCACGCCCGTTCCGTGATCCGTCTAGGGGGAATAGCACCTTCCAGTGCCTTGTTGACCGCGCAGCTCGAATAAGTGACCAGCGCGGTTCCCAGGACGCTGTTCTCTCCGCCGTTCATGTTGGCGGCGGCTATCGCCCCGCGGACAACATTCGTCCCCTGCGTCCTAACGGTGCCTCTTACGACGATCGGGCCGTTGAAAGAGAAACCACCGGCAAGCTCAAGATCCCCTTCGACGAGCAAAATACCTTGCCCGGATCCCGAGCTGAGGGTGAGCTTGGAGTTGGCGCCCTTGGCGTAAATGATCGGGAAGTAATCTTTGCACGGTCCACCCGCGGCGCCCGCCGCGTCGCCCCAGTTTTGCTTGGCGCTACGGTCGCACGTTCCGTCGGACTTGAGTTTCGGTCCGATCGACCTCGCACGCTCGCCTGGCTCGTACGTCTTGGTCGCGTACTTCGTCATGCTCGACCAGCTCTCATCGCCGTAAGCGAAATAAATCGCGGTATCGGCTACGGCAGTCGAAGTGATTGTCGGTGGACGGCCCTGCAAGCAGATGTTGGCCGAACATCCCACCATGGTGAGCCCGGCGCCCAATGCTAGTGCCGCGACGGTGTCGGTTGCGGCCGGGCACGACGTCCAGTCGGGTGGGTTGGTGTCGAAGCCTGAAACCAGGGAAGTACCGCCGGTCCTCGCGTCGCCTCTCATCGTCAGCGCAGCTGGAAACTCGACACTCGCCGCGCTGAGCCGGACCAACAAAGCGTTGCGTCGCCGAGCCTGGCCCTGAATACGGCCGAATGCCGTACCGGTGGATACAATCAGATATGAAGTGGCATTGAGGCGCGTGATCGTGACCGAATCGCGCCACCGCTGCGCGCTCGAGTCGTACACGATCTTCTTTGTGCCGCCAGGCGCGAGCAGCACCATCTCGGCGTTGTCCCAGCTGGCCAGCGAAGCATTCAGGCCGAATTCAGCCGCCCGGAACGCGCGCTCCTGGGCGAACGTGTTGGCGCCGATTCGCAGCTCCTGGTTGGACGTGAAGAACACGCCCGCGATCAGCACGCCAATGATGACCAATCCGCCAAGCGCGGTTGCGATCGCAATGCCCGAGCGATCGGTCGTTATCGGAGCCGGATGGGCGGTCACGTTACCGGCGGTTTCGAATTGCCACGGTGAACCGGAGCGAGTCACCGACGTACGCCTTCCGGTATCCGCCCAGGTCCACCATACCCTGTGTTCTCCCGCGTACGACGATGCTCACCTGCGCTACGTTCGCCGGAACTGCGGTTATCGCCCCGGCCTCGTCCTGATAACTGAATGCAACTCCCGCTGGTCCGGCACCACCGGGCAGGAACGGCCCTGCGATGGCCTGCGGCTCCCCCGCGCAGCCAGGGGAGCAATACCCGAGGTACCAGGCGCCGTCCGAGGCCTGAAACAACATATAAGTCGTCCGGCGCACGAAGCGGACTGGATTGCCAATGGTTATGTCGGCGGCAAGCGCCTCCTTCAGTGGAAACGAGTACCGCGGCGTCACCGCATCGAGGATACCGGTGAGACTCGCGCATGAAGTAATCGACGACTCGGGGCTGCCGGCAATCCCGTAAGCCTGCCAGTAGTCGTTGGCCGCCGCATCCGACGGGCCGTCCTGATACACCCAGACCGTGTCGCTGGCTTCCGGCACCATTGTGAAGCTTGCGAGCGTGTTCTGGTTGTCCAGCACCAGCGGCGGGATCACGAGCGAGTAGGTCCCGGAGCCGGAGCAGACGACTGCCTGGCCGATTGTGGCCCAAAAGACCATCGAGGTCTCGGAGATCTCCAGAATATCCCCCCCGATGGTGGACACGGCCCGCAGATCGGACGGAATGATGCCGGCAGCCTGCCTGATCTGGCTGCGGGTTTCGATGAGATCGGCGGTGCCACGATAGAATCGCTGCTGCCGCACCAGCACCGAAGTGAGCCCCCCCATGACGATCGCGGACAACACGAGAATCACGAGTAGCTCGACGAGCGAGAAGCCGCTTCTCGCGACGCGGGAGCGGGTCACTGCGTGCACGCGACTATGGTGTGTATTCCGACCTTTCGGATACCCCTCGTTCCCAGGAACGTCACGGTATCTCGAATGGCCTTGGCGCGGAATCCCTCGGCGGCAACCGTCCAGTTCTCCGTCCCGCCCCGCACGGTGGCGCTGCCGCTAACTATGCTGGCGCACGGATCGCCCTCGAACTGCTCGAAGCGCGACTGCGCGATGGCGGCGGCGATGGTCTGGTTCGTCCCTCCCCTCATCTGCTTCAGCACGACCGCGCCGATAGCTGCAAGGCCGAGCAGTCCGATCGTGAGCATCAGCATCGCGACTATCAGCTCCACGATGGTGAAGCCCTGCCGGCCGGCACGCCGCGGGCCTTGTCCACTCGACCTCATTGCAGTTCGCATTTCGGCGAGATCATCCCGAGCCTGGTAACGCACGTGGAATCCGACGCCGACCCCCGCGTGACGACGAACTTCGAGGTCTGGGCAGGATAGATGGCGAATCCTCGCGCGTCGAATACGATCGAATCCGTCGTGGAGGTCATGGTGATGTTGAAAGTCTGGGCCAGCGGGATCGGCGGCGCTACCACCTCCGCCGCGCTCGGCTGTTGAATCTCGATCCACATAGTGTCCGAACGAACCTGGAAGTTGGCCCGCAGCCCGCGGCGGATCGCAGCCGCCCTGGCCGTGGCGACGTAGGCTCCGATCTGTTGGGTCGCGGATCGAACCGAGGCCTGATCCCGGATGGCGCCGAGCTTGGGCGCGCCAACCGCCATGATGATGCCCATCACGACGATGGCGATCATAAGCTCCACCATGGTAAAGCCGCGTTGTATCCCCATACCATGTTGGACTGGTCAGGAGCACCTCCCGTCACAATTCTCGCCGCGGAGCCAAGTCGCGTACTGCCAACGCGATAGCCAATCGTTCCTTCAGCTCGAGTGGTCGTGGACTGCCTTCCAGCCTGCCGCGGTCCGAACCCAGACCAGGGTGAACCAGCCGGACTGCTCGGGCTCCCCTCCGCCGCTGAGGACGAAGCGGCCCGTCTCGAGCGCCGCGTTTGCGTCGAGGCGGCGAATCGTGACCTGCTCGAACCGGAGCTGCTGCTTCGGCTGGCCGTCACGGAAATAGGTCGTAGCGAACGACTGCTCAACCGCGGCGACGCCAGGCCGCGGGCCGTTCCGAGTCATGAAAGTCACGCTGTCCACATAGATGGCGACGTGGCCCTTGAGATCACCCCGATTCCAGGCGTCGGCAGAAGCGGCGGTTGCGGCGCGGATCGCGGCCTCGTCCGCTGCCCAGGCAGACGCGGAGGAGCGATCGCGCTCGACCCGGACCGAGCACGCTGTGAGCGCCGCGAGCGCGAGAATGCTCGACCCGCGCAACAGTGACCTCGAGGTCATTGCAGTGTCGCTCCTACTGCCGCGGCGCCGCGGGCGGCGAGGGCGGCGAGGGCAGCGGAGGGAGCTGCTCCCGCGGCAACAGCGTCGGCCTGTTCGCCGCGTGATACACGAAGCTCGCGACGATCACCGCGTTCTTCTTGAGGTCATCGGCTATCAGCCGGTCGTAGCCATCCATGTTCGAGTGGTGCGTGCGCGTGCCGTACTCGATCTCATCCTGGATGAACTGGAAGCCCGGCAGCCCGACCGCGTCGAAGGCCTGGTGATCCGTACCGCCCGTGTTCCTGATGGTGACGGTGGTCATGCCGAGATCCCTGAACGGCTCCATCCACGCGCGGAAGACCGGACCGATCCCCTCGTTTCCCTGCAGGTAGATGCCGCGAAACGCGCCGGTCCCGTTGTCCATGTTGAAGTAAGCCTGGAACTTCGCGTGGTCCGGCTTGAGCTGCATCGTGGCGCGGTCCGCGAAGTGATTGTTCACGTACGCGCGCGAGCCGAGCAGGCCCTGCTCTTCTCCCGTCCACAGCGCGAGTCGGACAGTTCTCCGGAGCGGCAGGTTGAGCGCCTTGAGGATGCGCATTGCTTCCATCATCACCGCGCCCCCCGACGCGTTGTCGGTCGCGCCCGTGGCATAGTGCCACGAATCGAAGTGGGCGCCGAGCATCACTACTTCGTCCTTCTTGTTGGTACCGGGGATCTCCGCGATCACGTTGTACGCCGTGCGGTCCTCATGAGCCGTGCTCTGCACGAGCATCTCGAGCACGACCGGTAGCCCCTTCGCGAGCGTGCGCGCGATCCTGTTGTAGTGCTCCGCGGCGAAGCCGAGCCCGATCAGGCTCGAGAGCGCGTCCTGCCGGCGCGTGCCGATTGAGGCCGCCGCGAACACCGTTCCAAAATCATTGCGCGGACTGCTCGAAACGACAGCCGCCACGCCTTCGCTCTCGAAGAACTGCAGGCGAGCCGTGGCTGACAGAGTCCCCTGTGGCTGCGGCGGGCGATACTGGCCTTCGTCCGGAGAGGCGGGCGGCCTGGCGATCGCGTCGAGCGCGCTGTCGGAGTACCGCCGCGCATCAGGCCGAAAGCGCTGCGCGACCGTGGGCGGATCGGTGATGAGGACGAACTTGCCCCGCAGCTTTCCAGCGTACTTCGCGAAGGCGCTGGAATCGGTCAGGTCGTTCACCATCACCGCTTCCCCGCGGACCCAACCGCTGGTGCTCGGCGTCCACGCCGCGACGGTCGCAATTATCGCGTACGGCTGTGGCTCGACGGCGCGCACGAACAGCGCCTGATTGCTCCAGCCGATTCCGAAGTCGCCCCAAGGCTCGAGCCGCGCGTTGGAGATTCCCCATGAGGCCAGGCGCTGAATCGTCCAGTTCGCCGCGGCACGCGTGTTGGGCGAGTTCGTGAGACGCGGGCCGTAAACGTCCGTCAGCCAACTGGCCGTCTCCATCACCTGCGATCGGTTGAATCCCTCGTCGCGGATCCTCGCGACGACGGCAGAGTCGGCCCGGTCGGGCTGCTGCGACTGAGCCGATACAGGCGAGAGGAGTCCGAGCGCGAGAATCGCCGAGGCCAAACGCGCGCGGGAAATGACGGGGAGGTACGACTGCATGGCTGGTTGTCCTATATGGGGGTTTCTACGGACTCGAAGATACGACGGCGCAGCCGCCTGGGCCCGGACCGGTAGTTCGCAGTCTGCAATAGATCAGGGAAAACGCGAACGCAAAAAACAATCGAACAGCGACAAAACCGCATTGCCAAAATTACCGGTGACACGTCGCAGGAAAGAGAGAGCGCGCTCCGCGAAGCCAGGCATGCGCGGAGCGTGGCGAGCTGAGCGCGCCACGCTTCACGCACCTGGGCGAGCCGGTGTACGAGGTCACGTCCATCGAGTTCTCCCCCGACGCCACGCCGACGGGCACGCACGTGAATCTCGGGTCCGACGACCGCACGACCGCACGACCGCACGACCGGACTGATCCCGATTGACTTCGATTTCGAGCTCTTCGGGAATACGTACAGCGGACAAGGCGGCGGTCCTGATCAGCCTGTCAAACGCGCTGTGACCGTTCGCGCCTCCGAAAAGACATGAAAGAGGGGGAGCCGGCTGGCTCCCCCTTCTGCTGTCTCAACCTGAGGGCGATGGAGCGGAGGGGAATCGAACCCCTGACCCCCTGCTTGCAAAGCAGGTGCTCTCCCAACTGAGCTACCGCCCCGGGAAGAGAAATATAGTGATTAGTGGTTAGTGATTAGTGATTGGTGACGACCGGGTTGCTGTTACTAGTCACTAGTCACTAATCACTAATCACCGCTATTCGTGCGCCGGCAGCGGCTCCATCGTCTTCGGATCAACCGGCACCTGCACCTCGTCGCGGTACGGCGAAGTGATCAACGTCACGCGCATGCGCGGGAACGCGTCCATGAACGCGATGTAGCACAGCCCCCACGCACCGAGGTATCCGAGCCCGATCGCGATCTCCCACACGCCGAACGGCAGATCCGCCGCGACGCCGTAGATGGATGGATAAATCTCGAGGTACCTGTGGAACCAGAGCCCGACGACCGTGCAGGTCGCAAACAACGCCATCGTCGGAAAGTACACCTTGGCGGCGCGTGACAACAAACCGAAGAACGGCAGTACGAACATCAGCGCCACGACCGAGAGCGACAGCCCGATCCACGGGTCCATCAGCCGGAGGCGCATCCAGTGCGTCTCCTCGGAGATGTTGCCGTACCAGATCACCAGATACTGCGCGAACGTGATGTAGCCCCAGAACGCAGTGAAGGCGAAGCACAGCTTGCCGAGATCGTGGAAGTGGTGCTCGGTGATCAGGTCATCGCGGCGCAAATGCTTTCGCCATGCCATCGTCAGCAGCGTGAAGCTCGCGAGCGCTGCGACCCATCCGCTCATGAACACCCACCAGCCGTACATCGTGCTGAAGAAGTGCGGGTCCAGGGACATGGACAGGTCCCACGCCAGCACGATCCAGCCGAACACGAACGCGAAGCCGAGGAAGACGGCGAGCTTGCCCTGGAGCGAGTGCGTCGAGTGGATCTCGCGCCGCTCGTCCCGGAACCCGCGCCGCATCCGCTCGCGGATCGACCGCGCCCAGCTCGCGCCGCCCTCGGGCGAGTGCCCGACGTCCAGCCGCACCGACGTGTAGATGTACCAGAGGCTCAGCGCCGTCAGGATCGCGAACGCGGCGATGACGCGAAGGGTGAAGAACAGCGAGTTGCCCAGATAGAGCTGCTTCTCCGACCCCGGGATGGGCTCGTGCATCCACGGGAAGATGTGTCCCTTCCCGAAGCTGATCAGCAGCAGCAGGATCACGAACGCGACCGGTAGCCACGCCACGTACCCTTCGAGGAAGCGGATGATGGTGCGCGACCAGCGCGCCGTCGTGATCCGCTGCACGGCCACGAACATCACGCCCGCGGACGAGATCGTGGTGAACGCCAGCCAGTTGAAGTGCATGGACTGCCAGGCGCGATCCGGGGCGAGGAACAGCCCCACGACGAAGGCGAGCAGACCAATCGCGGCCAGAACGATGCACGCGGTCTTGATCCACGCCGCGACCGGCTTGGAAGTGCCCGCGAGAATCTCGTCGCGCGTCAGGTGCGGGGCGTGCGTGTGCAGGCTCATGGCTGAGGCCTCGCGGGCGACGCCGTCGTGTCAGCCGGAGCTGGGACCGGTGCCGCGCCGCGCATAGCCGGAGAATTGAAGTACGGCGACGGGCGCGTCGGACCTCGGTGCGTCGCGCCCGGGAGCTTGTCCCCAGTGACGCCGGGCGCGGCGAGCGGCCCGACTTCTACGGCGCCGCCGCTCTGCAGCGCGCGGACGTAGTTCACCACGTCCCACCGGTCCATCTCTTCGATCCGGTTGTAGGTCGGCATCAGCCCGCGCCCGTTGCGGATCATCCCGTAGATGTAACCGTCGCTCCGCGCGCGCGTGGCGTCGCCCGTGATCGCGATTCCCGGGAACCCATACTTAATCACGGGGCCGTCACCCATCCCGCGGTCGCCGTGACACACGGCGCAGTTGATCTGGTAGTACATGCGCCCATTGGCGAGCGACGCCGCGCTCGCCGGCGTCGGATTCACCAGCCCGGACATCGAGTCCACCGCGGTCGGCATGCCGCTGTACGAGACCTCGAAGCCACTCACCGCCATCCCCGAGATCGGCACCGATCCCTGCGGATTGCCGCGCGAAGCCGTGAGCGTGTCAGGGCTGTCCCACGGGTAGATCACGGGCTGCCGCTTGAAGTCCGAGAACCACTCGCACGCGCCGAGCGGCACGAGCGCCAGAAGCAGGAGCATGCGCGGCCTCATCGCTCGCGCCTCACTTCGCTCGCGCCCTTCGCCCGCAACAGATCCTCGCACTTCCCCGCGTCCTCGGGATCGCACTCGACCCACACGCCGAAATCCCCGTGACTGAATCGCGCGTCGTACCCGACGGTGTGCGTCACCCTGGGTAGCCGCGAGTTGATGAACATGCCCGCAACAGTGGACAGCGCGCCGACCAGGACCATCACCTCGAAGCCGATGATCGTGTACGGCACCCACGACGCGACGGGCTTGCCGCCTACGACCAGCGGCCAGTAATCCGATACCCAGATCGCGATCCAGTAGCCGAACGTCACGCCGAGCAGACCGCCGATGAGCGTGTACTTCCGCACCGCGCTCGGCGGCGCCGAGATCACGTGCTCCAGCTCGTGCCGCGGCGTGGGCGAGTACACCGTGATCGGCCCGTAATCGCCCCGCTTCAGCTCCTCGATCGCCTCGACCGCCATGTCCAGCTCGCGGAAATGCCCCAGTACGCCGCGCACTACTCGTGCTCCCCCGGCGTCTCACGCTCGAAGGCGAGATGCTGCCCGGCAGTGTCGATGCCGTGATCGTGCGGCTTCCTGAGCCGTGGCTTCACGATCTCCTTCACCTCGGCGATAGCTATCACCGGGAACTGCTTGATGAACAGCAGGAACCACATGCTGAACCAGCCGAAGCTCCCCGCCAGAATCGCCATATCGACCCACGTCACACGGTAGCCGGACCACTGCCACGGCTCGAACTCGTGCGACAGCGACGGGACGACGATCACGAACCGCTCGAACCACATCCCGATGTTGATGAAGATCGAGAGAATGAACAGCCACGTCGTGTTCCGCCTGAGCCTCTGCGAGAACAGCGACAGGGGCAACACCATGTTGCATGTGTACAGGATCGCCGACGCCCACCAGTACTGGCCGAAGACTCGGTTCCAGAAATAATCCTGCTCAACCTGGAGGCCGCTGTACCAGGCGATGAACCACTCGACCATGTACGCGCAGCCGACGACCAGCGACGTGAACAAGGCAAGCTTCGCCGCCGCGTCGAGGTGGTTGAGCGTCACGTAGTGCTGCAGCCGGAACCACTTTCTCACCGGGATGATGATCGTGAAGACCATCCCGATGCCGGAAAAGATCGCGCCGGCCACGAAATACGGCGCGAAGATCGTCGTGTGCCAGCCGGGCGGCAGGCCCATCGCGAAGTCGAAGGAAACGACCGAGTGCACCGACAGCACCAGCGGCGTCGAGAACGCGGCGAGGAACAGGTACGCCCGCGCGAAGTGGCGCCACTCCCTGTCCGAGTTACGCCACCCAAGCGATAGCACTCCATAGATGCGACGGCGGACCGGGTTCTTCTCCCGGTCGCGCAGCACCGCGATGTCGGGGATCAATCCGATGTACAGGAACGTCGTCGAGACCGTGAGGTACGTGAGGATCGCGAACACGTCCCACACCAGCGGGCTCTTGAAGTTCGGCCAGATGTACCGCCAGTTCGGGTACGGGATCAACCAGAAGAACTTCCACGGGCGGCCGAGGTGCAAGATCGGGAACAGTCCCGCGGTCATCACGGCGAACACCGTCATCGCTTCGGCGCAGCGATAAATCGTGGTTCGGAATCCGGCGCGGAACAGGTACAGGATCGCGGAGATCAGCGTGCCCGCGTGGCCGATACCGACCCAGAAGACGAAGGTGATGATGTACACGCCCCACATCACCGGCGGGTTGTAGCCCGCGACTCCGAGCCCCGAGTAGATCTGGTACATCCACGCCGCGATGCCGATCAGGAGAAAGCCGACCGCTGTGAAAAGACCTATGTACCACCCGGCCGTCGGGCTCAGGGTCGCCGCGATCTCGTTGTCTACCTGCTCGTAGTCCTTGACGGCGGGAAGCTGCACGTCCGCCGACGCGATGTTGGGCCGGTGCAGTACCTCGAGATCGCGCGCGTCGTCCACGGGCTTGGCGGCTGCTGCCATGGCTAGTGCCCCGCCTGCGGAGCCGCGCCGGCCCCGGTGGTCGCGCCGGTCGCCGCGGCGGCCCCTTCACGCGGGTGGTTCACCTTCTTGAGATAGACCACGGCCGTGTAGGTGTTCAGCTCGTCGAACACGTGGTACGCCCGCTCGTCGTCTATCAGCTTCGTTACCGCCCAGGAAGAATCCGCCGCGTCACCGAACGTGATGGCGCGCGACGGGCATGCTTGCGCGCACGCAACCGTGAATTCGTCAGCCTGCAGCGGGCGCTTCTCCGACGACGCGCGGTTCTCCGCTTCGCGGATGCGCTGGACGCAGAACGTGCACTTCTCCATCACACCCTTGCCGCGCACGGTGACGTCCGGATTGAGCTGCCAGTTGAGCGGCTCGGGGAAAGCGTAGTGCGGCCGGTTCGGCTCGCCGTACCCGAACCAGTTGAAGTAGCGGACCTTGTACGGGCAGTTGTTGGAGCAGTAGCGGGTGCCGACGCAGCGGTTGTACACCTGCACGTTCAGCCCGTCCGGGGCGTGGTACGTCGCGTACACCGGACACACCGGCTCGCACGGCGCGTTACCGCAGTGCTGGCACATCATCGGAATGAACCGCGTGTCGAAATCGCTCCCGCCGTCCTCTCCGCCCTCGAAGTACCGCTCCAGCCGGATCCAGGCCATCTCGCGGCTGCGGACGATGTTCGCGCCGAAGCCGGTACGGTCCGGGAACACCTTGGCGTTCTGCCAGTCCCCGCCGACGGTGGGAATGTTGTTCTCCGCGTAGCACGCGGTGACGCACGCCGAGCAGCCCGTGCAGCGCGCGAGATCGATCGTCATCGCCCAGCGCCGCTTCGCCATCCCGCTCCAGTGGTCGGGGTCGTACATCCCCTTGTCGTTGGAGTTTGGATCGCCAAGATCGCCCTGCGCGTCGTTCGCGACGGGCGCGCGCAGTCCCGGGAGGAACTCGCGGCTTGCCATTCCCTCCATCTCGGGCACGACGTGCCCGTCGTGGTGAGCTTCCTCCGCCCCGTGCGCATCAGCGGGCGCGGCTGCCTGGCCGAGCGAGCCGGCCGCAACGGCGCGCGCGATTCCGCGACCGTGCTGGCGCGCCGAGCCTTCGGTGGTGACCAACTCGTGGTGGCCGCCGGCTTTCGTCACCTGCGCCTTGGTGCTGACGTACGCCAGCGCGCCGCTCGAGTCGGTAGCGACCGCGGGAAGCAGATCGAGCGCGTTGATTCCCGCGCGCGCGTACCGGCCCGAGTGATCCCGCCCGCGGCCGATCGCGATCGCGACGGTGTCATCGCGTACGCCGAGGTAGACCAGCGCCGGCAGCGTAAGCGATCCCACCGCGGTCTGTACAGTCAAAAGATCGCCATTCTCGACGCCGAGCCGCTCTGCCGCGCGCGGATGAATCTCGGCGACCGTCTGCCAGCAGATCTTGGTGACGGGATCGGGCATCTCCTGGAGCCACGGCTTGTTGGCCCCGCGCCCGTCGCCCAGCAGCGGATGCTGGTACAGCAACAGGTACATGTCGCCGCTCGTGGACTCGATCGCCGGACTCGCCACCGCGGTGACTGCCGCGGCGCCCGTTCCGCCAGCGATTGTCCCGGCGGTCACGCCGCTCGGCAGCGCTTCCGTGAGGCCGCGAGCGCCTCCCGGGAACCGCGAGATCAGCCAGTTGCGATAGCCCGGCTCGGGGGACTGCGCCGCCGTCGAGGGGCTGCGCCGGGCCAACTCGAGCAGCACGTCGGCCGTCGCGCGCGTGTCGAACACCGGCTCCATCGCCGGCTGCTGGAGTCCGATCGTGCCGCGCACCGGCGCCGCGTCACCCCAGCTCTCGAGCGAATGGTTGTCCGGCAGGATGAGATCGCACAGCTCCGTGGTCTCGTCCGGCACGCTGGAAAAGCTGACCTTGAACGGAACCTTGGCGATCGCTTCCGCGACGCGCGCCGCGTTACCGAACGCATGCACCGGGTTGGCGCCGCGCACGAACAGCAGCGAAACGCTGCCCGCGCGCATCCGCTCCACGGCAGCGCGCACAACCGCCGGAGAATCCATGCCGTCGTATGCGGTCACTGCTTCGGCGACGCTCACGGTCGCGCCGACGTTCCCCGCGTTCAGCGCGTTCACCGCGAGCGCGAGCTGCATGGCTCCCGGACCGCTGCCGCCGGCGACCGCGAGGTTCGGGCGCAGCGACGTGAAATCGCGCTGAAGATTCGTCAGCTCCGCAGCCGATGCGCCGGAAGCGGTGGCCGCGTCGGCGACCGACGTCTGACCGGCAAGCATGCGCGCGATCGCGATCTCGCTGCCGGGCTTGCACGGGATCCATTCGTCCGCGTTGAGGCCGGTGAGCGACCGGCGCGGACCGACGTAGATCAACCGCGGCGCGCGCGCCACGTCGGCACGCGCGTCGGCCCAAGCGAGCTGCTGCGAGACGCTCGGCCCCCAGCTGTCGAGGAAGTCCGCGCCGAACGAGATAACCACGCGCGCCGCGGCGAAGTCGTACCGGGGCCAGGAGACGCCGTACGTCTGCCGGTTGGCGGCGATCGCGGCGAAGTCGCTCTGCGCGTCGAAGCTGATGTGCGGCGGCATGCCGATCGCGCTCAGCCACGCGTCGAGGAATCCGGCGAAGCTGCCGCTCTCGTGCTGGTTGATGAACACGGCGGACGCGGCACGTCCACCCGCGCGCGTTTCGCCGAGCTTCTGCGCGAGCAGCTGGAGCGCCTGCTCCCACGTCACGCGCTCGAGCGTTCCGTTGCGCCGGACCATGGGACCGCGGAAGCGGTCGGGGTTGTACAGCCCCTGCACCGCCGACTGCCCGCGCGCGCAGATCGCGCCGCGGCTGAGCGGGTGCTGCGGATTACCCTCGACCTTGATGACGCGCCCGTCGCGCGTCTCCGCCAACACGCCGCACGCCGCCGAACACTCGCGGCACGTCGTCGCGTAGTAGTTCGATACTCCCGGAACCGTCTCGTCGGGCGAGACCAGGTACGGAATGAGCCGCTCGACTTCACCGGTGCCGCAACCCACTGCGGCAGCCGTCGCCGTACCAGCACCGAGAACTTTGAGGAACTCGCGACGCTTGACGGTCATGCGGGGTTTTTGGCTGTTGGTTTCTGGTTTTTGGAGGGGGCCGTTAACCAACATCCAAGAACCAAAAACCAGAAACGCGGATTCAGTGGTGGCATGTCGAGCAATCGTATCTCGCCCTAAACGGCGGATTTGATTTTCCAATGTGGCAGCTCACGCACCAGCCCATTCCGAGTGTCTGTGACTGGGAGACCTGCGCCATGTCCTGCACGTCGCCGTGACACGTCTGGCAGGAAACGCCGGCGCCGACGTGGCGCATGTGCGGAAACTTCACGTACTCCGGGAGCTTGTGGATGCGGACCCACGGCACCGGCTGCTGCCGCGACCAGTATCCCGCGAGCTTCTGAATCTCCGGCTTGGCCGCGCCTGCCACCGTGTGACAACCCATGCACGTGCTCATCGCCGGCATGCCGGGATCGGGCGACTTGTTCGCCGCGAAATGGCAGTACAGACAGTTCATCTTCAGCGTCTGGACGTGAATCGGATGCGGGAAGTTGACCGGCTGCGTGGGGCTGTTGCCTGCACGCGATGACGCCCCGCTGTACGCGGAGACGATCGCTGCCAACGCGGCGAGCGCAAGAAATGCCGGCACTGCTGCCCACTGTCGCCGCAGTTTCATCAATCGTGGAGGGAGCGCATTTTGGGAGGCCTTGTGAAGTTTTTCACAAGGAGTCGGAATGAAGATTAGTCCGACTCTCCGCTCGCGCAAGCGTCCTCAGCACCTCAATCGCCATCGCGCGCAATAAATCCAGCTCGCGCGAATCGGGCTCGGCGCGGAATACCAGCGTTCTGACCGACCGCATGATGTGCTCATGGTTTCTGGTCTTGAAGAAGTCGATGGCCTCGAGCGCCTTTTCCGCGTCGGCGAACATCAACTCGTAGTGGCCGGCCGTCGGCGGCGGGGCTTGCTTCCGTGGTGGGGGCAGGTCCCGCGTGGCGTCGGACGCGCGGAGATGCAGCTCGTACGACGCGAGCAACACCGCCTGTGCCAGATTGAGCGAAGCATGCCCGGTGGTCGGAATCGTCACGACGACGTGGCACATATCCAAGGCTTCGTTGGGAAGGCCGTGGTCCTCACGGCCGAACAACAGCGCTACGGGACCGTCCCGCTCGAGCAGCTCGCGGGCGGCTTCCTTGGGAGTGACGATCCGCCATTTCGCGGCCCGTCTGCGGGCCGAGAAGCCGGCGACGGCTACGCAATCAGCGACGGCTTCCTCGAGCGTGGGGAAATGCTCGATGGCGCCGATGATGTCGGCCGTGTCGTGGGCAATTCCCTCGAGGCGCCACGGGTCGTATTCCACCGGGCGGACGAGCCGCAGCCTCGTGACGCCCATGTTCTTCATCGCGCGCACTGCGGCGGCGATGTTGACCGGGTCCTGCGGTTCATACAGGACAACGCGGACCGCGTCGAGCGCGGACCCGGTCATTTCTTCATCAGCTGCGGATCAGGGGATCGGCTTCCGCCCCGTGATGATGCGGTAGAGCACAACGATGATGGCGATGACGAGGAGGATGTGAATGAGACTGCCTCCAACCGGCATCACGAACGCGCCCAGCAACCACAGAATGAAGATGATTACGGCGATCGTCCACAGCATGAGTGAGCTCCTCTAATGGAGTGAGTACTACCTGCCCTGCAACTGCACCTAGCCCACTGGCAACAGTCGTACCGTTACAGCGGTGACTAGTGACTAGTGGCTGGTGACTAGTCAACTGCAAACCGCGGTTACTAGTCACTAGTCACTAGTCACTGGTCACTAGTCACCGTTTTCAACGCGGTCCCCGCTCGACGAACTCCTTCTTCGGCGTGTCCCCCTGGTGCAGCTGTATGCGGCCGAGGAGGATCCGTCCGGCGCGGACGTCGTGCCCCATGTCTATGAGGAGAATGGCAAGATCGCCGCTCCCCCACAATAGCCCAGCCAGCACGACGAGGCGGCTGGTCTCGGCGAGCAGCGTCGGGATCGCCGAGCTGCCTTGCGCCACCAGCCCCGTGATTATCTCCGCCACCAGCAGCAGCAGGAGAATTATTGCCATCAGCTTGAACAGCTTGGACAGATAGCGCAAGCCGACGTATGGCTCGAGGTCGTCGGCGCGCACCTGCATCGTCGGATCCCCCGGATGGTCGCGCTTCGGCGTGGTCCGGTGTTCGTCCTGCCCCGCTGCTGTGATATCGCCTGTCATCATGTTTCTCCGGTTTCGGTCACCAACGCGCCCTGTACCCGCGCGTGTCGATGTGAGTAAAGGGGCCGTGGGCGGCGTTCGCCCGGTACACACCTATCCCGCCTATCAGCGAAGGATGTGCCCGTTCGACGCGCTCGGCCGCGGAACGAATGAATCGTGCGTCCCCGATGTCGACCCGGCCGTCCCGGTTCAGGTCGTCCATGCTGCCGTTCCCGTCGTTGTCGATGTAGATGTCGGCGGCATCGCCGTACATGTGCCGGCTGAGCGACGCACGGCCGCGAGTGTCGCCCACTCCACTGTTGTACTGCGGCGTACGGAAGCCGCTCATCACGCGCACACCCTTGGTGTTCACGCCCTGCTTGCGCAGCTCTTCCAGTACCAGCTCGAGCTTGTCCAGGAGCTTGGGCTCGAGGACCAGGTATTTCGGCCAGACGTTGAACTGATCCTTCGGCAGAAAATCCCGCAGCCGGAAGTGCTCCGATACGTATGTATCCCGGTTCTCCAGCGTGACTTCGATGAAGCCCCGTGGCGGCGCGTAGTTGCCTTTGGCGGCGGCGCCGCCGCGCGCCGAAGGCCAGTTGCCGATGTAGTACAGGCCAATCCGGCCGCCCTTGGCCGCGCTGGCCGGCTTGAGCGTTATGACGCGAAAGTCGGTCATTGGCTTGATGGCACTCCCGACCTTTATCGCGACACTCCATATGCCCGCGCGCCGGGGCGCTCGCGGCGCCGTACCCGCCTCCGCGCCCGCGACCGTCACGACCGCGCCGCTCGGCAGCGTGTCCCGCAGGATCGGGGCGCCCTCGGCGGAAAACTGCGCGCGGAGCCGGCCGCTCTCGCCGCGAAGCGGCACGAAAGCGTTGAGCACGGCGTCGGTGAGGTAGGCGGTGGATGTCGCATTCGGGTCCGTTATCGACGCCGCCATCGCCGATGCGGTAGGCGCGACGGCCGTACTGTCCCCCCCGTTCGCCGGCGTCGGCCGCGCCGTGGCGATGGACCAGGACCAGCCCATCGCGATGAGCAGCACGAACACGCTCGACAGCACGTTGAACGTCCGCTCGCTGCGCGTAGAGATCCCCGCGCGATGATACCAGCGCAACGGGTGCGGTGGCACGCGAATCGCCCAATCAGACATACTTCGCCACTCTCGTCGAATCTCCCCCGTCCCCGGCAACTTCTACCGAATGGATTGGCTCAGCGATCTCTATCATTTTCTGTCCGATCTGCCCGCGCTGATCAAGTGGGGCGGATATGTCGGCCTGACGGCCATCGTGTTCACGGAAACGGGGCTCCTCGTCGGGTTTTTTCTTCCCGGCGACTCCCTGCTCGTCACCGCCGGCCTGCTGGCGTCGCAGGGATTTCTAAACGTATACGTCATGGGCGGTTTGCTGACAGTGGCCGCGATCGCCGGCGATTCCGTAGGATATTCAATCGGAAAGGCCGCGGGCCCGCGACTGTTCAAGCGTGAAGACTCGTTCTTTTTCAACAAAAAGCACCTCTATCGAGCCCATGATTTCTACCTCCGCCACGGGGGCAAGACCATCGTCATTGCGCGTTTCGTGCCTATCCTGCGGACCTTTGCGCCCGTAGTGGCTGGAGCCGCCGACATGCCCTACCGCAGATTCATTTTTTTCAACATTGCTGGCGGAATCGGCTGGATCTGGAGCATGCTCATGGTGGGCTACGTGCTGGGCCGCTACATCCCCGGCATCGAGAAACGCATCGAGTGGGTGATCGTCGCGGTCATCGGGCTGTCGCTGGTGCCGATTCTGATCGAATACCTGAAGTCGAAGAAGAAAAAAGAAGTGACTAGTGATTAGTGATTAGTGACTAGTGACTAGTCACTACCACACCGGCCCACCCCTACCTCTTTCCGCTTCTTCCGCATTTACTAGTCACTAGTCACTAATCACTAGTCACTGTTTCCCAGGAGCCCCCATGCCTCACTCTCTGCCATCTCTCCCATACGACTTTGGCGCGCTCGAGCCGCACATAGACGCGAAGACGATGGAGATCCACCACGGCAAGCATCATCAAGCGTACGTCACCAAGCTCAACGAGGCGCTGGAGAAGGCGCCTGATCTCGCGAACAAATCGCTCGACGAGCTGATGCAGAGCCTCGATAAGGCGCCCGACGCGGTGAAGGCCGCGATCCGCAACAACGGCGGCGGACACTGGAACCACAGCTTCTTCTGGCAGCTCATGCGTCCGGCTCCCGGCGGGAAGCCGGCCTCGGGCGCGGACTTCCAAGCGCAGCAAATACTGATGGACGCCGTCAATTCTTCGTTCGGCGACTTGGAGAAATTCAAGGAACAGTTCGCCGCCGCCGGAGTCGCGCGCTTCGGATCGGGCTGGGTATGGCTGGTGCGTGACGGAGACAAGCTCTCCATCACGAGCACGCCGAACCAGGACAACCCGCTCATGGAAGGCAAGCGCGCGATCCTCGGCCTCGACGTGTGGGAGCACGCCTACTACCTGAAGTACCAGAACAAGCGACCCGACTACATCGCGGCGTGGTGGAACGTGGTCAACTGGGACGCGGTCACGAAGAACTTCGGCAGTTAACAGTTCGCGGACGCACGACCTTTCTTGCGGGGCCGAACTGCCGGGGGTCCCTCGCGTGGCGGCTACGCGCGCAAACTACGCGCGCTAACCCGCCGCCTGCGAGGGACCCCTCGGCGCGTTCGGCCACCTGACATCGCGGCAACCGCGACCGCTCACAGCGGCCCCCTTCGCGCCCACTGCGAGAATTGTCTTTTGCGCTAGCAGCGGAAAGAGCGGGAAACGCGGCGGGCTCGAGGGGTACACGCTGCTTGCGTGCCGCACGCCGCGCGATGATTGGGGTCAGGCTCACGGTCCGGGTGCCTTCGCAGGACCGTGTTCGCGAGCGCTGTTTGCGAGCGTTGGTCCAGCGATGGGATCCGGACCGTGAGCCTGACCGCGGCAACGAACTATCGGGCGGCTTCGCCCTCGAGATACGTGTAGCCCTCGAGCCCGGCCACGTAATCGGCGATGAAGGTGTTGGCCTCGTCGCGCGTTATTCCCGTCGCGGCGCCCACTTTTCGGCGGAACGTTGCCAGTAGATCGGGGGCGCGGAACTGGACGTAGGCGAGAACTTCCGTGACCGTATCGCCGTGCACCAGGTCGGTGATCTCGTAGCCATCCGCTGAGAGCTCCACGTGCACCGCGTTCGTATCGCCGAACAGGTTGTGCAGGTCGCCCAGGATCTCCTGGTAGGCGCCGGTGAGAAAGATTCCCAGGATGTACTGCTCGTTGTCGTCGAAGGTGTGCAACTCCAGGCTGGGCCGCGGGTCGCGCGAGCCCACGAAGCGGTCGATCTTCCCGTCAGAATCGCACGTCACGTCCTGAATGGTCCCGCGCCGGGTCGGCTCCTCGTTCAGCCGGTGAATGGGCATGATCGGGAATAGCTGATCGATCGCCCAGCTGTCCGGCAGCGATTGAAAGAGGGAGAAGTTGCAGAAGTACCGGTCCACGAGCGTCGCATCGACGTCCTCGATGATGTCCTGATACTCCTCCACGTCGCGCTGGGCGATGCGCGCGACCGCGTTGACAGTCGCGAGATACAGCTGCTCGGCCATCGCCCGGCCGCGGAGCGAGAGCACGCCGCTGTTGAACAGCTCCTGCGCGCGCTCCTTGGCGAAGATCGCGTCGTGGTACACCTCGCGCGCGCGCCGCTTGCTCACGCGCTTGAGCTCCGCCGCCATGTCGTGCAGCAGCGGATGGTCGTCCTTCTTCAGCTCCGGAATCGCGACGTCGCCCTGCGACTCCACTTCGATCACGCTGATCAGCAGCAGCGAGTGGTGCGCGGTGAGCGCCCGGCCCGACTCGCTGATGATGTGCGGCATGTCCAGCCCGCCGCGCCGGCACGTCTCCGCCAGCGTGTACACGACGTCGTTGGCGTACTCCTGAATCGAGTAGTTGACGCTCGCGTGTGCCGTGGAGTTCGTGCCGTCGTAATCCACACCCAGCCCGCCCCCCACGTCCACGTGCGTGATCTTCAGACCCATGTTGCACAGCTCGGCGTAGAACCGGCTGACCTCCTGGAGACCTGCCTTGATGTAATGGATGTCGGTGATCTGGCTGCCGAGGTGGAAGTGGATCAGCTTGATCACGTCCAGCCGGTCCAGCTCGGTCAGGCGATCTATCAGCTTGACGAGCTGTGCCGTAGTCAGGCCGAACTTCGACTTCTCGCCACCGCTCCGCGCCCACCGGCCCGCGCCTTCCGCGTACAGCTTGATCCTGACCCCGGCCGTGGGATTCACGCCCATCTCGTCCGCGACCTTGAGCAGCACTTCCAGCTCGCTCACCTGCTCCAGCACGATGAAGACCTGGTGTCCGAGCTTCTGCGCCATCAGCGCGAGGCGCATGAACTCCTCGTCCTTGTAGCCGTTGCAGACGATCAGGTGATCGGTGTGCGTGGCCAGGCCGAGGATCGCCTGGAGCTCCGGCTTGCTCCCGCACTCGAGCCCGATTCCGTCCTCGTGCCCGAACTCGACGATCTCCTCGATTACGTGCCGCTGCTGGTTGACCTTGATCGGGTATACGGTCGTGTACGAGCCGACATACGAAAATTCCCTGATCGCCTCCGCGAAGCTCCGCGACAGCAGCCTGATGCGGGAGCGCAGAATGTCGGAGAAGCGAAGCAGCAAAGGCATGCCGATGCCCTGTGCTTCCAGATCCAGAGCGAGCTCGTACAGGTTCAGCTCGCGTGCGGGCGACGACGCGTCCGGGCGCACAACTACGTGCCCCCGGTCGTTGATCTCGAAGTACCCGCCTCCCCACCCGCCGACATTGTAGAGGACGCGGGAGTCCTCGACGGTCCAGGTGGGCGGGGCTTCGGTGTCTGCCGCTTTACTTGCTGTAGCCATGTGCGGATTCTAACCGATTCAGAAGCGAGCTGTTGGCTGTTGGCTATTGGCTATTAGTAACTGCGGAAGGGATCTTGCATCACTTTCGTTGACACTCATGGTTTACGCCGCCCGCTGCTCAAAGGCAAGCGGCGACAGGTAGCCGAGGCTCGAGTGAAGGCGCGTCGCGTTGTAGTAATGCATATAGGTATGCAGCGC
>JBPPMH010000016.1:0-5559 GCA_051305945.1 Gemmatimonadaceae bacterium
GGGCGGAGGGGGGTTGCCAGGCGGAGACCGGCGCGGGCGCCTCGATGGCGGCGGGCTCAGCGACTGAGATGCTCGGCGGCACGCCGTCGCAGGCGGGACACGCGATCGCGCTGACGCTGCAGGGGATGCTCGGCCTGGTGTGCGATCCGCTCGGCGGGCTGGTGGAGCTGCCGTGCGTCTTTCGCAATGCGACGGGCTCGGCGATCGCGCTGGCCGGTATTGAAATGGCGCTCGCCGGGGTTACTTTCGCCATCCCCGTAGATGAGGTGATCGATGTCATGGGGGAGATAGGACGGGAGATGGACGTGCGGTATCGGGAAACGGCCGGGGGCGGCCTTGCCGCTACGCCGACGGGACGCCGTTTGGCCCGGGAGCGGTTGTACCAGATAAAGAGGGGCGGATGAACTGCGCTGCACGCAGCGCGCGGCGTAGTCAATGAAACTGAACTAAGTTCATACTCGTAGCGCTCTTATACACTCCGAGAGACTCATGGGAATCTTCGACCGGTTAGTCCAACTCTGGCGCGCGACGATCAACGACTTCATCTCTCACGCTGAAGAGCCCGAGAAGATGCTGACGCAGATCATTTCGGACATGCGCACGCAGCTCGTGCGCGCCAAGCAGCAGGTCGCCGCCGCCATCGCCGACGAGAAGCGGCTGGAGGATCAGGCGCGGCTGGAGCTGAAGCAGGCCGAGGACTGGGAGCGGAGAGCGATGCTCGCCGTGCAGGAGAATCGCGACGATCTGGCCAAGCAGGCGCTGGTGCGGCGCGCCGAGCACGTCTCGCGCGGGCAGCAGATGCAGATCACGTGGGAGGCGCACAAGCAGGAGACGGAGCGCCTCAAGAATTCGCTGCGCGAGCTGAACGACAACATCGAGGAAGCGAACCGCAAGAAGAACCTCCTCCTCGCGAAGCAACGCCGCGCGATGGCCACCAAGCGCATCGCCGACACGATGTCGCGCATCTCCGAGAAGTCGGCATTCGAGGCGTTCGCCAGAATGGAAGAGAAGATCGATCAGAACGAGCGAAAGGTTCGCGCGTCCGTGGAGATCGACGAAGAGTTCTCCGGTGATCAGCTAGCGAAGGAGTTCAAGCGCCTCGAGAGCGGCGCGACTTCGGAGACCGCCGATCTGCAGCTGATGGAGCTCAAGGGCCGGATGGGGCTGTTGTCCGCGCCGGCCGCCGCCGGATCCAAGCAACTTGGAACCGGCCAGAGCGAAGGCGCGATGAGCGAGGTGTCGCAGGAGGAGAAGAAGGCGCCTTGACCGGTCCCACCGCGGCTGCCGCGCACCAGCCGAAGGGGCGCGTAGCACCGGTACTGACCGCGGTCGTTCTCACAGTCCTGCTGTTATGGCTGTTGGGAGTGGCCGCGGACGTGTTTCTGCTCCTGTTCATCGCGGTGATCTTCTCGCTGTATCTCGGCGCGGTCACCGATTTCCTGGTGACGCGCGTGCACATGCCGCGCGGCGCCGCCTTCGCCGTAGCGCTGATCTCGACGGTGCTGGCGATCGTCGGTCTCTTCTGGCTGCTGGTTCCGCCGGTGGCCGATCAGACCCGCCAGCTGATACAAGTTCTGCCGACTTACATAGACACGTGGGAAGGCGGGATAGACCGGTTCATGGCGCGCTTTCCCGTGGCGCAGGAATTCTGGAAACCGGGCGAGCATCGCGCGACGCAGGCCGTGTACGGGCAGGTGTCGGGCTGGCTTGGCGATCTCGCGCCCAAGGTCTTTTCGCTCGTCCACGTATTCATCAGCATCTTCTCCGTCTTGGTGATGGCGATCTATCTGACGCTGCACCCGGGGATCTACCGCGAGTGGCTGATCGCGCTGTTTCCGCCGATCCACCGCGACCTGATCCGCGACGTGCTGCGCGATCTCGCCGACACGCTGCGCGCCTACATCACCGGACAGCTGTTCGCGATGTTCGTGCTCGGAGTGATGACCGCGTTCGGGCTGTGGCTGCTCGGGGTGCCGTACTGGCTCACGTTCGGCGTGTTCACCTCGGCGGTAGCGATCATCCCTTTCTTCGGCACGCTCATATCCACCGCGCTGCCGGCGCTGTTCGTGCTCGGAGGCCCCGGCGGCATGACCAAGGCGTTGTGGGTCGTCCTGCTCGGCGTGGGGATCCACCTGTTCGAGTCGAACATCGTTCAGCCGGTGGTGATGGCGCGCAAGGTGGAGCTGCCGCCGGTGCTGACGATCATGTCGGTGCTGGTCGTCGCGAAGCTGCTCGGGCCCGTCGGGCTGGTCGTGGCCGTGCCGATACTCGCCACGGTGATGGTCGTGGTGCGCCGGATCCTGATCAACCGCATCTACGAGGGCAAGGGATTCCGCCGCGCCACGCGCGACGTCGCGCTGCTGCTGCGGGTGCCCGCGCCCGAGGGCGGTGTGCTCGTCCCCGCCGGCCCGCCGGTCGACGTCATCGCCCTGCGCGAAAAATCGTCGATCCTCACAGTTCCACCCGTATTGCTCGAGCGGCACGCCTACCCTGTGCCCCGCGCCGACGCGGACTGAGAGTCCCCTTCGGCCGCTACGCTCGCAAACTGCGCTCGCTAGCACGCGGCCTGCGGGGACCCTCAGTCCGCGTCGGCTCGCATCGAAGGCGCTGCTGGGCGAGGGCGGGAAGAGAAGGGAACGTGATTCGTGCGGGCGCGTTGACCGGGAACCAAGCGCGCGGGTAGGTTCACGGGCAATGGCGAAGCTGCGACTGTACAACACCATGAGTAGAGCGGTCGAGGAGTTCGCGCCCGCGGACGGGCGCACCGCGCGGCTGTACACGTGCGGGCCGACCGTGTACAACGCCGCGCACCTCGGGAACTTCCGAACGTTCCTGTTCGAGGATCTGCTGCGGCGCGTGCTGCGGCTGGCGGGCTACGACGTGCTGCAGGTGATGAACCTCACCGACGTGGACGACAAGATCATCAAGCGCGCGGCGGAGCAGGGCGTCACGATCGGTGAGATCACCGAGCCCGTCGTCGAGACGTTTCACGCCAACCGCAAGTTTCTCCGCATACAGGACGCGGAGGAGTATCCGAAGGCCACCGGGCACATCCCCGAGATGATCGCGCTGGTGGAGTCGCTGGTGGAGCGCGGGCTCGCGTACCAGGCGGAAGACGGATCGGTGTACTTCGCCATCGGCAAGTTCGACGGCTACGGCCGGTTGTCGCGGCTCGACACGCGCGAGATCCGCGCGGGCGCGCGCGTCGCGCACGACGACTACACCAAGGAGAACGCGCAGGATTTCGCGCTTTGGAAAGCCGCGAAGCCGGAGGACGAAGCGGCGGCCGCGGCGTGGGATTCACCGTGGGGGAGAGGTCGCCCCGGCTGGCACCTCGAATGCTCCGCGATGGCGATGAAGTACCTCGGCGAGACCATGGACATTCATTGCGGCGGAGTGGATCTCGTCTTTCCGCACCACGAGGACGAGATCGCGCAGTCGGAAGGAGCTACCGGCGCGCAGTTCGCGCGCTTCTGGTGCCACGGCGAGTTCCTGTTGACCGACGGCTCGAAGATGGCGAAGCGGATCGGCAACGTCGCGACCGTGGCCGACCTGCGCGACCAGGGCGTGTCGGCTGCCGCGTTCCGCCACTTCGTTTTCTCGACGCACTATCGCAAGCAGCTCAACCTCTCGGGCGATGCGCTGGAAGCGTCGATCGAAGGAGTGCGCCGCGTGCGCGATTTCGTCGAGCGGCTCGAGTCCGCGACCGGCGGGACTCCCGAGCTGGCGGTTGCCGCGGGGGATCTCGTGCGTGACGCGGAGGCCGCGCTGTTCGACGATCTCAACGCGCCGGCCGCCGTCGGCGCGCTGTTCACGTTCATCCGGCGGGCGAACGCGGAGTTGGACAGGCGCGGCGACGACGCGGACGCCCTGGGCGCGGCGCGCGAAGCTTTCACGCGGATCAATGGAGTGCTCGACATCGTGCCGGACGCGTCGCCGGCGGACGACGAGCTTGCCGCGTGGGTGGATGAGCGTCTGGCGGCGCGCAAGGACGCGCGGGCCCGGCGCGACTTCGCCAGCGCCGACGCGATTCGCGCCGAAATCGAGGGCCGCGGGATAGCGATCGAGGACGGTCCGTGGGGCACGCGCTGGAAGCCGGCGCGGTAAGTAAAGGTTTCTCCGGTTGCATCGCGGCCGGAACCCGTTAAATGTTGCAGGCATGAGACGCGACATCCTGCTCCTCCTCGGCGCCGTCATCTTCGCGGCCGCCGCTGGCTACACCTATCTGCACAACGACAACCTCCAGCTGAGTGCGGGAGTGATCTTCACCGGGACGTTCCTGCTGTCCTGGGCCGCTCCGAAGAGGTTTCTGGTCTTCGCGCTCATGATCGGGAGCTCGGTTCTGCTCGCCAACATTTACGCGACCACGAACCAGCTCGCCGTACCCGCCCCGCCGGGGGGGATCGCGGAGGTGTTCCTCGCTTACATCCCGGCCGTGGTGGCCGGAATCGGCGGAATGATCATCGGCGGCGGGGTTTCCAACCTCCCCGACAAGCTCGGGAGGCCGGCCGATGCCGCCCGGGCGGCCAGTCTGGAGGCCACCGCCGACCTGAGCAGCGGGGCGGAGCCGTATGACGCGACCCGCCGGTCGGCCGGGGTTCAGAAGCCGGCCGAGGCGCCGTCGGGGACCCTTTCCGGACTCGAAAACCCCTCCGGTCAAAAGCCTCGGCCGTTTGCTTGACTAGGGGGCGTAAATCCCTTATTCTTCAAGGCTTGCGCAGAATCGCTGTATGCTGACGTAGCTCAATTGGCAGAGCAGCTGATTTGTAATCAGCAGGTTGCGAGTTCGATTCTCGCCGTCAGCTCTTCGGGGCGACGGCGATTGTTTGCTGGGGTAGGGTTGGTGCTGGGCGCCGTGCCGGCAGTGGTTGGCGCAATGGTCCTCTGCTCCGCGAATGCGTAACGGGGACGGTTGCTGGATGCGGTGGGGTACCTAAGTGGCCAACGGGAGCAGACTGTAAATCTGCCGGCGCAAGCCTTCGAAGGTTCGAATCCTTCCCCCACCATTTACGGAGCTATTGGCTGTTGGTAACTGCTTTTGAACGGAGTTGTGAACTGTAATCCGCGGGAGTAGCTCAGTTGGTAGAGCGCTAGCCTTCCAAGCTTGATGTCGCGGGTTCGAGTCCCGTCTCCCGCTCTTGAACTGGCTGTTGGCTTTTGGCTCTTGGCTGTTGGCACGACAAACACAGGATGCATTACCCGCTCGCGTAGCTCAGTCGGTAGAGCACACCCTTGGTAAGGGTGAGGTCATCGGTTCAATCCCGATCGCGAGCTTTGAAGGTTTGTTTGTTGCAGTTGCTGTAGCTAAAAGCCAACAGCCAATAGCCAACAGCGTTCGTCAGAATCGCAAAAACTTTAGACACGCACCCCCATGGCCAAAGCGAAATTCGAGCGTACGAAGCCCCACGTAAACGTCGGCACGATCGGCCACGTCGATCACGGGAAGACGACGTTGACGGCGGCGATCACGGCGATCCAGGCGAAGAAGGGCCTGGCGCAGTCGGTGGCGTTCGACCAGATCGACAAGGCGCCGGAAGAGAAGGCGCGCGGCATCACGAT
>JBPPMH010000017.1:0-53762 GCA_051305945.1 Gemmatimonadaceae bacterium
GACGATGGTTACGGCCGGCGTCTATCTCGTCGCGCGCTCCTCGTTCCTCTTCTCGCTCGCGCCGGCGGCGGGGCTCACCGTCGCGCTCACCGGCGCCGTCACCGCGCTGTTCGCCGCGACGATTGGGATCAAGCAGTGGGACGTCAAGAAGATCCTGGCCTACTCCACCGTGTCGCAGCTCGGCTTCATGTTCATTGCCGTCGGCGTGGGCGCGTACGTGGCGGGCATCTTCCATCTCGCGACGCACGCCTTCTTCAAGGCGCTGCTGTTCCTCGGCTCAGGCTCGGTCATCTACGCGATGCACGCCGCGTATCACAAGACGGGCAGCCACGAGGACGCGCAGGACGTGCGCAACATGGGCGGCCTCCGGCGGTTCATGCCGGTCACCTGGGTGCTGATGTGGATCGCGACGCTGGCAATCGCGGGCATCCCGCCCTTCGCCGGTTTCTTCTCCAAGGACGAGATCCTCGCCGGGGTGTACGCGCGCGCACACGGCTCCACGCTCGCTGAAGCGAGCTGGCTCGGCATCCCGGGCTCGGCGCTCCTCTATTTCATCTACTTCATCGGCATCGCCACGGCGCTGCTCACGGCGATCTACATGACGCGGATGATGCTGTACACCTTCCACGGCCCCAACCGCACGGGTGAGGCCGAGCGCGGCGCGTTGAAGGAAGCGCCGTGGGTGATGACGGGACCGCTGGTGGTGCTCGGCGTGTTGAGCGCAATCGGCGGCTGGTTGAATCTCCCGAAGGTCTTTACCGACATTTTCCCCGTCGGACCGACGTTCGCGCTCGAGCACTGGCTGGATCCGGTCGTCGGCGAGCATCAGCTCGCGGTGACGCATGGCGAGACGGCGCACCTCTCCGTGAGCACCGAGTACGTGCTCATAGGCGCGGCGGTGCTCGTGGCCGTTGCGGGCATCGCTCTGGCGTGGCGCATGCTCAAGCCCGAGAAGCTCGTCCCCAAACGCGAAGCGCCGGCCGAGGAAGGATTCGAGCGTGTGCTCGCCGAGAAGTACTTCGTGGACGAGGGCTACGACAGCGCAGTGGTTCAGCCGCTGTATCACGGGTCCCGACTCGGGCTCTGGCGCGGTGTTGACACGGGATTGATCGACGGATTCTTCGTGAACGGCAGCGCGTGGCTCGCGCGCGCGTTTGGCTGGCTCGGGTCGGCGGCGCAGACGGGCGCCGTAGGCACGTACGCCTGGGTGCTCGTTCTCGGAGTGGTCGCCGTTATAGGGGTGTTCACGCTCCGATGACCCAATTCCTCGCTTCCATCGGGTACACGAGCTGGGTGCTCCCGGCGCTGCTGATCATTCCGCTTGCCGGCGCGGGCGTGCTTCTCGCACTCGCGCTCGGAGGGAAGGGCGACGAGCCGGGTCCGGCGCGGACCGCGCGGATGATCGCGTTCCTCACGCTGCTCATTGAGTTCATCGTGTCCGTCGGTCTCTGGTGGTCGTTCGAGAATGGCGCCGGCTGGCACGCTTCGGTAAATGTGCCGTGGATCCCGACCTGGGGAGTGCGCTTCTCCATCGGCATCGACGGCTTCGCCCTGATGATGGTGCTGCTGACGACCTTCCTCATGCCGCTTACCGTGCTGGGCGGCTGGACGAGCGTGCGTACGAAGGTCCACAGCTACCTGATTCTGCTCCTGGTCATAACGACGGGAATGCTCGGGGTCTTCCTCGCTCGCGACCTCTTCCTGTTCTACGTGATGTGGGAGGTCATGCTCGTGCCGATGTATTTCATCATCGGCATCTGGGGCGGGGAGCGGCGCATCTACGCCAGCCTCAAGTTCTTCATCTACACCATGGCAGGGTCGATCCTGATGCTCGTCGGGATCGTGTACCTGGGCGTCCAGTCAGGCAGCCCGATCACCGGCGCCCCGGACTTCAGCTACGCTGCCGCGCTGCAGCTCTCGCTCTCTCCCGCCGCTTCGTTCTGGCTGTTCGGCGCGTTCTTCCTCGCGTTCGCGGTGAAGGTGCCGATGTTCCCGTTCCACACGTGGCTGCCGGACGCCCACGTCGAGGCGCCCACGGCCGGCTCGGTCATCCTCGCGAGCATCATGCTCAAGATGGGCACCTTCGGATTCCTGCGGTTCGCGCTGCCGCTGTTCCCCGGCGTCGCGATGGATCCGACCGTGCGGATGATCATTCTGGTCCTCGCGGTGATCGCGATCATCTATGGCGCGCTGGTGGCGCTGGTGCAGCCCGACTTCAAGAAGCTCGTGGCATATTCGTCCGTGAGCCACATGGGCTTCGTCGTGCTCGGCATCTTCGCGCTGACGGTCGAGAGCGTGCAAGGCGCGCTGATGGTGATGATCAACCACGGCATTTCCACCGGCGCCTTGTTTTTTCTGGTGGGGATGATCTACGAGCGCAGACATTCCCGCCTCATTGATGCGTACGGTGGCATCGCGCGGGTCGTGCCGATGTTCGCAGCGGCGCTGACGCTGGTCGCGCTCAGCAGCATCGCGCTGCCCGGGACCAACGGCTTCATCGGGGAGTTTCTGGTGCTGATCGGAGCGTTCAAGACCTACCCGATTCTCACCGCGCTCGCCGCGACCGGCGTGATCTTCGCCGCCGCGTACATGCTGTGGGCGCTGCAGCGGATCCTGTTCAACAAGCTCGACAAGGAGGAAAACCGGCACCTCCCGGATCTCAACTGGCGCGAGATCGGACTGCTCACGCCGCTCATCGCGGCGATCATATGGATCGGGGTGTACCCGGCGCCCGTGCTGCGGCGCATGGAAGCGGCCGCCCATGATCTCGTGCAGCGGGTCGAGCGCGGCCCGCCCGGCACCTTCGTGCCGCCGGGGGTGAGGCCATGAAGACGCTCGATCTCGCGGTTCCGTCGCAGCTGATGACCGCGCTGGCGCCCGACATCGCTTTGATGGTCGGGGCCATGGGGCTGCTGCTGTGGGCGGCGTGGGGGCGCGAGAGCGTCCAGCGCCAGCGGGCCGTCGGCGTGGCGAGCATGATCCTGTGCGTCGTCGTCGCCGCAATGGTCGTGTACTTCATGCGGCAGGACGCCGCGGTCGGGCCCGGGCCGATCGCGATGGACGGCTTCCGCTGGACCACCGACCTGGTGCTCCTGCTCGCCACGTTCGCGACGATCGCGCTGTCCATGGACTACAACGAGCGAGAGGGGATCACGTCCGCCGAGTCGCACGTGCTGCTCCTGCTCGCGACGGCGGGGATGATGGTGCTCGTGTCGGCGCGCGACCTGATCATCGTGTTCCTCGGCATCGAGATCATGTCGGTCGCGGTGTACGTGCTGGCGGGGATGAACCGGCGCAGCGACCGCGCGGCCGAAGGCGCGCTCAAGTACTTCCTGCTCGGGGCCTTCTCGACGTGCTTCCTGCTGTACGGCATCGCGCTGGTGTACGGGGCCACGGGGAGCACTCACCTGGCGACGATCGCCGAGCGCGTGGGCGGCACCGGCGCGCTCAGCCCGCTGCTGCTGGTGGGCATGGCGCTGCTGGTGGTTGGCTTCGGCTTCAAGGTCGCGGCGGTGCCGTTCCACATGTGGGCGCCGGACGTGTACGAGGGAGCTCCCACGCCCGTCACCGCCTACATGGCGGCCGCGGTGAAGGCCGCGGCGTTCGCCAGCTTCCTGCGCGTCTGGATGGAGGCGTTTCCCCAGGTGTTCGTGCAGTGGCACTACGCGATCTGGTGGCTGGCGGTCGTGACGATGGTCGTGGGTAACCTCGTCGCCCTCGCGCAGAAGAACATCAAGCGAATGCTGGCGTATTCAAGCATCGCGCACGCGGGCTACATCCTCGTCGCCGTGCTCGCGCGCGGAAACATCGGCAGTTCCGCGTTCCTCTTCTATCTGTTCGCCTACACGCTGGCGACGTTCGGCGCTTTCGCCGTCGTGGTCGTGCTGTCGGGTAGGGGAGACCGCTACCTCAGGATCGAGGATTACGCGGGGCTCTGGACACTGCGTCCGTGGCTCGCGGGGAGCATGGCGGTGTTCATGCTCGCGCTGCTCGGCTTCCCGATCTTCGGCGGCATCGGGTTCTTCGCGAAGTGGTACCTGCTGAAGGCCGCGCTCGATTCCATCACGCCCCTGACGAATCTCGCGATAATCCTCGTCCTGACCAGCGTTGTGTCGGCGGGCTACTACCTGTACGTGGTGCTGGTGATGTTCATGAAGCCCGTATCACGGCCGGACAGCGAGCCGCAGCCCGGCGGACGGCTCACGCAGTGGGTCATCGCCGCCGCGGCGGTGCTGATCCTCGCCTTCGGGATCTTCCCCGACCCGGTGGCGCGGCTGGCGCGCAGCAGCGTCATCGTGCTGGTCGACCAGTGAGCATCCCGCGCGGAATCTTCCGCGAGTACGACATTCGCGGCATCGCCGGCACCGATCTCACGCCGGCTACGGCCCGGCTGATCGGGCTGGGATACGCGGCGTACCTGCGGGAGCAGGGCGAATCCGGCGCGATCGCCGTGGGCCGCGACAACCGTCCGAGCGGCGCCGGGCTGCGCGACGGCCTGGTGAAAGGACTCAGGGAGGCCGGGCTGGACGTCGTGGACATCGGCGAGGTCCCCACGCCGGTCACGTACTGGGTGCAGCACAAGCTGGACGTCATCGGCGGCATCCAGATAACCGGCTCGCACAACCCGGCCGAGTACAACGGGTTCAAGCTCGGTCTCAGGTTGAAGTCCATCTACGGCCAGCAGATCCAGCGGATGTACGAGCTGATCTCGGCGGGCGACTTTCCGCGGGGCGAGGGGTCGCTCCGCGAGGAAGCGGTGATCGACCGGTACGTGGACGACATCGTGCGCCTCGCCGGTCCGCTCAAGCACAAGCTGCGCGTCGTGGCCGACTGCGGGAACGGCGCCGGCGCGCTCGTGGCGCCGAAGATATTCGAGCGCATGGGGCTGAGCGCGGACCTGCTGTTCTGCGAGAGCGACGGCACGTTCCCCAACCATCACCCTGACCCGACGGTCGCGGAGAACGTTGCCGATCTCATCGCGGCGGTGAAGGCTAACAACGCCGACCTCGGCGTCGCTTTCGATGGCGACGCGGACCGGATCGGAGTGATAGACAACACCGGCGAGATCATCTGGGGGGACTACCTGCTGATCCTGTACGCGCGGGACGTGCTCCAGCGCACGGGGCCGGGGCAGTCCATCGTGTTCGACGTGAAGTGCACGCAAGCGCTGCCGGACGCGATCGAGAAGGCGGGCGGCGTGCCCGTGATGTCACGCACCGGGCATTCGCTGGTCGAGGAGAAGATGCACGAGACGCACGCTCCGGTCGGCGGCGAGATGTCGGGGCACATGTTCTTCACCGAGGGGTTCTACGGCTTCGACGACGCGCTGTACGCAGCAGCGAGACTGATCCGGATCGTCGCGGATTCGGGGAAGTCGGTACGGGAGCTGCTGGCCGACGTGCCGCGGTTCGTGTCCACGCCGGAGATCAGGGTCCACTGCGACGACGACAAGAAGTTTTCGATCGTGGAGGAGGCAAAGCGGTATTTCAGCGCCAGGTACGAGACGAACGACATTGACGGCGTGCGCATTTTGTTCGAGCACGGCTGGGGGCTCATCCGCGCTTCCAACACGCAGCCCGTTCTAGTCATGCGCTTCGAAGCGGACACCGCGGAGCAGCTCGCCGCCATCCGGGGAGAGGTGGAGGGCTGGCTCGCCGCGAAGGGGGTTGCCGTCTAGGGCGATGCGCAAGCGACGTTTGGCCATCGCCGTAGCATCCGGCGCGATCCTTCTCCTGCTGGGTCGCGCCTTCGTATTTCTCTATACGGATTTCGTCTGGTACGACTCGCTCGGCGCCGCGCCGCTGTGGCGCGAGAAGGCGTTCGATCAGCTCATGCTATTCACGGGCGGAGTCACGGTTGCGTTTCTGTTCGCGTACGTGAACCTCTCCGCGGTCCGGCATTCCATCATCTCGCTCGTGCTGCCCCGGCGCATCGCCAACGTGGAGTTCGCCGAGGCCGTACCCGTCCGGCTGCTCGACGCCACAGCGCTGGGACTGGCCGCGGTGATCGCCCTTGCGACTAGCGCCGCGCTGCCGCCGTGGACCGACGTCGCCAGGTTGCGGGCGGGCGCGAGGTTCGGCGAAAGCGACCCGTATCACCAGCTCGACTTCGCGTTCTACACCTCCTGGCTTCCGCTGGAGATGCGGTTGCACGGCTGGATGATCGTGGTGGTCACGACGGTGACCCTCGTCGTGATCGGATTGTACGCGCTCACGCCCAGCCTGCGGTGGAGCGACGGCGCGCTGCGCGTCTCGGGTTACGTGCGCCGGCACGTCGGAATCCTCGCCGCCGTCGCGCTGTTGATGATCGCGTGGCGGTTCCGGCTGGAGTCCTACGCCCTCCTCTCGGACGGCAGCGGCCCTCTGGGGGCGTTTACAGTAATTGACGATCGCTTCGTGCTGCCGTGGTACGTCGGGCTGGTGATCGTCGCTGTCGCGGCGGCGGCGGTGGTCGGATGGAGCATGTGGACCGGGCAGGTCACCATCGCGTTCGGAGTCCTCACTATGGTTCTGCTGACCATCGCCGGCGTGCAGCTCTGGCGCCCGATCGCGGTGGGACGGGTCGGACCCGACGCCGCGTACGAGAGCACGCGCCGCGCATTCACCGCGCGGGCGTACGCGCCGACCGGGCCCGACACCGCTGGCCGGTTCACCGCAGACTCGCTGCCGGCGGTCGTGGACCGGTCGGTGGCGGCGGCGGAGTCGCGCGCATTGATCGCGCCGGGCGCGGGCGGTTACGTCGTGGTCTCCGGGACCGGCCGCGGAGTGCTCGCGCCGTCGGTCGCGTCGCTGTTCTCGCGTCTCGCGCACGCGTGGCGGGAGCAGGACGGGCGCGTGCTCCGCCTCGACATGCCAAGCGACCCGCGCATCGTCCGCATGCGCGACGTGTACGACCGCGTGCACCGCCTGGTGCCGGTCTTCTCAGTGCTGGAGGAGCACGACGCGGTGTTCCACATGGACACGCTGTACTGGGTCGTGCCGGTTTACTCCTCTTCGCGGCTATACCCGCTGTCTGAGCGCCGGCAGATCGCGGACACAGTGCGGACCTACTTCCGGGAGGCCGCGCGCGCTTACGTTCACTCCGTGACCGGACGCGTGCTGTTCGTGCCCTCGGAGACCGGCGAGCCGCTCGCGAACGCGTGGCGTCGCCGTTTCCCGTTCACGTTCCGTTCGCAGGCGCAGACGGCCGCGTGGCGGAGCGAGCTGACGCCGCTGCCGCGTGCCGTATTGCCACTGCCGGCGGGTGGCGACGAGCACGAGTTTCAGGCGGAGGTGCGCCGGCTGTATCTGCGAATGCAGGAAGCGCTTGCCAGATCCGACCTGACGGCGTTCGGGCAGGCGTTCGACTCCCTCGGCGTGCTTCTGCGGGACCGGCCGCGATGAGCCCGGGTCAGTCGCTCACGGCAGTGATCGCACTGGGCGGTAACGCGCTGTCGCCAGCCGGCGAGCGCGCCACCGCCGCGAATCAGTTCCGGCACACGCGCGCGAGCCTCGCTCCGATCGTGGATCTCGCCGTGGAGGGATGGAATCTTTGCATAGTGCACGGCAACGGTCCCCAGGTGGGAAACGCCTTGCTGCGCAACGAGATCGCCGCCGCGGAAGTCGAGCCGCTGCCGCTTGGCCTGCTCGTCGCGGCGACCGCTGGATGGATCGGGTACATGATCCAGCAGTCGCTCGGCAACGCGCTGCGGCGGGCGGGGAGCGATCGCGACGTCGTCAGCCTCATCACGCAAGTCGAGGTCTCGCCCGACGATCCCGCGATCGCGAATCCCACCAAGCCCATCGGGCACGCCCTGGGCGAAGAGCGCGCGCGCACCCTCGAGCGCGCCGGCGACACGATCAAGGAGACGGACGGAGAGTACCGCCGCGTGGTCGCCAGTCCGCTCCCGCTCGCCGTGCACGAGCTCAGCGTGATCCGGCAGCTGGTGGAGCGGGGGACCATCGTGGTCGCGTGCGGCGGCGGCGGAGTGCCGGTCTGCCGTGACCGAAAGCTGGGACTGGATGGCGTGGACGCCGTGGTGGACAAGGACCTCGCCGCGGCCGCGCTCGCGCGGGGACTCGGCGCCGACCTGTTCATGATCCTCACCAACGTGGACGCCGTGTACTCGAACTTCGGCACGGAGCGGCAGCAGCCGTTCGCCAAGATGACGGTCAGCGACGCGGAGCGGCTCGACGCCGCGGGCGCGTTCGGCGAGGGAAGTATGGCGCCGAAGGTACGCGCCGCTGTTGATTACGTACGGCACACGCAGGGGCGGGCCATTATTACCGAGCTTTCACGGGGGCGCGACGCGGTGCGCGGCGAGGCCGGCACGACCATTCTACCATGACCACACAGTGAACATCCACGAATATCAGGCGAAGGAGATCTTCCGCTCGCACGGAGTGCCGATCCCCGAGGGCGACATCGCGACGACGCCGGAGCAGGCGGAGGCACTGGCGAAGAAGTACGGGGGCACGGTGGTCGTAAAGGCGCAGGTGCACGCCGGTGGCCGCGGCAAGGCGGGTGGCGTGAAGCTCGCCAAGAATCCGCAGGAGGCGCGCGAGCTCGCGGAGAAGATTCTGAAGCTCACGATCAAGGACCTTCCCGTGCAGAAGGTGCTGGTCACGCCCGCGGCCGACATCGCCACCGAGGCGTACGTCGGAGTCATCATTGATCGCGCATCCAAGCGCGCGACATTCATGGTGAGCCCGGCGGGCGGAATAGACATCGAGGAAGTCGCCGCCAAGACGCCGGAAAAGCTCCGCAAGCTCGCGGTGGACCCGCGGTACGGCTTGCAGGCCTACGAAGCGATGGAGCTGGGCTTCTTCCTGTACGACGACGTCAAGCAGGTGCGCGCCGCGGCGAAGATCATGCAGCAGCTGTATGCCGCGTTTGTCGCGAGCGGTGCGTCGCTCGCCGAGATCAATCCGCTGGTGACTACGGCCGACGGCAAGGTGCTCGCGCTCGACGCCAAGATGGTGATCGACGACAACGAGCTGGACCGCAAGCCGGAGCTCGCCGCGCTGCGCGACGAGAGCGCGGAAGCGCCGAGCGAGGTCGAGGCGCGGAACGCGAACCTCACGTTCATCAAGCTCGACGGGAACGTGGGCTGCATCGTGAACGGCGCCGGGCTGGCCATGGCGACCATGGATCTCGTGAAGTACTACGGCGGCGAGCCCGCCAACTTTCTCGACATCGGCGGCTCGTCCAATCCCGAGAAGGTCGTGGCGGCGCTGAAGATCATCACGGAAGATCCCAGCGTGAAGGCTATCCTGTTCAACATCTTCGGGGGCATCACCCGCACCGACGACGTGGCGAACGGCATAGTGACGGCAACGAAGCAGGCGCCGCTGAAGGTGCCGATCGTGATTCGCCTCACGGGCACCAACGAGGAGATCGCGGTGAAGATCCTCGAGGACAACGGCTTCACCGCGCTCACCGACATGGACGAGGCGGTGCAGCGCGCCGTCGAGCTCGTGACTGGCAAGGAGGCCGCATGAGCATCTTCATTGACAGCGGCACCCGCCTGATAGTGCAGGGGATCACCGGCCGCGACGGCTCGTTCCACACGAAGCAGATGATCGAGTACGGCACGACCGTCGTCGGCGGGGTCACGCCGGGAAAGGGCGGCCAGAAGTTCGAGGGCACCGTACCGATCTTCAACACCGTATCGGAAGCGGTGAAGGCGACCGGCGCGAACACGACGGTCATCTATGTGCCGCCGCCGTTCGCGGCCGACGCGATGATGGAGGCCGCCGATGCCGGCGTCTCGCTCATCGTGGCGATCACCGAAGGCGTGCCGGTCATGGACATGACGCGCGTGTACCCGTTCGTGCGCGAGCGCGGCGCGCGGCTGCTGGGGCCAAACTGCCCCGGGCTCATCTCTCCCGGCAAATCAAAGGTCGGCATCATCCCCGGCCGCATCTGCACTCCCGGCTCGATCGGACTTGTGAGCAGATCAGGCACGCTCACGTACGAGGTGGTTTATCAGATGACTCGCGCCGGCCTCGGCCAGACGACGTGCGTCGGCATCGGCGGAGATCCGATCAACGGCACCAACTTCATCGACTGTCTCGCGGCGTTTCAGGCCGATGAAGACACGACCTCGGTCGTGATCATCGGCGAGATCGGCGGGACCGACGAGCAGGAAGCCGCGCGCTTCGTGAAGGAGAACATGAGCAAGCCGGTGGTGGGCTTCATCGCCGGCCAGACGGCGCCGCCGGGACGCCGCATGGGTCACGCGGGTGCGATCATCTCCGGCTCGGCCGGAACCGCCGCCGAGAAGATTCAGGCATTCGAAGAGAACGGGATCGCGGTAGCGAAGCGTCCGATCGACGTGGTCGGCCTGTTGAAAGCGCGGATGTAAGCGGCGTGCTGGCGGGGACAGGAACGGAAAGTGCGCGCTTCGTGTAGACGCACCTGGGACATTCCCTCGCTTCCGTGCGCCCCTACGCACCAGGAGGACACATGCGCTACAGGTCGTTAGTTCTCGGTTTCGTGTTGCTCGGTTGCACCACAACAACCGCACCGGATCGTGTCCGCAGGCTCGCGGAAATAGCAGGCTATAACAGCAATGATCCCCAGGTGGTCATCGAGCCGATAGGCCGCAGTGTAAATGTGTCCATCACGAGCTACGGTAACGGTTGCTACGCGCAAGGTGAGACCGACGTGTTCTGACGTGAAGAAGGGCGTGGACGACTAGTGACTAGTAGCCGTGGACTTCAGCAGCGGTTTGAGGGGTGACTAGCTTGTAAGCGATCCGTTGCCGTTGCTTTTCACTAGTCACCAGTCACTAGTCACCTTTTTCACATGTCCAACCGCACCCTCACCATCATCAAGCCCGACGCCTTCGGCTCGGGCAAAGCAGGCAAAATCATCGCCCACCTCGAGGCCGCAGGCTTCAAGGTTGTCGCCGCGCGCGTAATGCGCCTCACCGAGACTACGGCCGGCGAGTTCTACGCCGTGCACCGCGAGCGCCCTTTCTATGGCTCGCTGGTCAAGTTCATGACCTCGGGCACCTGCATGCCCATGGTCCTGGAGAAGGCCAACGCCGTGGCCGAGCTCCGGAAGGCGATCGGGGCCACGGACCCCGCCGAGGCCGACGCCGGGACCGTCCGGAAGCTGTTCGCCGAGTCCAAGGAGCGGAACGCGATCCACGCCTCCGATTCGGACGAAAATGCCGAGCGCGAATCGCGCTTTTTCTTCGCTGAAAGCGAGTTGCTCGCAGCCCGCTAAAGCCTTATGTTTCAAGGCTTATGCTGTCGTTCGACATCCGGTCACTCGAGGCGCACGCGGCGCAGGTCGCGGGCACTCTGGACCCCGACGATTCGATCTGGGAGGACGCCGATCCGCGCCCTGCCGGCCCGATCCGCGTGGAAGGGCGGCTTTCGCCCGCCGGACAGTCGCGATTTTACCTGAGCGGACGCATGAGCGGGAAGGTCGCCATGGAGTGCCGGCGATGCCTCACCGACGTTACCGAAGAAGTGAACGACGAGCTGCACGCCGTGTTCGCGCCGTCCGGCGACACGGAGGTGGACGACCCCGACGTGTTCGAGTTCGATCCGCAGGGCCGCGAGCTGGACCTGCGCCCCGCGGTGCGTGAGAGCTGGCTGCTCGCCGTGCCGACGTTCGCGGAGTGCAGGGAAGACTGTAAGGGTCTGTGCCCCACGTGCGGCGCCGATCTGAACGAAGGCGAGTGCGCGTGCGAGCCCGCGCGCGACTCACGCTGGGACGCTTTGAGAAAGCCGGCGGGCCGAACGGCCGCGCCGGACGAAAACTGACCGACATACCAAGCTCGGAGACTCCAGTCTCCGACTCACACCGAGCATAAGAAATGGCCGTCCCGAAAAGACGCACCTCCAAGCGGAAGAAGCGCGCACGCAACACGCACAAAAAGGCGAAGCCCGTGGCGATACAGTCGTGTCCGCGCTGCCAGGCAATGAAGCGCCCGCACCACGTGTGCGAGGAGTGCGGCTACTACGACGGCGAGCAGCGGGTAGCGGCTAAGGAAGCCTGAGTTGGCCCGCATCGCGTTGGACGCGATGGGCGGGGACTTCGCCCCCCGTGCGCCGCTGGAAGGCGCGCTCCAGGCGCTGCGCGAAACCGACACCGATCTCTCCATCCAGCTCGTCGGACGCACCGACACCATAACCACGGAGCTGGACTCGCTCCTCGAGGGCGAGCTGGCCGCGGACGCGAAGCAGCGCGACCGCATCGAGATCGTCGAAGCGCCCGAAGTCATCGAGATGTCGGACAAGCCGAGCGCGGTCGTCCGCGGCAAGCCCAACAACTCGATGTCTGTCGGTCTCAGGCTGCAGCTCGAGTCCCGCTCCGACGCGTTCGTGTCGGCCGGGAACACCGGGGCGCAGATGGCCGCGTCCGCCATGCTGCTCAAGTTGCACCCGGGCCTCACGCGCCCGGCGATCGCCACCGCATTCCCCACGCGCCGCCAGCCCGTGGTCGTGCTCGACGCGGGCGCGAACGTGGACTGCTCCGCTCGGGAGCTGCTCCAGTTCGCGTGGCTCGGAGCCGTGTACGCCGAATGTGTTCTGGGCAGAAGCAATCCTGCGGTGGGGCTGCTGAGCATCGGCGAGGAAGCGGAGAAGGGGAACGCCGTAGTGAAGGAGGCGAACGCAGCCTTCGCGACCGCCGGCTTCAACTTCGTGGGTAACGTCGAGGGTCGGGACATTCCCGCGGGCGAGTGCGCGCGCGGTGCGATCGACGTCGTCGTGTGCGATGGCTTCGTCGGCAACGTCGTGCTCAAGTTCTACGAGGGCGTGATGCCGATGGTGCTCGAGGTCCTGCAGCAGCAGGGGATAGACCGGAGCCAGCTCAAGGACGTGATCCGCACCTTCGACGCCTCCGAATACGGCGGCGCGCCGCTGCTCGGCGTGCGCGGCATCAGCATGATTTGCCACGGCAACTCCAAGCCGCGCGCCGTCGCGAACGCGGTGAAAGCCGCGGCCCGCGCTGCCGACTCGGGGATGAACGCGCTGATCGGCGAGCGGCTGACGAGCATGGCCAATGCCGCGCTCGCGGCGGGATCGGTAGGGTGAAGCGGCCCGTCGCGGCGATCGCCGGCACCGGGCGCGGGATTCCGCCCACGGTCGTGACGAACTACGACTTCCCGGCCATGGGCATCGACACCACGCACGAGTGGATCGTCGAGCGCACGGGCATAGTCGAGCGGCACCTGGCCAAGGAGGGCGAGACTACCTGCTCGATGGCGACGGATGCCGGACGCATCGCGATGGAGCGGGCGGGTGTCCACCCGGGCGAACTCGACACGATCATCCTCGCGACCGCCACGCCTGATCGTCTCCTCCCCTCGACCGCGGTGGACGTGCAGGCCTCTCTGGGCGCTTCGCGCGCGTCGGCGTTCGACCTGTCGGCCGCGTGCTCGGGCTGGCTGTACGGCATGACCGTGGCCGAGGGGATGATCATGTCCGGCGTGATCGAGACCGCGCTCGTGATCGGCGCGGAGAAGATGAGCTCGATCGTGGACTGGACGGACCGCGCCACGTGCGTTCTCTTCGGCGACGGCGCCGGCGCGGTGGTGCTCAAGCGCGCCAAGACGGGGAAGGGCATTCTCTCCGCGTATATGCGCAGCGACGGAACGCTGGCGGAGCTGCTGTACCGGCCGGAAGGCGGCGCGACAGTCCCGATCACAGCCGACGTGCTGGCGCGGAAGAGTCACCTAGTGAAGATGGCCGGACGGGAGGTATTCAAGCACGCCGTGCGCTCGATGTCGGACGCGGCCGACCGCGCGCTCGACGGCGCCCGCCTCACCGGCGCCGACATAGATCTGCTCATCCCGCACCAGGCCAACACCCGGATCATCGAGGCCACCGCGAAGCACGCCGGCGTGTCCATGGACAAGGTCTACGTCAACGTGGACCGCTACGGCAACACCTCGTCCGCGTCCATCCCGATCGCGATAGACGAGGCGATCGAGACCGGCCGGATCAAGGAAGGATCCACTGTGCTGCTCGTCGCCTTCGGAGCCGGATTCACCTGGGCGTCGATGGTGGTGAGGTTTTGAGCGGCCCCGTCATTCTCCTCTTTCCCGGCCAGGGCTCGCAAAAGCCGGGCATGGCCAAGGACCTCGCCGATGCGTTTCCCCGCGCGAAGGAGATGCTGCAGGAGGTCGACGACGCGCTCGGCGCGCCGCTCAGCCGTATCATGTTCGAGGGTCCGGCGGACGAGCTTACCGCAACGCACAACGCGCAGCCGGCGCTGCTCGCGCACGGCGCGATCGTGTGGGAGCTGGTGAAGGAGCGCGTCGGCGCGGTGAGCGCCGCCGCCGGCCACTCGCTCGGCGAGCACACCGCGTATCACGCAGCCGGCTCGACCGCCCTCGCTGACGCGATTCGCATCGTGCGCGCGAGAGGGGAGCTCATGCACCAGGCCGGCGTCGCGCGCCCCGGCGCGATGGCGGCGATACTGGGCGAGCTGTCGGAGTCCATCGCCGACATCTGCCTGCGCGCGTCCGAGGCGGGCGAGGTCGTTCCGGCCAACTACAACTCCGACGCGCAGGTGGTCGTATCGGGCGAGATCGCGGGAGTCGAGCGGGCGATGGAACTCGCCAAGCTGGCGGGCGCCAAGCGCGCGGTGCGGCTTCCGGTCGCGGGAGCATTCCACTCGCCGCTCATGAAGCCGGCCGAGAGCGGGCTCCGCGAAGCCATCGAGTCCACGGAGCTCTCCGACCCGGCGTTCCCCGTGTACTCCAACGTCACCGCCGAGCCGTGCACGACCGCCGCTGCCGCGCGTGAGACGCTTGTCAGGCAGCTCACGTCGCCCGTGCGATGGACGGACCAGGTGCGGAACATGGCCGCAGCCTATCCGGACGCAACGTGGCTCGAGCTCGGTCCTGGCAACGTGCTCACGGACCTCATCTCGCGCGCCGTTCCCGGCGCCCGGGCGACCGCATGCGGCACGCCCGCGGACATAGACAAACTCTTCGCCACCCTCCAGTGATGCAGATAGATCTCTCGAACAGAGTCGCGCTGGTGACCGGCAGCACCCGCGGAATCGGGCGCGACATCGCGCAGACGCTGGCGGAGTGCGGCGCCAAGGTCGCGGTCTCCGGGCGCGATCTCGCGCGCGCTGAAGAGGCGGCAGCGGCGATAGGCGCGGGAGCGGGCGGGTTTGCAGCGGACATGGCCGACAGCGCCGCCGTGGCGAAGCTCGTTGGCGATGTAGAGGAGCGAATCGGCCCGATCGACATTCTGGTCAATAACGCCGGCCTCACACGTGACAACATCGTCGTCCGGCTCAAGGACGAGGACTGGGACGAGGTTCTGAACGCGAACCTGCGCGGCGCGTTCGTCGCCACGCGGGCAGCCTCGCGCGGCATGATGAAGCGGCGCTGGGGCCGCATCATCAACATCTCCAGCGTCGTGGGACTGATGGGGAACAAGGGGCAGGCGAACTACGCCGCGAGCAAGGCCGGGCTGATAGCGCTCACCAAGTCGGTCGCCAAGGAGCTGGGCTCGCGCAACGTCCTGGTGAACGCCATCGCGCCGGGGTTCATCGAGACGGAGATGACGGAATCCATGACCGCCGACGCCCGCTCGGGGCTCACCGCGATGATCCCGCTGGAGCGTCTGGGCAAGCCTCGCGACGTGTCGGCGATGGTCGCGTTTCTCGCCTCGGAGCAGGCGTCCTACATCACCGGGCAGGTGTTCGTCATAGACGGCGGAATGGTCATGTAGTGCACCGGCCGGCATATATATTTCGCGGTGAGAAATCGCTCCGAACGACCGGCTGCAACAGCTGTTACAAGTCACTAGTCACAAGTCACTAGTCACCTCAAGAGGAACCACCGATGGCCGATAACTCGAACAAGGTCAAGGACATCATCGAGAAGGAGCTCGGGGTCGAGCGAGAGAAGCTGACCAACGAGGCAAGCTTCATCGAAGACCTTGGCGCGGACAGCCTCGACATCGTCGAGCTGGTGATGGAGTTCGAGAAGGAGTTCAACATCGACATCCCCGACGAGGACGCCGAGAAGCTCCGCACGGTCGGAGACGCTCTCGCCTATCTGAACGAGAAGATCCCCGCGTAATGCGGCGTCGTGTCGTCGTTACCGGTCTGGGGGCGCTCACGCCCGTCGGCAACGACGTACCGGCGATGTGGCGGGCATTGCTCGACGGCAAGTCGGGAACCGCGCCCATCACGAAGTTCGACGCGTCCACCTTTCCCGTCCGCTTCGCGGCCGAGCTGAAGGGGTTCGATCCCTCGCAGTACATGGATCGGAAGGAGATCAAGCGGGCCGACCCGTACACCCATTACGCGGTGTCCGCGTCCAAGCAGGCGATGCAGGATGCCGGTCTCGAAGGGGGAGTGAACGGGTACGACCCCGACCGCATCGGCGTCATCCTCGGGAGCGGCACGGGCGGGCTCAAGAGCTTCGAAGAGCAGCACGACGTTTACCGCGAGCGCGGCCCCAGCAAGATCTCGCCGTTCTTCATCCCGATGTTCATCACGGACATCGCGGCGGGGATCGTCTCCATGCAGTTCAACGCCAAGGGGCCAAACTACGCCACCGTATCGGCTTGCGCGACCGCAGCTCATGCGATTGGTGACGCGTTCCGCACCATTCAGTACGGCGACGCGGAGGTGATGATCTGCGGTGGCTCGGAGGCGGCCGTGACGCCGATGGCCATCGCCGGCTTCGCGAACATGAAGGCGCTGTCGGAGCGAAACGAGTCGCCGGAGACGGCGTCCCGCCCGTTCGACAAGACGCGTGACGGGTTCGTGATGGGCGAGGGCGCGGGCGTCGTCGTGCTCGAAGAACTGGAGCACGCGCTCAAGCGCGGCGCGCGGATTTACGCCCAAATCGGGGGCTACGGCGCCACGGGAGACGCGTATCACCTGACCGCGCCGGCGCCCGACGGTGAGGGCGCGCAGCGGGCCATGAAGCGCGCGCTAAACGACGCCGGGCTCACGCCGGCCGACGTGCAGTACATCAACGCCCACGGCACGTCCACGCCGGCCAACGACGTCAACGAGACGCGCGCGATCAAGGCGGTCTTCGGGGAGCACGCCGCGGGGATCAACGTCAGCTCCACCAAGTCGTCCACCGGGCACATGCTCGGTGCCGCCGGCGCGGTCGAGTTCATCATCAGCGCGCTCGCGGTCCGGGAAGGCATCATCCCGCCGACCATCAACTACGAGACGCCCGATCCGGAGTGCGATCTGAACTACACTCCCAACGCCTCGGTGCGCCGCGAAGTCACGGCCGCGATTAGCAACAGCTTCGGATTCGGCGGGCACAACGTGTCGCTCGCGGTCCGGAAGTTCACGGGCTGAGTCGGTGGCCGACCCTATCGCCCGTCCCGACCCGGCGGGCATAACGGACCCGGCGCTCCGGCGCGTCGCCGAGAAGTACGTCGCCGGCGAGCGCCTGAACGGCGACGACGCGCTGGCGATGTTCCGCTCGCCCGACCTGCTGTCGCTCGGCCGCCTCGCCGATCACGCCAACCGCTCGCGGCACGGCGACGTGGTGACCTTCGCCGCCAACCAGCACATCAACCCGACCAACGTCTGCATCCTGCGGACGACGTGTGCGTTCTGCTCGTTCGCGCGGCTCCCGAAGGAAGACGGCGCGTACCACTACACGCTGGAAGAAGTCTGGGCGGAAGCGGCCGCGGCCGACAATGGGCTGACGCGCGAGTTCCACATCGTGGGCGGCCTCGACATGAAGGCGGGGCTGCAGTACTACGGCGACATATTCCGCGGGCTCAAGCAGCGATACCCCCACGTGCACATCAAGGCGCTCACCGCGGTCGAGATCGCGCACATCGCCCGGATAGAAAAGATGTCCGTGCGGGACGTTCTGGTTTCGCTCCGCGCGGCCGGCCTCGATACCTTGCCCGGTGGGGGGGCCGAGGTCTTCGGCAAAGCCGTTCGAATGACCATAGCCGAGAAGAAGCTGGCTGGCGACGACTGGATCGCCGTGCACCGCACCGCGCACGAACTCGGGATCCGCACCAACTGCACGATGCTGTACGGCCACGTCGAATCGCTCGAGGATCGCGTGGAGCACCTTACAATGCTCCGCGATCTCCAGGACGAGACCGGGGGCTTCCTCGCGTACATCCCGCTCGCCTACCACCCGGATCACAACGAGCTCGGCAAGGAGCTGGGCCGCGAAGGCACCGCAACGACCGGCTTCGACGATCTGCGCAACCTCGCGGTCGGCCGGCTCTTCCTCGACAACATCGCCCACGTCAAGACGCACTGGATCATGGTCACGCCGGCGCTGTCTCAGACGTCGCTCTCCTTCGGCGTCAACGACCTGGAAGGCACAGTGGTGCGCGAGAAGGTCTATCACGAGGCGGGCGCGGAGACGGCGCAGTCCATGTCGCTGGACGAGATCCTGCGACTGATCCGTTCCGCGGGGAAGATTCCAGCCGAGCGCGACTCCCTGTACCGCGTGCTCCGCACCTTCGAGCCGGAGCCCGCCGGCGTGCAGGTGGCCGCGTGATCACCCTCGGCCGGATCCCGTACATCAATTGCTATCCGGTGTATGGCGCCGTCGATCGCGGCATCGTCCGGCTGGACGCCGAGCTCGTCACGGGCGTGCCGAGCGATCTGAATCGGAAGATGGCCGCGGGTGAGCTCGACATCAGCGTCGTCTCCGCGGTTGAGTATGCGCGCGACTCGAGTCGCTACCTTCTGCTCCCCGACCTCGCCATCTCCTGCGACGGCCCGGTGCAGAGCGTGGCTCTTTACTCCAGGCTTCCGGCGTCCGAGCTGACGGGACGCGACGTGCTGGTGAGCCGAAGCTCGATGACGAGCGTCGCGTTGCTCGAGCTCCTGTTCGAGAACGTGTGGCACGCGCGGCCGCGATTCGTCCCCGGCGACGCGGAGCTCAGCGACGTAGGACGGTTCGCCGACGAGGATCACGTCGCGCGGCTCGTGATCGGTGACGCGGCGCTGCTGCTCGGCACGGGCACCGGCTCGCGGGTGCCGCGATACGAGCACGCCTACGATCTCGGCGCGGCGTGGAAGGGCTGGACGGGGCAGCCGTTCGTGTTTGCAGTGTGGGTGGCGCAGCGCGCCACGCCCGTAAAGGATGCGCTGGCCGCGCACGCCGGACTCATCGCGGCGCGCGACTGGGGACTGGCCAATCTGCCCGTGCTCGCGGCGCAGGCGTCCGACGCTACCGGCGTGCCAGAGCAGCGCTGCCTCGATTATCTGTCGGGGCTGGATTACGGGCTGTCCTACCCCCACCTCGCCGGACTCACCGAGTTCTTCCGCCGGCTCGTGGACAAGGGGCGCGTGCCGAATGGGACACTCACCTTTCTCCCAGCCGCATGAGCGTCACGCGAGATCTCCTCGACTTCTACACGAACGCGCCGCTGCTCGAGCTGGGCGCGGAGGCCGACCGAATCCGCGCGGAGCGGCATCCGGGCGACGTGGTCACGTACATCATAGACAGGAACATCAACTACACGAACGTCTGCGTAGCCGACTGCGGCTTCTGCGCGTTCTATCGGCGACCCAAGGACAACGAGGGCTACACGCTCTCCTTCGAGCAGATCGGGGCCAAGATCGAGGAAGCCAAGGCGCTCGGCGCGGTGCAGATCCTGATTCAGGGCGGGCACAACCCGTACATCCCGTTCGACTGGTATCTCGACCTGATGCGCTACATCAAGCGCAACCATCCGATCCACATTCACGGCTTCAGCCCCAGCGAGGTGGACTTCTTCGCCAAGCTGTTCCGCATGGAGCCGCGCGACGTCATTCGCGAGCTGGTGAAGGCCGGACTCGACTCGATTCCGGGCGGTGGCGGCGAGATTCTCGTGCAGCGCGTCCGGGACATCGTCGCGAAAAAGAAAGCCGGCGCGGACCGGTGGCTGGAGATAATGGAGATCGCGCACCAGGAGGGGCTCAGGACCTCCGTGACCATGATGTACGGGATCGGCGAGACGCTGGCCGAGAGGCTGGAGCACCTCGACCGCGTGCGCGACGTGCAGTCGCGCACCGGCGGCTTCACCGCTTTCATCTGCTGGCCGCTTCAGCCCGAGAACACGCCGCAGATGTCGCACATGCAGAAGACCGACGCGGTGGACTATCTCCGAACCGTCGCGATCTCCCGCATCGTGCTCGACAACGTGCCCAACCTCCAGTCGAGCTGGGTCACGATGGGCATGAAGATCGGCCAGATCGCCCTGCGGTTCGGATGCAACGACTTCGGCTCGCTGATGATCGAGGAGAACGTCGTGTCGGCGGCGAATACGACCCACCGGACGACGACGCAGGAGATGGAGCGGCTCATTCTCGACGCCGGCTTCACCCCGCGGCGGCGTCGGCAGGATTACTCAGTCATCGAGGACGCCGCGCATGCCGCGTGACAGCCAGGCAGGGGAAAAGAACCGGAATTCCGGCGTGGAGGCGTATCATCCGCTGTTCGCCCGCACGGGAATCGGCTACGACTCGCATCGGTTCGTGCCGGGCAAGTTTCTCGTGCTCGGCGGCGTCTCGATCCCGTCGTCGGTATCGCTGATCGGACATTCCGATGCCGACGCGGTCGCGCACGCGCTCATCGACGCGATCCTCGGGGGCGCTGCCGCGGGCGACATCGGCGAGATGTTCCCGGACACGGATGACGAAAACGCGGGACGGGACTCGATCCAGATGCTTATGGAAGCGATCCAGGTCGTGCGCGAGCGTGGGTTCATCGTGCACCAGGCGGACATCAGCGTGATCGCGGAGACGCCCGCGATAGCGCCGCACCGCGACGCGATGCGCGCGAGGCTGGCCCAGGCGATGGGAATCTCGGCGGAGTCCATCAGCATCAAGGGGAAGACCAACGAAGGGATGGGATGGATAGGTCGCGGCGAAGGACTTGCGTGTATTGCCGTGGCCTCTCTCGTACCCGTTCCCTAGGAACCATTGCTCGAGAACATCATAGAGCGGCTGAGCAGTGTGCCGCTCGTCGTGCTGTACCCGACGCTCGGCCTGCTGGCCGCCGTCGAGAACATCTTCCCGCCGCTGCCCACCGACGCGGTCGTGGCGTTCGGCAGCTTCCTCGCGGCGCGGGGACAGGGGAATCCGTGGGCCACGTTCCTCATCACGTGGCTGTCGAACGTCGCGGGAGCGGCGGGGATGTACTGGGCGGGTCGGCGCTACGGGCGGTCGCTGCTGACGCGCGGCTACGCCCGGTGGATCGGACCGGAAGCCGAGGTCCGGCTCGAGCGGTCATACAGGCGGTACGGAATTCCGTCGCTGTTCGTGAGCCGGTTTCTGCCCGCGGTCCGCGCCGTGGTTCCGATATTCGCCGGCGCGGCCAGACTCCCCTTCGTCCCCGTGGTCGCCATCATGGCGATGGCTTCGGGGATCTGGTACGGGTTCCTCACGATCATCGCCTTCCGCGCCGGATCGGATTGGGAAACGCTGCAGAGCACGATAGCGAACTACAGCCGCGCGATCACGATCCTCGCGGCGGTGATGGTGCTGGCAGTCGTCGCGATCTGGTGGAAAAAACGGCGAAGGTAAGGGCGGCAAACAGCGCGGCGGCGCCGCTGCCCGACGCGACGGCGCGCGAGTTCCTCCTCGAGCCGTTCCAGGATTTTCTCGCGGTAGAGCAGGGGCTGTCGCCGCGGACGCGCGAGGCGTACGCGCTCGACCTCGCGAGGTTCGCGACGTTCGCCATGGTCCGGGGATCGTCCGGTCCCGCGCAGGTCGCCCCGCGCCTGCTGCGGGAGTACATGTACCACCTCAAGGACCTCGGGCTCTCGCCCGCGTCCATCCGCCGGAACGTCTCGGCGCTGCGCACGTACTTCAAGTTCCTCGTCGGGGAAGGGCACGTGCAGCGCGATCCGAGCGACCGGCTCGAGACACCGAAGCGGTGGCGCACTCTGCCCGACGTGCTCACGGTGGCGGACGTGGACAGCATCCTCGCGGCTCCGTCGCTGGACGAGCCGCTCGCGTTCCGCGACCGCGCCATGCTCGAGCTGGCGTACAGCGCCGGCCTGCGCGTGTCCGAGTGGATATCCATCGGCGTGAAGGACGTGCTGTTCGAGGACGGCCTGGTACGCGTATTCGGCAAGGGGAGCAAGGAGCGGCTCGTCCCGATCGGCCGCAAGGCGATCGGCGCGCTGGCGATCTACATGCGCGAGCTGCGCCCGAAGCTCGAGCGTGGCGAGGGTGAGGGCGCGCTGTTTCTGAATTCGAGGGGCAAGCCGCTGTCGCGCATGGGGGCGTGGAAGATCCTCCGCAAATACGTGGACCAGGCCGGCATCAAGAAGCGCGTCACGCCACACACGCTGCGGCACTCGTTCGCCACCCATCTCCTGGAAGGCGGCGCCGACCTACGCGCCGTCCAGGAGATGCTCGGCCACGCCGATATTTCCACCACGCAGATTTATACGCACGTGGACAGGGAGTATCTTCGCACTGTACACCGGGAGTTCCACCCACGGAAGTGATTACGGCGTGATTGGTGATTAGTGATTAGTGACTGGTAACAGCATGATGCTACGTCACCATACGTATCTCACCAGCGGAGTCTCGCCAACATCCTTATACAGACCAGTTCGGGCAGTTACTAATCACCAATCACGAATCACTAATCACGCCCTATGCTTCTCGTCATCGACAATTACGACTCCTTCACCTACAACCTCGTTCAATACCTCGGCGAGCTTGGGGAAGAGCTCGTAGTGCGCAGGAACGACGAGGTGGGCGTGGAGGAGATCGGCGAGCTGAAGCCGCACGCCATCGTGATATCACCGGGACCTGGCGTGCCCGCGGATGCCGGAGTGACTATCCCGGCCATCAGGCGCTGGGGGCCCGAGATCCCCACGCTCGGCGTGTGCCTCGGGCACCAGGCCATCGGCGAGGCGTTCGGCGGCGAGGTGGTGCGCGCGCGGGCCGTGATGCACGGGAAGACGTCGCGCATACGGCACACCGGAACCGGAGTATTCGAAGGCATCGCCGACCCCATGGAAGTGATGCGTTATCACTCCCTGGTCGTCGAGCCCGGTAGCTTACCGGACGAGTTGGAGGTAGTCGCCACGGTCATGGACAATCCGGCGGAGATTCACGCCATGCGGCACAAGACTTTTCCAATCTGGGGAGTGCAGTTCCATCCGGAGTCCGTCATGACGCCGGACGGCAAGGCGCTGCTCGCCAATTTCCTGAGGATCGCCGGATGAGAGTCAGCGTGAGCTTGTTGGCACTCGTGCTCACGGCGGGGACCGCCTCCGCCCAGATCGTGCTCGTCGACCGGGGGCCGGGCGAGCCGGGCCGCATCCTCGAGGCGGCAATCGCCGCGCCCCACACGGTCATGTACTCGCAGGAGCCGGTCGCATTGCCACGCGACAGCGTGATCAACCAGACGGTGATCATCCTCGCGCCGCGTGTGACCGTTGCCAGCACCGTGCACGGTGACGTGATCGTCGTCGGCGGCGACCTGTTCATGCACCCGGGCGGCAACATCCAGGGACGCGCGATCGCGATCGGAGGCGGAGCATACAACTCCACGCTCGCCACCGTGCGCGACGGGCGGCTGAGCTTTCGCGACGTCACCTACGATCTGGCATCCGATGCCGGAGCCGGCACCTACGAGCTCTCCTACCGCTCGCTGAGAATCGACTCCGAGCAAGCACTGCTCACATGGCCCCTCAGGGTCGGCCTCAGAATCCCGAGCTACAACCGCGTGGACGGAGTGGTGCTGCCGTGGGGCCCGATCGTCACACTCGGCGACGGCCGTTTCATCATCAATCCGACCGTCACGTATCGCTCGCACCTTGGCAATCTCGATCCGGGCATCGATATCGACGCCGATTTCGGCCGGATCGACGTGAACGTAGACGCGCGCCGCAGCACCTTCACCAACGATCGCTGGATCCGGGGCGACCTGCTCAACTCGCTCACGACGCTGGCGTTCGGCACCGACACACGGAACTATTTCCGCGCCGACAGGATCGAAGCCAAGGCGAGCGTGGACTTCGCCTTCGGCGGATTCAGCTTTGCACCGTTTCTCGGCGGACTGTTCGAGAACGCGTGGTCCACCGGGGCGTCGCTCGGACCTGACACCAGCGTGTTCAGCTTCTTCGGTAAGGACGACCAGGGCATCTACCGCCCGAACCCGGCGATCCTTCCGGGCCACATTACCTCGCTGCTGACCGGATTCGAGGGTGGGTGGGGCTCCGGCGACTTCACGTCGCGGCTCAACGCGCGCGTCGAGTACGCGTTGGACGCAATACCGTCGGCGGGAACCGACGAATTCCGTTTCGTGCAGACGACCCTGGACGGATCGGCCAAGTTCCAGACGTTCGGGCCCCAGCGTCTCGAGCTCAAGTCGCACGCGGTCTTCACAACCGGCGACACACCGCCCCCGCAGCGCTACGCATACCTCGGCGGATCGGGCACGATTCCGACCCTGGACCTGCTCGAGATGGGAGGAGACCAGCTGTTCTTCTTCGACGCCGCATACGTCATCCCGATCGAGCGCTTCTCGTTCCCCTTCGTCGGCTCGCCTCAGGTCACGCTGCGGTTCATCAGCGGGAGCGCGGGCATCAGCGAGCTCCCTGACTTCGTGCAGAACGTCGGGGTCCGGCTGGGATTCCCGCTCCTGGGCGTGGAATACCTGGTCGATCCGGCCAGCGGAGACTCGAAGGTGTCGTTCGGATTCTCCTTTGGACAGTAGTAGAACTTGGGATTGCGCGATCCGCACTCCAGGCGGTTTGGCCTTGGGGGCGTCCCTCCAGTATATTGCGGAGCGTGACTAGATCAGCCCCCAGGGCAGCTCACGCATGAGAACGCTCGTAGTAATTCCTGCCCGCCTCGGCGCCACGCGCCTCCCCCAAAAACCCCTCAGAGATCTAGCCGGCCGACCCCTCGTCGTCCGCGTCTGGCAGCGCGTATGTGTGATGGATCTGGGCGACGCCTGCGTGGTCGCGACCGACGATGAAGCGGTGCGCAAGGCCGCTACCGAAGCCGGCGCGGAGGCGGTCATGACCTCGAAAACGTGCGATTCCGGAACCGATCGCGTTGCGGAAGTGGCAAGAATGCCTGAGTTCGCCGACTTCGACGTGTTCATCAACGTCCAGGGGGATGAGCCGTTCATGAGCGACGACGCGGTGCGCGCGGCCAAGGAGATGGTGACCGCGCACTCATTCGACGTCGGCACGGCCGCGGTGCCAGGCGAGCCCTGGATCCTCGACGATCCTGGGATCGTCAAAGTCGTCCTCGGAGACGACGGCCGCGCACTGTACTTCTCCCGCGCCCCCATTCCGTACCTGCGCGACCGGAGCGACAAGGATGCGGCGGAGGGGAAGATCCTTCAGCACCTTGGCGTGTACGTCTACACGAGGGCCGCGCTCGAGCGGTGGGTCGCCCTACCGGCCCACCCGCTGGAGAGCATCGAGCGGCTGGAACAGCTTCGGCCTCTGGCCGCGGGGATAACTTTCGGGGTGGCGATTACCCACGGCCCCGCGTACGCGGGCATCGACACAGAAGAGGACCTGGCGGACGCGAACGCGCGCTGGGCAGAGATCTCAGCGAGATAAGCCATGGCCCCTCCGCGACAGCAGCAGACGAGATACGTGTTCGTGACGGGCGGTGTGGTGTCGTCGCTCGGGAAGGGAATCGCGGCGGCGTCGCTCGGCCGCCTCCTGGTCGAGCGTGGCCTGAAGGTCACGATCATGAAGTTCGATCCGTACCTCAACGTGGATCCCGGCACGATGTCGCCGTTCCAACACGGCGAGGTATACGTCACTGACGACGGCGCGGAGACTGATCTCGATCTCGGCCACTACGAGCGGTTCATCGACCGGCCCGTGTCGCAGGACAACAACGTCACGACAGGACGCATCTACCTCAACGTCATCACCAAGGAGCGGCGCGGCGAGTACCTCGGCTCCACCGTTCAGGTCATCCCGCACATCACTGACGAGATAAAGTCCGCGATGAAGCGCGTGGCGGTGGACAACGACGTCGTGATTGTTGAGATCGGCGGCACCGTGGGCGACATCGAGTCGCTCCCGTTCCTCGAGGCCATCCGGCAGTTCCGCCAGGAGATCGGCCGCGAGAACGCGGTGTTCATCCACCTCACGCTCGTGCCTTTCATCAGCGCCGCCGGCGAGGTCAAGACCAAGCCCACGCAGCACTCGGTGCGCGAGCTGATGCAGATCGGAATCCAGCCGGACATCCTGGTCTGCCGCACGGACCGCGCGCTGTCGGAGGACGTGAAGCGCAAGATCGCGCTCTTCTGCAACGTGGACGAAGGCGCGGTGATCGAGGCGCGTGACGTGCCGTCCATCTACGAGATCCCGCTGCGATTCCACGAGCAGGGGCTGGACGAGCGCGTCATGCTCCGGCTCGGAATCCTCGGCAAGCGCTCCCCGGACCTCACGAAATGGCGCGAGATGGTGCAGCGCATTCGCCAACCCAGAGAGCGCGTGAAGATCGCCGTCGTGGGCAAGTACACCCAGCTCGCGGACAGCTACAAGAGCGTGGCGGAGGCGCTGAGCCACGGCGGTATCGCGAACAACGCGGGCGTGGACATCTCCTGGGTGTCGAGCGACATGTTCACCTCCGCTGAGCGGACGGCCGAGGTGCTGAATGACTACGACGGAATGCTCGTTCCCGGCGGGTTCGGCGTGCGGGGCGTCGGCGGAATGGTCGCGGCGGTGCGCCATGCGCGCGAAGCCGGCCTCCCGTTCTTCGGAATATGTCTGGGGATGCAGACGGCGATCATCGAGTTCGCCCGCAACGTCATGCAACTCGAGGGCAGCGACTCGAGCGAGTTCGCTCCGGAATGTCCGGACCCGGTCATCTCTTTGATGGAGTCGCAGCAGCACGTGACCGACATGGGCGGCACCATGCGCCTCGGTGCGTATCCCTGCAAGCTCGTGCCCGGCTCGCGAGCGGCGGCGATCTACGGTGAAGCCCAGATTAGCGAGCGCCACCGCCACCGGTACGAAGTGTCCAACAAGTATCGCGACGCGTTCGTGGAGCACGGGCTCGTGCTCAGCGGACTGTCGCCCGACGAGTCGCTGGTGGAGATCGTCGAGCTGCCGGAGCACCCGTGGTACGTCGGCTGCCAGTTCCATCCCGAGCTCAAGTCGCGCCCCACGCGCCCGCACCCGCTGTTCGCGAGCTTCATCGAGGCGGCGCTGGCGCACAAGGAGTCGCGCGGCGAGGGCGGCCCGGCGAAGGGCGGCGCGAAGGCCCGGAGTGACACGCCGGTGATGGTCAGCTCGGGCGCCAGGTAAGGATGGCGGTCGTCGCGCCCGTGACGGCGCGCATCGAGTTGTTCCCGGCCGATCGCCTCTTTCTTATCGCGGGTCCGTGCGTGCTCGAGAGCGACGATCTCAACCTCCGCGTCGCGGAGAAGCTCGCGCGGCTCGCCGAGCGGGTGCCGGGCGGCGTGATCTTCAAGGCGAGCTTCGACAAGGCCAATAGGTCAAACGTGGATGCAGCCCGCGGCCCGGGGTTGGACGAAGGCCTTTCCGCGCTCATGCGCATCAAGCGGGAGACAGGCTTGCGCGTGCTCACCGACGTGCATCTCCCCGACCAATGCGCTCCCGCTGCCGAAGTCGCGGACGCTCTGCAGATCCCGGCGTTCCTCTGCCGGCAGACGGATCTGCTCGTCGCGGCGGGACGCACGGGACGCGCGGTCAACGTGAAGAAGGGGCAGTGGATGCAGCCCGAGGGGATGGCGGGCGCGGTCGCGAAGGTGCGGTCCGCGCAGGGAGCGGGGGAAGTCGCGGTCACCGAGCGAGGGACTTTTTTCGGCTACGGCGATCTCGTGGTGGACATGCGCGGCTTCGCGCGGCTTCGCGCCGCGTGCAACGCGCCCGCGATCTTCGATGCCACGCACAGCGTGCAACGGCCGGGGCAGGGCGCGCGCGGCAGCAGCGGCGGCGCGCGCGAGTTCATTCCGGTGCTCACGCGGGCCGCGGTGTCTGCCGGAGCGGACGGACTTTTTCTCGAGACCCATCCCGATCCGGATTCCGCGCCGAGCGACGGGCCGAACATGATCCCGCTGCCGCAGCTCGATCACCTGATCTCGCAGGCAGTTGACCTGTGGACGCGGGCGCGAGTCTGACGTGGCCCTATCACGCAAGCGCGCCGCCCAGATCAAGCTCGTGGCCTTCGACGTGGACGGCGTGCTCACGGAAGGTGGGATCTTCCTCGGCGTCGCCGGCAACGAGCGCCTCGAATTCAAGCGGTACGACATTCAGGACGGGCTCGGCATCCACCTGCTCAAGGTGACCGGCATCCGGGTCGCGATCATCACTGGCCGGGAGTCCGAGAGCGTCCGGCTCCGAGCCGCGGAGCTGGAGATCGACGACTGCATGCAGGACCGGGGCGCGCGGAAGCTCCCGGCGTTCCGCCAGCTCCTGCGGCGGCACGACATCTCCGCCGAGGATGCGGCGTTCGTCGGTGACGACCTGCCGGACCTGGGGATACTGCGGGTCGTCGGCCTCCCGGTCGCCGTGTCCAACGCGGTCAAGGAAGTGAAGGACGAGTGCGACGTCGTTCTCAAGCGCGCCGGCGGACATGGCGCGGTTCGCGAGTTCGTCGAGCTGCTGCTGCGGGCGCGCCGCGAGTGGACGCCCGCGGTGGAGCGGTACGTGGAGCAGCGGTCGCGCGCGTACCTGGAGGATGAGCTGTGACGGGGCGGTCGTCGGACGACGAGATCCTCCATCGCGGTCGGCGAGTTCTCCGCATGGAAGCGGAAGCAGTCACCCGGACGGAGAAACGGCTGGACGAGAGCTTCGTGCGCGCAGTCCGCATGCTCGCGGCCTGCCAGGGCCGGGTCATCGTCTCGGGCGTAGGCAAGTCGGGATTGATCGGGCGGAAGATCGCCGCGACGCTCACCTCCACCGGAACTCCCGCCACGTTTCTGCACCCGGCCGAGAGCGCGCACGGCGATCTGGGAATAGTCGGGAGCTCCGACGTAGGCATCCTAATCTCGCGCAGCGGCGAATCCGGCGACCTGGTCACGCTGGTGGATCATCTCAAGCGGTTCGGCGTGCCGACGATAGCCATCACCGGCTCCGCGGGCTCGATGCTGGCCCGGCACGCGGACATTGCGCTGGACGCCACGGTCGAGAAGGAAGCCTGTCCACATGACCTCGCTCCCACCACGAGCACTACCGCGGCACTGGCGCTGGGCGACGCTCTCGCGATCGCGCTGCTGGAAGAGAAGGGGTTCGCCCCGGACGACTTCGCGCGGCTGCACCCCGGCGGCTCGCTGGGGCGCCGCCTGCTCACGCGCGTCTGCGACGTGATGGTCGAGTCGCCCCTCCCGGTCGTACCTGCCACGGCCACGATCCGTGAGGTGATCGTTCTGATCGCCGAGCAGCGGGGGATCGCGATCGTGTCGGATGACCGAAAGAAGGTTCGTGGGGTTTATACGGCTGGCGATCTCACCCGGATGATGGAGCGGGAGGAGAACGTCTTTCCCATCGTCATCGGGACCGTGATGAACACCAAACCCAAAACTGCGTACGCGGACGAGCTGGGCAGCGCGGTCGTCTTCCGGATGGAGCAGGACGGGATCATGTCCATGCCCGTACTCGACGGAAACGACGAACTCGTGGGCGTCGTGCATCTGCACGACCTGATGCGCGCCGGCGTCGTGTGAGAGCGCTCGCGCTATTCACGTTGCTGCTCGTCGCGAGCGCGTGCGACGACAAGCGTGAGCCGCCGGTGCTGCCGCGCTCGGCGATGGCCGATTCCGCCGACCAGGTGATGTACGGCGCGAGCTTCAACCTGACCAACCGCGGCGTCATCCGGGCGGAGCTGCAGGCGGACACCGCCTATTTCTTCGACGACAATACGCGCATCGAGCTAGACGACGTGAACACGACGTTCTACACGGTGAGCGGGATGAAAGACGCGGTCCTCACGTCGGACCGCGGGCGATACAGCACCCGGCTCGGCAACATGACCGCGTACGGCAACGTGATCGTCAACACGGAAGACGGCCGCCGAATCGAGACGCCGGAGCTGCACTACAACGAGGGAGCCAACCAGTTCACGAGCGACAGCCAGTTCGTGATGACCGAGCCCGGGCGGCGCATCGCCGGCGTGGGTTTCCGCTCGGATCCAGGCCTCAAGAACGTGCAGGTGCTCAGCGGGGCGAGCGGATTCATGACCGGACCGCCGGGGTCCGCCGCACCGGGCGCGTCGCCGACAACGCCGCCTTCCGTGGGCGCGCGGCCGGACACCAACTGATGTGGCGCCTGGCGATCGGGGCCGGAGCGCTCCTCGCTTCCGCTGGCTACGCGGGAGCGCAGGCGCTGCCGAACTGCGACTACATCTTCGAGAACACGCCGGCGACCACCGCCAACCTGGTGCAGCAGCCCTCCGGCCAGTCGCTGATGATCCTCGGCCGCGGTGTAGTCGTGTCCTGTGCGGGGCAGAACAACCGGATTTCCGCGGACAGCGCCCAGTTCAACGAGGACACCGGTGAGCTGCTACTGATCGGCCGTGTGCACTATACCGAGCCGCAGATCGACATCACGGCGGAGCGCATGACCTATCACCGCGGCGAGGACCGGCTGAACGCTGTCGGAAACGTCGTCGCCAAAATGAGTAACGGCTCGGTGATGCGGGCACCAGAAGCGGACTACTATCGCGCGGTGGTCGGACGTCCGGTCGCGCGAACAGTTGCCAAGGGAAGACCACAGCTCTCGCTCGTCGATCCAGAAGCGGGGGCTGCCGCCGAGCCGGTGGTCGTGCTCGCCGATCAGATCGTCCTCGTCGGAGACAGTGTCGTGTATGCGTCGCGGCGAGTGGAGATCACGCGCACATCCGTGCGCGCGAACAGCGATTCCGCGTTCGTGGACACCGAGCGCGAGTTCGTGCGGCTGATGCTGGCGCCCGTCGTCGCCGGGCAGGGCGAGCGTCCGTTCACGCTCCGCGGCGGAGTCATCGATCTTTTCTCCCGGAAGCGGCAGCTCGAGCGCGTGCTGGCGACTCCGTCGGGCCACGTCCTGAGCGGCGACCTCGAGCTGCTCGCGGATTCGATCGATCTCCGCCTGGTGAGCGAGCAGCTCCAGGCGGCATACGCCTGGGGGCCGGGGCGGGCGCGCGCGACCAGTCCCGATCGCGACATCACGGCGGACTCCATCTACGTCTCGACGCCGAATCAGCGCCTGCGCGAGATGCACGCCGTGGGCGATGCCTTCGCCAACAGCATCCCCGACACCGCTACGGTGACGTCGAACGAGCGCGACTGGATCAGCGGCGACACCCTCGTCGCGCGCTTCGACTCGGCGGCGGCGGGAGACACGTCCCGCGCCCTCCCTCGCGAGCTCGTCGCGACCGGGAACGCGCGGTCGTTCTACCAGTTCGGCAACCCGCAGGGCGTTCTGGACCGGCCGACGATGAACTACGTGCGCGGGCGCGTGATCGCGATCGCGTTCGCGGACGGTGAAGTGACTACGGTGACCGTGACCGACCAGGCGTCAGGCGTATACCTGGAGGCGGAGTCGCTCACCGCGGTTCCACCCGCGAGCCCGCCGGCAACCACGCAGCCCTCGCCGGCTCGACCCGCTCCGCCGCAACCGGGGAATCCGCGCTGATGCGACCCACCTACCCGCCGCGCGTCGAGGAGCTGATCGCCCGCATGTCCACGCGCGAGCGCTCCACCGCGCTCGCGCTGCAGGCGCTGTTCGCGCGCGTGGACGAGCAGGGCAGGGCAGGCGTGCACGACGTCGCGCTCGCTTTCCGGGACGACTACCTGCGTACGCTTCGCGAGGAAGGGAAGAATGCGGATCGCGAGGCGGGCCGCTTGAGCCTGGACGAAGTGGACGCGTACGTCGCCGAGCACGCCCTGGCGCGGCTCACCGAGGACGGCGTCATCCGGCAGCTGGGCCAGAGCTTGAAGGAGCCCGACGCGGCGGTGATGGTCGAGGAGGGCCTCTGGCGGGAGGTCGCGCCCGTGCGCGCCGAAGTCGCCCGACTCATCTACGAGGCGTGTGATCAGACCGAGTTCGAGCTGCACCATTCGGGAGTAATCCCGATCCCGCGCGCGAGCGTCCTCGAGGCGCAGGGGCTGGTCAAGTCGTACCGCCGGCGCAAGGTCGTGAACGACGTCGGCCTCCGGCTGCAGCAGGGCGAGATCGTGGGGCTGCTCGGCCCCAACGGCGCGGGGAAGACCACGACGTTCTACATGATCGTCGGTCTGATCAAGCCGCTCGCGGGGCGCATCATCCTCGACGGCGAGGACATCACCGACATGCCGATGTTCCAGCGCGCGCGGCAGGGGATCGGCTACCTCTCGCAGGAGCCGTCCGTCTTCCGCAAGCTCTCGGTGGAGGACAACATCCTCGCGATCCTCGAGACTCTGCCGCTGACGCCCGACCAGCGCCGTGAGCGGCTGGAGACCCTGCTCGACGAGCTGGGCATCAAGCGTCTGCGGAAGAACAAGGCCTACTCGCTCTCCGGCGGTGAGCGGCGCCGGCTCGAGATCACGCGCGCGCTCGTCACCGATCCCAAGTTCATGATGCTGGACGAGCCGTTCGCGGGAGTGGACCCGATCGCGGTGCACGACATCCAGACCATCGTCGCCGGGCTCAGGCACCGCGGCATCGGCGTGCTCATCAGCGACCACAATGTGGAGCAGACGCTCGACATCGTGGACCGCGCGTACATCATGTTCGACGGGCAAGTCAAGGTGTCGGGCACGGTTCGTGACCTGGTATTCGACGACACAGTGGCCGAGATTTACCTTGGGCCCACATTGACGACGCGGCTGCGCTCGCGGTTCGCGAAAGACGAGATCGACGGAGTGGCGTGAGGCAAGGTCTGTCGCAGGGCACACAGCTCAAGCAGGAGATGAAGATCAATCCACGCCTGTATCAGGCGATGGATCTCCTGTACATGCCGCTGCTCGATCTCCAGCAGCACCTCAAGCAGGAGCTGCTGAACAATCCGTTTCTCGAGCTGATCGAGCCGGAAGAAGAGGACGACGAGGAGACGCAGCAGGCCGAGGAGCAAGTCGAGCAGACGCCGCCCGAGGAGAAGGTCGAGGGGATCGACTGGGAGGAGATTCTGCTCGACGGGTTCGACGCCGGCGGGCGCCGCGAGGAGCACGAGGAAAAGGAGTACTACGAGCCGGTCACGGTGGACAGCCGCGACCTCAGCGACCATCTTCGCGACCAGATCACGTTGCTCGATCTCACGCCGCGTCAGGTGCTGCTCGCGGACGAGTTCGTCGGCAACATCAACGATGACGGCTACCTCGCCTCCACTCCCGAGGAGATCGTGCTCGCGCTGAACGAAGTGTTGCAGCGCGCCGCGGAGGTGGAGGAACGGGACGTCGAAGACCTCCCGTTCTACACGGCTGAGGAAGGGGAGGAGATGCTAGGAATCGTCCAGGCGCTCGATCCTCCCGGCGTCGGGGCGCGCGACCTGCGCGAGTGTCTCATGCTGCAGCTGCGCGAAGCCGGGCTCGAGCAATCGGTGCCGTTCCGGCTCGTGCGCGACTGCTTCGAGGAGCTGATCAACCACCGCTGGAGCGAGATCTCCAAGCGGTTCGGCATCAGCCCGTCCGACGTGCAGAAGGCAGCCGACGAGATCGCCAAGCTCGATCCCAAACCCGGCCTCCGCTTCAGCAGCGGCGACGACAACTACATCATCCCGGACCTGGTGGTAGACAAGATCGACGGCAAGTACCACGTCTTCCTGAACGACGCGAATCTGCCGCGGCTCAAGCTGAGCAAGACGTATCAGGAGATCGCGCGCGACAAAAAGAAGTTCGACGGCGAGAACAAGGAGTTCATATCCAGCAAGCTCAATTCGGCGAACTGGATGATCCAGGCGATCGAGCAGCGGCGGCAGACGATGCTCAAGGTGATGAACTACATCGTCGAGCGGCAACGCGAGTTCTTCGAGAAGGGCGTGCAGTTCCTCAAACCCCTCACTCTGCGCGAGGTCGCGGAAGTGATCAGCATGCACGAGTCCACCGTGAGCCGCGTGACCAACGAGAAGTACGTCCAGACTCCGCGCGGGGTGCTCGCGCTCAAGTACTTCTTCTCGTCCGGGCTGGCTACCGCCGACGGTGAAGACGTATCGGCGCGCGGGATCAAGGCGCAGCTCCAGAAGCTCGTCGAGGACGAGGACCCGAAGCATCCGCTCACCGATCAGGCGATCGTCAACATCCTGAAGGAGAGCGGCGTGCAGATCGCGCGGCGCACGGTCGCGAAGTACCGCGACCAGCTCGGCGTGTTGTCGGCGCGGATGCGCAAGCGCGTATGACCGCCACCGGACTCGCCAGACGCGACACTCCAAGCATTGACCTCCGGGCGCGGCCAGTGGACGTGAGTGTGCTCGTGCCCGCTCGGAACGAGGCGGAAAATCTCTCGCTGTTCGTCGAGCAGGCCGCCGCGCTGGTGGCTGGGTCCGACTCGGTGCGGTACGAGTTCGTGATCATAGACGACGGCTCGACGGACGGGAGCTGGGACGTCCTCCAGTTGCTGCTGCCCGAGTACCCGTTTCTGAAGGCGGTCCGGCACCGCGTCGGGCGCGGTATCGCCGACGCGCTGCGCACCGGCTACCTGCATTCGTCGGGACGAGTGCTCGTCTTCTACCCGGCGGATCTCCAGTACAGGCCCGAGGACATTCCGCGGCTCGTCGAGCCGATCCTGAACGAGCAGTCGGACATGGTGACGGGATACAAGGAAGGGAAGTACGAGAAGGCATTCGTCTCGAGCGTGTACAACAAGCTGAGCCGCTCGCTGTTCAACGTTCCGGTGCGCGACCTCAACTCGGTAAAGGCCTACCTGCGCGAGGTCATGGACACACTTCCGCCGCGACCCGACTGGCACCGCTACATGGTGGTGATGGCGGCCGCGCAGGGCTACACGGTCACCGAGGTTCCGGTGCCGCTGTACCCGCGACACGCGGGCAAGTCGAAGTTCGGTATCGGCCGGATCCCCATCGGCGTGCTCGACATGCTGGCCGTGTGGTTCGAGCTCCGGTTCGCGCCCAAGCCGCTGCTGCTGTTCGGAATGCTCGGCGCGGCCCTTTTTCTCGCCGGGCTCGTCGTCGGAATCGGCGCGATACTCTGGCGCGTGATCGGGGGCGTGGGCTTCCGACCGCTGATAGATCTCGTCGTCGTGTGTCTTACGGTCGGGTCTGTTGCCATCGCGACCGGGCTGATGGGCGAGCTGATGGCGGCGCAACGCGCCGAGCTACGCGAGCTGCGGCGCCGGGTCGAGGAGCTGTCCGCGCGGCCGGGATCGCAGCCGACGGAGATTCCGTGACGATGAACGTCCTGTTCTTATCGCATGCCTTTCCGCGGTACATCGGGGATCCCGCCGGCTCTTTCGTGCTGCGCCTGGCCAAGGCGCTGGAGAAGGTGGACGTCAAGGTTCACGTCGTCGCTCCGTCGAGCAACGGCGTGGACAGCACCGACGAGGTCGACGGGATCACCGTCGAGCGCTTCCGCTACGCGCCGCGCAGGTACGAAAAGCTCGCGTACACCGGTAACATGGCGACGGAGTTCCAGCGCTCCTGGAGCGCCAAGGTCACGATGCTCGGATTCCTCGGCGCCGATTTCGCCAAGTCGGTGATGGCGCGCCGCCGCGTGGCGCCGGACCTGATCCACGCGCACTGGTGGTTTCCGGGCGGGCTCGTGGGCACGTGGCTCGGCGGCCTGTCGCATCTGCCGCTGGTCACGACGTTGCACGGCACCGACGTGCGCCTCGCCAAGGGCGTCGCGGTCGCACGGCCGCTCTTCCGCCACGTCATCACGCACTCCGCCAAAGTCACGACCGTGTCGCACTGGCTCGCGGGCGAGCTCGACCTGCTCGTGCCCAACCGCTCGCCGGTCGTCGCACCGATGCCGGTCGCGACAGAGCTGTTCGAGCCCGACGCCACCAGTCCGAGGAACGGCATTTTGTTCGTCGGCCGGCTGAACGCGCAAAAGGGGCTCGACAAGCTTATCAGTGCACTCGCAGGGATGAAGACGAAAGCGACGCTCGACGTCGTGGGCGACGGACCCGCCCGCGAATCGCTCGGCGCGCTCGCGACCGAGCTGGGCGTCGCGGACCGCGTGCGCTGGCACGGCGAGGTCAGGCAGGGCGAGCTGCCGAAGTTCTACCAGCGCGCGTGCGTGCTCGCGGTCCCGTCGATCGATGAAGGGCTCGGGCTCGTCGCGGTCGAGGCCGCGCTGTGCGAGACGCCGGTCGTCGGCTTCCGCTCTGGCGGCACGCCCGACGTGGTGCGCGACGGCAGCACGGGAATCCTGGTGGAGCCAAACAACGTCCCCGCGCTCTCCGTTGCGCTCGACGATCTGGTGACCAACACCGCGCGCGCGAACTCCATGGGGCAGTCGGGGCGGCTGTACGCGCTGGCGAACTTCGCGCCCGAGTCGGCGGCGCAGAAATACCTCTCGATCTACCAGCAGGCGATTGACGGCTACGGGTCGTAAGGCCTGGATAGCAGCACAATGGCTGTTCGCGGCCGCGCTCATCTGGTACGCGGTCCAATCGCTCAGTGGTCAATGGGATGAAGTTGCGTCGGGGCTGCAGAATTTGCGCCCCGATTGGCTCCTGGTCGGAGCGGCCAGCGGCGTAACGCTCGTCGCCTACGCGCTGCTCATCGAGGGCTGGCGGAGACTGATAGCCGGCGCTGGCGGGGCGCTCGCCTGGGGCGCCGCCGCCATCATCTGGCTCGCGGGCAACCTGGGCAAATACGTCCCCGGAAAAGTGTGGTCCATCGTCGCGATGAGCGGGATGGCCGCGGAGCGGGGAGTGAGTCCCGCCGTGGCCGCCGGCTCGTCCATCGTGATGCAGATCGTGACGATCGCGGCCGGTGTGGCGGTCGTCGTCGCCAGCGGAGGAGCGATCCCCGGCGGACCGCTGGCGGCAATCCTGCTCGTCGCGGTGATCGTCGCCGCGCTGCTCGCGCTGCCTACCGTCATCCCGCGTCTGCTGAAGCTCGCCGGCCGCCGCGCGGAGAACGTGACGATGCCGGCGAGGACGACCCTGTGGCTCACGATCGTGATCGCGTCCGTCTCGTGGGTACTGCTGTCGCTGGGATTCATGCTGTTCGTCCGCGGGATTCTGCCCGGGTCGGGGGGGACTGTACTCGCGTACATGAGCGCGTACACGGCGTCGTACATCGCCGGCTTTCTCGCGCCCTTCGCGCCCGGCGGGATCGGAGTGCGCGAGCCGGCGCTGGTCATCGCGATGACGGAGCTCGGGCTGGCGAGCACCGCGGACGCGGCGGTGATCGCGGTTGCATCCCGACTGTGGCTGACAGTCGTCGAGGTCGGCCCGGGGCTGATTGCGCTGGCGGTTCATTTAGCTCGCCGCACGACTCCCACCGAGCGAGGCTGACGGGGAATATTCCAGGAGCATCCCCGCAGTCAGGGATATATTCCCCGATGATGCCTCCGAAAATCCAGCCCGCATCACGAGAGCTGACCGACTTCTACCGCGCCAGAAGCACGTGGCGGAGCTCCGGCGAGGAGTCCACCCGCTTCCGCCGGGCCACCGCGCTCGCCCGCGTTCCCGCCGGCTCGCGTGTCCTCGACATCGGCGCGCGCGAGGGCGGGCTGCGTAAGTACCTGCCCAACGGAGTGAAGTACCAGGGAATCGACATCACCCCGGAGTTCGCGTCGGAATCAGTCATGACCCGCGACATCTCCGAAGGGATTCCGTTTCCCGACCAGAGCTACGATTTCGTCTTCTGCATCGAGGTGCTGGAGCACGTGCCGAATCCGTTCGCCGCGTTCGGTGAGATCAACCGCGTCCTTTGCGACGGGGGAGTGCTCATCGTGTCCGTCCCCAACCCGTACCATCTCAAAGAGATCGTGTGGAACGTGTTCCGCACGCCCGACCGGCAGGGGCACATCTACTCGTGGACGCGCCAGGCGATGACGAAGCTCGGGGAGATGAACGGCTTCCGCATCGACGCTTACGCCGGCACGTACCTGCACCCGCCCGTGCCCGCGCCGCCGCTGCTGGCGCGCTCGGTCATCTACAGGTTCATCAAGGAATCCACTCGACCGTGAGCACCGACGACAAGTCGTTGAATCCATCCGGCAGGCTCGGCATCCTCTGGGCGAGTCTCGTGTACGCCGCGGCCACGCTCGCGCTCGGCTACCAGGCGCTTGCCGGGAAGTTCCTCGCCGGCCCGCACAGCGACGAGTACATCGCCGGCTACGCCTTCCGCGAATTCGGCGCCGCGACCCTGCGCGAGAGCGGATCGTTCCCGCTGTGGAATCCGTACCTGTTCGGCGGCATGCCGTTCGTCGCCGCCATGCACGGCGACATCTTCTACCCGACTTTCCTCCTGCGGATGCTCGTACCGACGGACGTCGCGATGACGTGGACGTTCCTCATTCACATTTTCCTCGCGGGACTGTTCGCGTACATGTTCCTGCGCGCGCTCGGCTTCGGGTTCGCCGGAGCGCTGCTGGGCGGACTGGCGTACATGCTCGGTGGACAGCTCGCGTCACTCGTCTCGCCGGGACACGACGGCAAGCTGTACGTCAGCGCGCTCTTCCCGCTCGCGCTGTTCCTGCTCACCCGGGGAATCCGCGACGCGCGCGCGTGGGCCTGGGGGCTGCTCGCGATCGTCGTCGGGCTGGCGGTGCTGAGCCCGCACCCGCAGCTGCTGCAGTACATGCTGCTCGCATGCGGCGCGTACGCGCTCTACCTCGCCGTGCGCGGCGCCCTGGCCGGCGACATTCCCGGCGCGGCAGCCGCCAAGCGCCTCGCGCTCGCGCTGGGGAGTGTCGTCATCGGCGGTCTCATCGGCGCGATCCAGTATCTCCCGGTACGCGAGTACGTGCGGTTCTCGCCCCGCGCCGGTGGTATTCGCGATTACGCGGTGGCGACGTCGTACGCCTGGCCGCTGGAAGAGATGCTCGAGGTATACCTGCCCGAGTTCGCGGGAATACTCGACAACTACTGGGGAGTGAACGGCATTCACTTCCACAGCGAGTACATCGGCGTCAGCGTGCTGATCCTCGCCTTCGCGGCGTTCGGCGGAATGCTTCAGAGCGCGCGCAAATCGGAGATCTGGTTCTTCACTGGCATGCTCGTCGTCGCGCTGCTCTGGGCCCTCGGCGGTGACACGCCCTTCTACCGCATCCCGTACGCGATCGTGCCCGGGACGAAGTTCTTCCGCGCGCCGGAGACGGTATTCTTCGTCGGGACGCTCGCAGTCGCGTATCTCGTGGCCGTCGGAACGGAGCGGTTTTTGAAAAGGGAAGTGCAGCCGCGGTACCTCGCCCTGTGGGCCGGATTCGGCGTCGTGATCGCGCTCGCCGCGCTCACCGGAATTCTCGACGGGATCGCCGAGACCATCGCGCGCCCCGAGCTGATCCAGGTGGTGGACGCCAACTCGGGCGCGCTGAAGGTCGGCGCGGTTCGCTCGCTGTTCTTCGTGCTCGCGACCGCGGGAGTGCTGTACGCGCTGCTGCAGCGGCGCATCCCGCCGGCGATCGCCACGTGGGCGCTCGCCGCCGTCGTGGCGACCGACCTCTGGAGCGTGATGCGGCACTACTGGATCTTCTCGCCGCCCGCCGCGATCACGTACGCGTCCGACGCTACGATCGAGTACGTGAAGAGCCAGCCCGAGCCGTCGCGCGTCATCCCGATCAACTTGGACCGATCCACGGGGCTGCGCGACCCGAATCTCACCGGCGACGCGCTGATGAGCCATCACGTGCGCAACGTCCTCGGCTATCACGGTAACGAGCTCGCGCGCTACGACCAGCTCGCCGGCAAGGAGCGCGGCTTCGACCAGATCGCCAACCCGAACTTCTGGGAGCTGGCCAACGCGCGCTTCATTCTCACGAACGTGGACTCGCTGCCGCTCGAGGGCGCGACGCGCGTCGTCGGGCCGGCGCTCACGGCAGCGGGGACCACCGTCTATCTGTACGACCTGCCGGGCGAGCAACCGTTTGCCTGGGTGGCGCCTCTCATAGTAAAGGCGGCCGATCCCGAAGTCCTCGCGACCGTGCTCGATCCGCGCTTCCCGGTGCGGAGCGCCGCGCTGTTCGAGCCGGACGCGCCGGTGCAGGCGGTCGCCAATGTGCAGTCTCTTCCCGAGGAATCGAGCATCCGGGTGACCACCACGAGCTACGCGCCGGGCGACATCTCCCTCACGCTGAGCGAGCCGGCGCCGGCAGGATCGGCGCTCGTCGTCTCCGAGAACTATTACCCGGTGTGGAAGGCCGACGTGGACGGGAAGCGCGCCAACGTCGGCCGAGTGAACTACACTTTCACCGGCATCGAGCTGCCCGCGGGCGCGCGGTCGGTTCGCCTGCGCTTCGTGAGCCCGGCCTACGAGGCCGGCAAGAAAATCACGATCCTGGCGCTGATCCTCGCGAACGCGGCTCTGGCAACGGGGATCGTGCTGGACCGGAGACGGCGTGCCTGAGAGATCGCTGGTCGTCATCCCGACCTTCAACGAACGGGACAACATCTCGCGGATGATCGACGCCGTCCTCGCCAAGGACGACTCGCTCGACATCCTCGTCGTGGACGACGGCTCGCCCGACGGGACCGGCGGGATGGTCGCGGCCATCGCGTCCGTAAACGATCGGGTCCATGTGATCCGACGGAGCGGAAAGCTCGGGCTGGGAACCGCCTACATCGCGGGCTTTAAGTGGGCGCTCGAGCGCAGCTACGCCTATGTCTTTCAGATGGACGCCGACTTCTCGCACGATCCCGCGTACATCCCCGAGTTTTTCAAGACGGCCAAGGCCATCGACGTAGTCCTCGGCTCCCGCTACCGGGACGGCCGGGCGAACGTCGTGAATTGGCCCGTATCCCGACTGCTGCTCAGCTACTTCGCCAACCTGTATGCCCGGAAGGTGACCGGGCTCCCGGTGTGGGACGCCACTGGCGGGTTCAAGTGCTGGCGCAGGAAAGTACTTGAAGCGATACAGCTAAGCGACGTAAAATCAAACGGTTACGCATTTCAGATCGAGATGACGTTCCGCGCCTGGAAGCACGGCTTCACAATCGCCGAGATCCCGATCGTGTTCGTGGACAGGCTCGAGGGAGAGTCCAAGATGTCCAAGAAGATCGTGCGCGAAGGCATTTGGATGGTCTGGCGGCTCAGGTGGTGGGCGATACGCAACCGGATCCCGCGGGTGGCGGCCGAGAGGTCGCAACGCGCGGACGACGCGGACAAGGCAGCGTGAAGCCGTCGGAATCGGGACCGGTTGGGCGCGACTTCTACAAGATGAGCGGTTCGGGCAACGATTTCGTCTTCTTCGACTGCCGCGAGCAGCCCCCGGGAGATCTGGAAAACCCCGGACGAATCGCCGAGCTGTGCGCGCGGGGCCAGGGTGTGGGCGCGGACGGAGTCGTTTTCATCCTGCCATCGACGACGCACGCCTATCGCATGCGGTACTACAATGCCGACGGGTCGCTGGGCGAGCTTTGCGGCAACGCCAGCCTGTGTAGCGTCCGGCTGGCCACGGAGCTTGGAATTGCGCCCGAAGGCGACTTCCAGTTCGACAGCGACGCTGGAACGCTGACCGCGCGGGTTCGTGACGGGCTTCCCGAGATAGACATCGCACCGGTGGCGGACGTGCAGCCGGATTTTTCGGCGATTGGAAAGGGCGGGGGAGAATCGGAACTAGGGTTCGCCCTGGCCGGCGTCCCCCACGTGGTGATCACCTGCCCTGACGTAGAGTCAGCTGACGTCCTCGGCCGAGGCGCCGACCTGCGCTCTCATCCGTCCCTGGCCCAAGGGGCGAATGTGGACTTTTTGTCCAAAGGGCCTTCCGGGTGGTCAATGAGGACCTACGAGCGAGGCGTCGAGGGCGAAACGCTGGCCTGCGGCACGGGCGCGGTCGCCTCGGCGATCCTCCTGCAGGCATGGGGCAAGGCTGGCGATCGGGTGGCTTTGAGAACCCGGTCCGGCCGAACATTGGAGGTCACCGTAAGGCGCCGGGAAGGCCTCTGGCACCCGTCGCTCCGGGGCGAAGGACGAGTCGTATTCGAGGGCCGGCTGCGCGAAGTTTGACTCATCGGGCGTGTTGTGGCGCTCTGGCGGCGCAATCCTGCTCGAAACAGCATGTTGAAGCCGCCGTCTCAAATGCCCGAGCCTAAGTCCAACGTAGGGAAGCACTTACAAATCGGCAGCCAAGCCCTGATTCCGTTCTCCACATTCTTGCACACTGGCTAGTTTACATAATACATCTTATACGCATAGGCCTTGGTCCAAGAAGGTAGTCCGGCAGGACCAAGGACCCTCTTCCTCGCGACCGGGTATCGGCCCCCATGCGGCTCTCGGGGCGGCTTGGCGGACTTCTCCGCGCGGCGTTCCTGCCGATCGGATGCGAAGCCCCTACGGGGCTGGATGAGCTCAGCCCCAGAGGGTCGCTAATCGAAACCCATCGCGCGATCGTCGATGGCGCGATGGCGGGCGGCCCAGACTCGGCAGCCGCCACCCTCTATGCCTACGCCCGGCCCCCCTCATACTCGACTCCCGCCGCCGGCCATGCAGATCTCATGGTGAGATTTCTCCCTGCCTCCCAGGATCCGCCGCGGACGAGCGTGGAGCTTCGGCTGGCCGTCTTCTAGCCGCGATTCAACCCCTCAGCTCGCCGGCTTCGCCGTCAGCTCCCCAAGCCTGACCCTGGCCTCGGATACCATCGACCCCCCGGGCTCGGCAGCCAGCTCGGCCCAGATCGCCCGCGCCGCGTCCGGCTTCCCGCCAACCATGAGCGCCCTGGCAGCCGACGCCCTGAACGCCGAAGCGTCATTTGGGAATCGCGTAACCTCTGCTGCCGCTTGGTATTCCGCGGCTGCCTGGTCAATCTGCTTGAGCCCTTCGTGGCCAACAGCGCGCATCGCATGGATCGATGCCCTCAGCTCCTGCGGGCTCGACCCAGCCACTTTCTCGAGCTCGGTGATCCCTTCCTGATACTTTCCTTCGTCGTACAGGATCTGCGCGAGCGCCAGCGCAGCCTGGGCTGCCCCCGCCGTCCCCTTATACCGCGTCGTCACGTTCCGCAGGTCGGTTACGGCCAGAGGCGCGTTCCCGGCCATCATCGCCTGCCGTGCCTGGAAGTATGCGGACTCGGCCCGACCAGCCTTGATCTGGGTGGAGCGCCGGTAGAACCATGCTCCACCGAATAGCACGGCGATCGCCACAACGCCGATTATCACTCGTTGCTTGTGCAGCACGAGCCATTCGGCGGCTGATTCGGTTGTATCGGTCTGAAGTGCGGGATTGGCTGGACGCGTCGACATGAGGAATCGTTGAGTGGTGGGTTGTCTCCAACAAAAATAGCCGCGCGCGGCGCGCCGCGATGAAACGGTTCGCAGAAAAAATCGTATTCCACGTGAGCGCCGCGGCCGTAGCGTGCGCCCTCCCTCTCCACTATCATCGCCCGATGCAAGCATCGTCCCGCATTTTCCTCCGCGATCGCCGACTCCAGCGCCCTGCCCTGCTCGCCGCCGCGGCCGCGCTTCTCTCGCTCTCCGCCTGTGGCGAGTCCAGCGTCACCGATCCATATCAGGGCGCCGCGGGCGTCTTCCTGCTGCAATCCATCGCCGGGCAGCCGCTGCCCGCGGTGATTACCTCGTCTTCAACCGAAGGCGAGGTGCGCGTGACGACCGGGAGTCTCTTTCTCTCCGCCGACCGCAGATTCCAGGAAACGCTGACGGTCACGCTCCAGCCGCCGGGCACTTCGACTCCGCAGAACGGGTCGGCTGTGGCCAGCGGGACGTACACGGTCGTCGGTGACTCTGTCGAGTTCTCCATCGACGCGAGCGGATCCACCGCGGCCAGCACGATGCAGGCGACGCTGCGCGGCGACACGCTTTCCTACAGCGTGCTCGGCCGTGTCGTCCTGTACCTGAAGCTGTAGCGAACTCCTTACGCTTCCGGCGACCCGGCGCGCGGGAGCGACAGAGTAAAGGTCGAGCCCTTCCCCTCCAGGCTCTCCGCCGTGAGGTCGCCGAGCATCGCGCGCGCGAGGTCGCGACTGATTGCGAGACCCAGCCCAGTGCCTTCCATCGGGCTGGCGAAGCTTCTTCCGACCTGGGTGAACGGGGCGAATATCGATTCGAGCTGCCCCTCGGGGATCCCGATGCCGGTGTCGGACACACTGAGCCAGACCTGGTCACCCTCGGTGCCGCAGGAAATCGCGATCTCGCCCCCTTCCTCCGTAAACTTCACCGCGTTCGACAGCAGGTTGAGGAGGATCTGCTCGACCTTCGAGCGGTCGGCCCTCGCGGTGAGCGCGGGTGAGCACCTCGTCCTCGTGAGTTGCAGCCGCTTCTTCCGGGCCTGAGGCTCGATCATCGGAGCGACGCTGTCCACGAGCTCCTGCATCCCGATCGGGCCGATCGCGTAGGAAACCTTTCCTGCCTCGATCCGGCTGAAGTTCAGAATGTCGTTGATGATCCCCAGCAGATGGCGCTGGCTCCGCTGTATGCGGTTGAGCTGATCGTGCTGCGCTTCCGTGAGTGGCCCGCTCACACCTGCCTGCATTAGCTCCGTGTACCCGGCGATGGCGTTCAGCGGCGTGCGCAGTTCGTGCGACATCGCGGCGAGGAAGTCGCTCTTCGACCTGTTGCCGGCCTCCGCCTCGGCCGTGCGCCGCTCGAGCTCCACAGTTTGCGCGCGGAGCTGCTCCGTCAACGAGCGCAATTCATCCGCGCGCTGCTCGGCCGAGGCTCTCGCGCCTTCTTCCGCGGCGATGCGCTGCGCGTCCATCATCGCCCGCTCGTCGGCGGCGCGGCGCTGCGTGAGATCACGCGTGACCTTCGCGAATCCAGCGATTCCTCCGTCCTTGCGGAGGATGGGCGTGAGCACGACGTTCGCCCAGAAGCACGTGCCGTCCTTGCGGACGCGGCAGCCTTCCTCTTCGAAGTGGCCCGTCTCCACGGCGATGACGAGCTCCCGCGCAGGCTTCCCGCTCGCGAGGTCTTCCGCCGTGTAGAACACGGAGAAGTGCTGGCCCGTGATTTCTTCCGCGGTGTAACCCTTGATGCGCTCCGCGCCCACGTTCCACGTAGAGATCCTGCCGGTCGGATCGAGCATGAAGATCGCGTAGTCTTCCACGCTGTGAACCAGGAGGCGGAAGCGCTCCTCGCTGTCCCTTATCATCTCGTCCGCGGCGCGCTTCGCCGTGAGGTCGCGCGTGACTTTCGCGAAACCGATCAGCTTCCCGCTGTCATCCCTTAGCGCGGTGATGAGCACGTCCGCCCAGAAGCGGCTGCCGTCCTGACGCACGCGCCAGCCCTCGTCTTCCACACGGCCCGAGTTGGTGGCGGTCTCGAGCAGAGTGGCCGGCTTTCCCGCCTCCCGGTCAGCCTCGGTGTAGAAGGCCGAGAAGTGGCGGCCAACCACGTCCTCCGCCTTGTATCCCTTGAGGCGCTCGGCGCCGGCGTTCCATGTGAGGATGTTGCCATCGGGATCGAGCGCGAATATCGCGTAATCCTGAACGCGCTCGACCAGCAGCCGGAAGAGCTCGGCGCGCTCTTCGGGCTTCGCCCCTACGGCGAACGAGTCCGGGGCGGCCGCTGCCGTCATCTTCCCCGCTCCCGTACAGGCGACCATGCTATAGGCCCAGTCATTACGGATGGCTAATCACTGTAAACATGGATGCCAAGGGGTGAAAGCGTGATTGAGCGAGCTTCCGGCATCAGACTGGCCGTCGCGAGGGACATCGACGCCATGCACCGGGTCCGCATGTCCGTGCGGGAGAACCGCCTTGTGTCCACCGTGCTGTCGCCGGAGCGCTACCTCGAATACCTGGAGACACGCGGTCGCGGCTGGGTAGTCGAATCGGATAACGCGATCGTCGCGTTTGCAGTTGCTGATTCACTCGACGGATGTCTGTGGGCGCTGTTCGTCGATCCGAAGCATGAGAGCGAAGGACACGGCCGCCGCCTACACGACGCTTCCGTCGCCTGGCTGTTCGAGCAAGGGCACGACCGCATTTGGCTGACTACCGCGCCGGGAACGCGCGCGGATGGTTTCTATAGGAGGGCGGGGTGGGAGGTCGTGGGTGATGCACCATACGGCGAGATCCGTCTCGAGCTCGCCAAATCTTCGCGAACCGAATGACATTGGACGCGTTCGAGCCGTTTTCGCCGCTCCACGGGCTGATAATCCTGGTGTTCATGGCGGCAACGGCGCTGCTCATACTCACCGCCAGCAGGCTCGCGCCGACCGGTCGCGCGCGGTTGGACAGGAACCTCGGGTTGTTCATGATCGCGCTGTGGATCGTGAGCAACGGCTGGTGGCTCCTGCCGCCGCGATTCGACGCCGCGCGCGCGCTTCCGCTGCAGGTCTGCGACATCACCTCCCTGCTCGCCGGGATCGTCCTGCTCTACCCGCGCCGATCCCTCCGGGCGCTGCTGTATTTCTGGGGGATCGGGATGAGTCTGCAGGCGATCGTCACGCCCGAGATCGCGTTCGAGCCCAACACGATCTGGTTCTGGATCTTCTGGCTGAGCCACGCCGGTATCATCGCCATCGCCATCTACGACATCGTGGCGCGCGGCTACCGTCCCACTTGGCCCGACTTCCGGCTCTCCGTGCTGGCCGGGCTCGTCTATCTCGCCGTCGTCCTGGCGATAAACATCGCGCTCGGATTCAACTACGGATACGTGGGCAACGCCCGCCCGGGCGAAGCATCCGTCATCGATTTTCTCGGCCCCTGGCCCCAACGCGTGCTGCTGATGGTCACCCTGGTTATCGGATTCATGGCCCTGCTGATGGCCCCGTGGCATTTCGCCCGGAGAATCGCAAAGACGAAGTGAGTCTGTCGCATCACTCCACCACGATTGTCGGCGCCGCGGGTTCTTCCCCGACTCCCGGCACGTCCACCTTCGTACCCGTCTCACCTTCGTCGGCTTTCTCTTCCTGCCGCACCGCGGGCAGCGATTCTCTCGTGATCCACCCGTGGTCGGCCGCGTGCAGAGCGGCCGCGTACGAATCGTCGGCCAGCACCAGCGTCGAGCCGGCGGTGACCACCTCCTCCGCCAGCGCCTTCAGCGACGCCGAGCGCTCGGGGTGCGAGTCCACGTTCCGTATGTAGATCGCGAGGATGCGGCCGGGATAGTGATCCAGGATCGACCGGTATATCTCGGGATCTTTTTGGCTATTGTCACCGATCAGCACGAACTGTAGCGCGGGATACAGGTCGAGAATCTCCCGGATCAACGGCTCCTTGTGCCGCCGCAGCCTGTCCGATGACAGCGCCGACAGTTCGATGTCCCAGTCGCGCAGCATGATCGGACCGGGAGGGATCTTCTGCAGGTCGAGGAAGTCCACGATGATGTCGTAGATGTTCCACGGGCTGCTCGACACGTAGAAGATCGGATTGTGCCGCGCGCCGTCACCCCCGCGCCGAAGCGCCTGGTACAACGCGGCGACTCCCGGAAACGGCAGCCGCGTGCGCGCGTTGCCGAGCATCAGCGTACGCGCAGCCTGGAGGAAGTTGGTGATGCGAGACTGGATGACGGTGTCGTCCAGATCGCTGATCACGCCGAAGCTCGCCGAGCTCTCCGGGACCAGCAGCCGACCGGTCGCGCGTACGTCCGGCTGATTCGCGCGCAACGGCGCGAGCAGTCGCAGCTCGACGTCCCGCCACGGTCCATGCGCCGCCGGCGTCTCGGGAAGGTCGATCCACTCGCGGAAGAAACCCTCGTCGTCGGCTTCGACCTCGCACTCGGAGCCTGCAACCGATACCAACACGCGCGCGTGCGGAACCGGATCTGCCTCCACCCGCTTGGCCGTGTTCACTAGATTGCGCCAGAGGCTGTCGTCGGCCGCGGCCGGAGCAACGTTCGGCGACTCCAGCACGCGTCCATGCACCAGCGCGCGCGTCTTGCTCGCGTAGCCGCGGTACGCTACGATCTCATGAGGGTCGCCGCCTGACCGCACGTACCGCACGGCGCCGCCGAGCACATCCGACAGCCACTCGCGCACTACGCTCAGTCTGACGTAGGCAGCTTTCGCGACTCAGCAGCCTCGGCATTGACCCGGCGTCTGCGCTCGGCGGCGTCGAACGTACGCCACATGTTGTACACGAAGCCGTAGGCGCCGAGCGCCCAGAGCGTCCCGCCGGTGGCGGTGACGGGGATCGCGTCCGCCCCGATGTGCGGTGACAGCATGAATCCGACGACGAGCGCGGCGAGCCCGACGTTTGCCAGCCAGATGTGCGCGACCGCGAACTTCCGGCTGTGGATCGGGTGGCCGAAGAATCGAGGCAGCATCTGATAACCCACGCCGAAGATCATCATCACCACGAAGCCCACCAGGTTCATGTGGGCGTGCGCGGGCCGGTACATGACCCACGCCGGGTGAAACGCCATCGCGAGGCCGAGCGTGATGCCGGCGATGAACCAGAGCAGACTCGCGCGGATGAAAACCTTGGCAAACCAGTCCATGCTGCGCAGCTCCGGAGGTTCGGTGATCCCGCGCGGCCAGCACGAACGGCCGCAGAAGCGCCCCCGGGGTGACTCGAACACCCGGCCAACAGTTTAGGAAACTGCTGCTCTATCCAACTGAGCTACGGGGGCCGGCTACGGAAACGGCTCGGAAAACATACCCGAGCCGCTTTCTAAATATACCGATTTGGACAACTACCGCACTTCAAAACCCTCGGGGATTTCAGCCTCGGCTATCGCTTCGAGCTCGATCACCGACTTGACGATCGCGCCCGAAGGACCCTGCGCCATGGCAGCCTCGAGCTGCTTCAAAGCCTCCAGCTCACCTTTCGCCACGATCTCGACGGCTCCCGCGCGCGTGTTGACCGCCCAGCCATCAATGCCGAGTCTGCGCGCCTGCTGCCGCGCGAACCAGCGGAAGCCGACGCCCTGTACGCGGCCCGCGATCTCGAGGTGAATCGTTGCCAATGGATTGCTCAGAAAGGGTGCACCGTGAAGCAGTGACTAGTCACTAGTCACTAGTCACTAGTCACCTTCTGACGCCAAGCAACGCGGCCAGAACGGCCGTCAGCGCCGCCTCGTCCGTCATCCCCGGCGTGCCCCTGACCTGCAGGTCGCCGGCGCGAATTCGCTGCGCAATCCCCTCGAGTAGCGTCGCGACCATTTCCGGCGGCCGCTGGCGTTCGGTACTGCGCTCTGCGGCGTCGCGCTCCCAGTCGAGATCGCCCCACGCCTGCTGCGCGGCCGCGACGTTCGGATCGGCCGTCAGCGTCGCGGCCTTCTTCCAATCGTACTGCTCCCACTCCTCCAGGATCCACGCCCCGGTCTGCTCACGATCTGCCGCCTCGGGCGCCATTTCCGTGGCCGCGAATGGCGAAGTCCACTCGATGGACTCGAGCACGGGCTCGCGCGGCGTGCTACCGAACGTCAGCGGCTGGTACGCTGAATCAGTCGGCTCGGTCTTGAAGTCGTACAGGTAGCGCGTGATCGGCGGCAGCTCCTCGCGCCACGTGTCGCCCGGCCGCCGCACGTACGGCGGGGCCGGTCGCTGACTTCTGGCTTGGTCGCGCTCCGAGTCTTCCGTCATCGCGCTCGCGGGTGGTTGAAGCCCCTACAACCTATTCGCAAGGCCCGCCCCTGCCAACACCAGTCACTCTTCCCAGCTGTGCTTGCCGACGAGCGGAACGAACCGCACCGGCGCGATCTCGGTTCGCTCGAGCTGGTCGCCGCGCTTCACGATCAGATACAGGATCTGCTCTTCGCGGTCACCGAGCGGAATGAGCAGCCGGCCGCCCTCGGCGAGCTGCTCCACATAGGCCTCCGGAATGTCCGGCGCCGCGGCGCTCACGAGGATCGCATCGTATGGCGCGTATTGTCTCCAGCCGAGGGTGCCGTCGCCGAGGAGCAGCGAGATGTTGCGCGCGCCGATCTGCTGGATGATCGCGCGGGCGCCCTCGAGCAGCGGCACCACTCGCTCGATGGAGAACACCTGCGCCGCGAGATGCGACAGCAACACCGTCTGATAGCCCGAGCCGGTTCCGATCTCGAGGACTTTTTCCGTCCCGGTGAGATGCAGCAGTTGAAGATAGCGCGCGTGAATTGACGGCTGGGAGATCGTCTGGCCGTTCCCGATCGGCAGCGCCGAATCCTCGTACGCCCGGTGGCGCACCGCCCGCGGCACGAAGATGTGCCGCGGAGTCTCGTCGATTGCCTTGAGCACCGCGAGGTCGCGGATCCCCTGGTCCTGCAGCTGCTCGACGAGTCGCCGGCGCGGCCCGCGAAACTCCGGCTCTACGGTTCCCGCCACCAGCTCTCCCGGTCGCTCAGACATTTGTCGTGCGTGAGGTCGAGCGACAGCGGCGTGATGGAGATGTAGCCGTCCGCGATCGCGCGAAAATCGGAGTCTTCCTCGCCGGACCATTCGATGGACCCGCCGCCGATCCAGAAGATGTCGCGGCCCCACGGATCCTTCATCGGCATGAGAGAGTTCGAGTACACGCGGCGCCCGAGCCGCGTGAGCCGGACTCCCTTGATGTCGCTGCCGCCGAGCGGGGGCATGTTGATGTTGAACAGCGTGTGGCTCGGGTACGACGGAAGGCTCGTCAGGTGCCGCAGCAGAAGCGACAGCGGCTCGATCTGCTCGTCCAGCATGGACGTGTCGGCGCGCAGGTCTCCGCCGGCGAACGAGATCGCGAACGACGGAATCCCGAGCGACAGCCCTTCCATGGCCGCCGCGACGGTTCCCGAGTACAGCACGTCCTCGCCCATGTTCTGGCCGTGATTGATCCCGCTGATAACGAAGTCGGGACGCTCGGGCAGCAGCGCTTCGACGGCGAGCATCACGCAGTCGGTCGGAGTTCCGTCGACCTGCCACGTCCGGTCGTCGAGCTTCCGCGGCCGCACCGGATGGTGCAGCGTGAGCGAGTGGCTCGCCGCGCTCTGCTCCCGGTCGGGGGCTACGATGCTGATTTCGCCCAGCGGCTCAGCGGCCTTTGTCAGACACTTGAGGCCGTGCGCGAAGACGCCGTCGTCGTTGGATAGAAGTATGCGCACTAGCGGAAGATGCCCGCTTTGTGCCGCCAGAGGACGCGGATGATCCGCCACGCGTCCACCGCCGCGCGGAAATGGCTCGGCGCGCCGTACACCGTGGAGATCGGCACGTCCGCGAACCGGTAGCCTTGCCGCGCCGCGCGGAACAGGAAGTCCTGCTCGTAATCGTACCGGTCGCCTACGGCGTGCACGTTCTTCAGCACCTCGGTGCGAAACGCGCGGTACCCTGACTGGCTGTCGGGGATGTTCACTTTCGCGATAGCGCGCGTCGTCGCCGACGACATGATGTTGGCGATGCGCCGGTGCCACGGCACGGCCTTGCCGCTGATCTGCCGCGCGCCGATCACGATGTCCGCGTTGTCGAGCGCCTCGACGATGGCCGGAGCAAACGCGGGATCGTGCTGCCCGTCGGCGTCTATCGTGAGCACGGCGTCGTACCCGTTCTCGATCGCGTACGCGAAGCCGGCCCGCAGCACGGTTCCCTTCCCGCGGTTCACGTCGAACTCGATCATCTCGTCGCACACGGACCGCAGCACCGACCGCGTCTCGTCAGTGGAGCCGTCGTCGATCCCGAGAATGGTCGCGTTCGGCAGGTTATTCTTGAGGCCCAATGCGACCTTGGCGGGGAGCTCCCCCGCGTTGTAGGCCGGAATTATGGCCAGGACTTTGTTGATCATTTATTTGGTTGAGTTCCGTCCAGCAGTGTCAAAATCTCCTTGAGGTCCTGCTCCATCGAGCCCACTGTTTGCGAATCCAGTGCCGCGCGCGCCACGGCCCGCAGCTCGCCCGCCTTGCGGTGATCCTCGATCTTCTGCCGCGCGCCGTCGATCGTGTACTTCTCCGAGTACAGCAGGTGCTTCACCAGCATGATCAGCTCGACTTCCTTGCGCTGGTACACGCGGTTGCCCGAGCGGTTCTTGGCCGGGCTCAGGAACTTGAACTGACTCTCCCAATACCGGAGCACGTGCGGCTTGAGTCCCGTAAGCCCGCACACGTCCCCGATCGAGAAGAACTCGCGCACCTGGTTGCCGCCGCCGTTCCCCTTCCGCTGCGACGCCATCAGTCGCCCTCCGACCGCAGCTCGCGCGACATGAGCGCGCGCATGGCATCCTGCGCCGGCTCGCCCTCGAAAAGCACGCGGTACACCGCGTCCACAATCGGCATGTCCACTCCCTCCCGCGCGGCCAGGGCGCGCGCGCTGCGAGTCGTTACAACTCCCTCGGCAACCGTCTCTCTCCCCGCGAGCGCCGCATCCAGCGACGCGCCCTTCCCCACCGCCACGCCGACCGCGCGGTTCCGGCTCAGCCCGCCGGTGCACGTCAGCACCAGATCACCGAGCCCGGCCAGTCCCGCGAACGTCGCCTGCTTTCCGCCGAGCGCGACTCCGAGCCGCGTCATCTCCGCCAGCCCGCGCGTGATCAGCGCGGCGCGCGCGTTGTGGCCCAGCCCCAGTCCGTCCGCTATTCCGGTGGCCACGGCCATCACGTTCTTGAGGGCGCCACCGAGCTCGACTCCGATCACGTCGTCGTGCGTGTACGGCCGGAGGTTCGAGCCGCTGAATATGCGCTGCGCCACGAGCGCCGTCGCCTCGTCCTCCGACGCGGCCACGATGGCGGTCGGCTGCCCCGCGGCAACCTCGGCCGCGAAAGTCGGCCCCGACAGCGCCACCAGCGGAGGCGAGCCCAGCTCCTCTTCCGCGACGTCGCTCATGAGGGCGAGCGTGCCCTCCTCCACACCCTTGCTCGCCACGACGACCACCGTGTCGCGACCGATCGCCGGTCGCACCGACTTGGCCACGGCGCGGAGCGCGTGCGACGGCGTCACGAATATCGCGACCCGCGCGCCGCGCGTCGCTTCGCACACGTCGCCGAACGCGCGGACCGATTCGTGGATCTCGTGGCCCTCGAGAAAGCGATTCCGATGGGACCGGTTGACGCTCTCGACGACGTCATCCTCGCGCGCCCACAGCGTGACGTCGTTGCCGGAGCGGGCCAGCAGGTCCGCCAGCGCGGTGCCCCACGCGCCGGCGCCGATCACGGCGCACCGTTCGGGATGCACGTCAGCCCCCGGAGCGCGCAGTGGGAGCTGCGGGCGCATCGTGCGCCCCGCGTTTCCGGCGGCGGAAGCGGTGCTCCTCCCCCCGGCGCAGGCGCGCGATGTTGGCCCGGTGGGTCCACACGACGAACGCCGCCACGATCAACGCCACGGCGAACAGCGCCGATCTCGCCGGAGTCCCGGTCGCGAGGACCGCGAGCGGAAAGAGGGATGCGGTGATGATCGAGGCCAGACTCACATAGCCGGTCGGCAGAAAAATCAGCAGCCACACGGTGAGCCCCACTGCGGTCGCGAGCGGCGCGAGCGCGAGGAAGACTCCGCCGGCGGTCGCGACGCCCTTTCCGCCTTTCTGACATCCGAGATACACCGGCCGCACGTGACCGGCGATCGCGGCGACGCCGATTGCAATTGCCCAAAGATCGAGCCGCGTGGCGACCACCAGCGGCACGAGCAGAAATACCGGCAGAAAACCCTTGAGCGTGTCGAGCACGTACACCAGGACGCCGGTGCCAACGCCGAGCACCCGCACGGCGTTAGTCGCGCCGAGGTTGCCGGATCCGTGCTGCCGCAGATCCACTCCGCGCGCGCGGCCCGCGAGGTACGCGAATGGGATGGAGCCGAGCAGGTACGCGATCACAACTGCCGCGACCGGGTGCACGTCAGCCTGACTTGCGCCGCATGACCACTCTCAGCGGGTTGCCGGTGAACCCCCACGCCTCGCGAAAGCCGTTATGGAGATATCTGATGTAGTGCTCCTGCACTTTCTCCGGGTTGTTGCCGAAGACCGCTATCATCGGCGGCGCGGTCTCGACC
>JBPPMH010000018.1:0-26408 GCA_051305945.1 Gemmatimonadaceae bacterium
TGTAGGCAACGAAGGCGACGACGCCGAGCACCGACAGCGGATGCGAAAGGTAGATCGCCCACGACAGCAGGACGATGGCAATCCCGAGGTACATCGGGTTTCGGGTGTATCGGTAGATGCCGGAGACGACGAGCGTGGAGGCCGCGCCGGGATTCAGCGGGGTGAGCGTCGTGCGCGCGCGGTGAAACTGGAACGCGCCGATCACTACGGTCGTAACGCCGATGACGGCCAGGCCCATCGCGACCTGGCCGTGCCACTTGAACGGCAAAGCCAGCTCGGGAGCCCGCCGCGCGATCAGCCACATCGCCAACGCGGCCGCCGCGGCGACAATGAGCGGCGGAATCCTCGCCTCGAGCCTGCCCATCAGAGCTATCGGCGGCGGCCTACGGCGTCCTCTCGTTCGCCGTGGGAAACGGCGGCGGCGGACGCGTGCCGATCATCTCGGCGTACGCACCGGCCCAAAAGTCGGGCGGACCCTCGCTGTCCTGCACCCGGTTGGAAACCGGCCTCACGCCTCGCTTGACGTAGGCGGCAATCGCGCGCAGCTCGTGATCGGACATGTGGCGGAACGCGGGCCACGGCATTGGCGGCGCGAGGTATTTCGGATTCGCGGGAAAATTCCCCTGGCCCGGGATGCTCGAGGTGATCTCGACATCCGGCGTCTCACCCGGCCTCAGCCCGTAGCGCAGGGCGTTGAAGATCTGGCGCTCGCTGAATCGCCCGATGCCGGTCGTGTTGTCCGGAGTGATGTTGCGTGGGTAAGTCTTGAACGGGCCGATCTGGAAGATTTGGTCCTCGAGCATGACGCCGGCAAGCCATCCGGCGGCCGCCGGATTGTCAAACCCGCCATGGCAGTCACCACACCCGTGGTGGATCACCAGCATCCGTCCCTCGCGCACCAGCGCGTCCGCCGGCAGTTCGGTTTCGGTGATATCTGTCGAGCGGGTCGAGATCGCGGGCGCGGAGCACGCGACGATCAACAACGTCATCGGACCAAGTCGGGTACAGCGCGCTAAAGCTCGTGACCAATGCGGCATCCATTTCTCCCGGTTATTTGATTTCGAGAATGCCCATCATCCCGTGATCCTCATGATCCAGAATGTGGCAGTGGAACATCCATTTGCCCGGATAGTGCTCGTATCGCACGATGAAGCGCACGGTCTGGTGCTTGGGCACGTTGACCACGTCTTTCCAGCTGCGATACGGCTCCGGCACGCCGTCGCGATCGAGCACCTGGAACTGAAAGCCGTGCAGATGAAACGGGTGGTCGAGCCCCACGAGATTCTCGACCTGCCAGATCTCGGTTGCGCCGAGCGAAGCGCTCACGTCCACGCGATTCATGTCCATGACCCTGCCGTTGATCATTCCCTGCGTCATCACCATGACGCGCGTCTCCGTCGCGCTCGCGGAATCGAGTGCCGGCACCGGTCGCAGTGTTTCCGGCAGCGGTACCGGCTGGACCGGCGGGTCTGCTGTGTAGCGAAGCTTCAGGAGCTCGCGCGTCTCGTTCCAATCACGGGGCCTGGTCTGGGGCACGTACCGGTCGTACGGCAGGGCCTGCAGCACCGCCTCGGTCCCCGGCCGCCCCGTTCCCCGCACCAGCAGCTCCACGCGCTCGGCGCTCGCCAGCAGGATCTCGTTCACCTCGACGGGTCGCTCGAACAGACCACCGTCGTTGCCTACGTGCAACAGCGTGTGTCCGGGCAGTGCCAGCCGGTAATACCGCCCGGCTGATGCGTTGATCACGCGCCACCGCTGCACTTCCCCGCTGCGGATGGACAGCGTAGGCATGATTTCGCCGTTTACCAGCAACACATCGCCCTCGCGTCCATTCTCGAAGTCGGTGCGCCATTGCGGCGAATGGAGATCCGGAATGTCGAGCGAGCCGTCCGGAAGGAACCTGTTGTCCGAGAGAATCAGCACCTTCTCCGTCAGCGACGCCGGCAAGGGGTCGTCGGCGGCGCGCACGATGACCGCGCCGTACAACCCGCGTGCGACCTGGATCCCGGTCTCGTGGTTCGGATGCGGATGGTACCAGTACGTGCCGGCGCTCCCCGGGCGAACCGTGAACGCGTACTCGTATTCCTCGCCCGGCGCGACGGGATGAAACGGGCTGCCGTCCGCGTCGAACGGCAGATGTAGACCGTGCCAATGCACCGTCGTCGCTTCAGGGAGGTCATTTTTGAATCGCACTACGACCCGATCACCTTCGCGAACTTCGAGGGTCGGGCCGGGAACCCGGCCGTTGTAGGCGTACGCTTCGGTCGTGGTGCCGGGCAGAAGCGAGAGCCGCGCGCGTGTCGCGGTCAGCGTTACTGCTACGACGTTGGGAACGGACGACTCATTCTCGAAGACAGCCGGCCCGATGGCCGCGCCCGGTGCAGCGGAGATCGGGGCGCTCTGCTTCGCGTGAACGTGTTCCTGGGCCGGGAGCAGGCCTGGAGCCGTCGCGCATGCCAGCAGAATCGCAGTGACCGCCCTATCAATCATGCTCGCACCCGGTTGGTTTAACGCCGAAAATCAAAGGACGCGGAGGGTTTCCTCCGCGTAACGGATCGGCCCAACCGAATCAGGAGCGCAAATCTACACGCTTCGTGACAATGCACCAGTTGTTCAGGACTGTACTGCCACTACCGCCGTTTGGCAGCCCACAATCGCTTGAGCAGCTGGATCTGCCCCGTGTGATATGCGTCGTGTTGCGAGATGCCGAGGATCATCTCGCCCATCGTCCAGCGCTTCCCTTCCGGGACCTCGACGCCGTACCGGCTCGGCGGGACCGCGGCGATCACTTCCACGAGGCGCTCGTGCTCATGCTTCAGCAGCGTCTCGTCCTGCCGCCACGCGCGCTCGTCAGCGGGCTTCGGCAATCGCGGCCAGTTCGCCGGCACGCGCGGAAAGCGGGAGTCGGAGCCGCCTTCGATCCGGCGGGGGCGCGTCTTCCGCGAGTCGCACGAAGCCACCGTGCAGCGCGACTTCGATCAGGAGGTCGCGGTCACCGGCATTCAGGATGCTCTCCGGTAGCGGTCGGCCGCCGCGCCTGATCCACGTCAGCACGCGGAAAAGAAATATCTCGTCGGCCCGCACTTCCTTGATGGCCGCAAAAACGCGATCCGGGGGAGCCGCCACTCGGATCGAATGGAGCTCACGAAATTGCCAGACGGGCGCGAACAGATCCAGTTGAGTCCTGGCGCCACACGCCGAGATAAACGACCGCGGAAGCCAGCATCCTACGACCAGACGGTAGACGCGACAGTCCCGAGAAACTCGCGGCGAAACTGCCAATTCTCGCGCGCCGTCGCCGGCGCGCCCAACGCGTGAGTGGTCCCCGCGGTCATCCAGACGATCTCGTCGGCGAGCCCGAACATCGCGGCGGTGTCGTGTCCGGTTACGACGATCGCGCATCCATTCGCGCGGAATGCCCGTAGGGACGCGCCAATCAGCTCTGCGTCGAGCGGCGCGAGGTCTCGCAAGGGCTCGTCGGCGAGCAGGCATTGGGGATCAATAAGCTCCGCGACTGCGAAGGAAGCGCGTCGCCGCTCGCCCGTCGAAAGCGCGCGCGGCGTTTCACTCAGCAGTGAATCGAGCCGGAATTTCGCGATGATGTCCTGGAGTTTCGGAGCAGCACGCCGGCCGGCGATCGCCTCGAGTTGGCCGCCCAGGCGGAACGACGGCGACAGAAGTGGTTGCTCGGCCGGCAACAGACACAGGCCGCTGCGCGCCAGCTCGTGCAGCCTCGCGCGAGCGTACATGCGACCGCGATACGTGATCATGCCGTGGTCCGCCGCGATCCACCCGGCGCAAATTTTCAGGAATGTGGTCTTCCCAGCGCCGTTGCGGCCCACGAGCGCGGTGATGGATCCGGGGCGCGCAACAAGAGAGGCGGCGGTAAGTACGCGTACCGGGCCGTACCGCTTTCCAATCGAATCCGCCCGCAGCTCGCCGCTCAAGGCCACACGGCTTTCGCCGCCACCAGCGCCAGCTCGAGCAGCAGCGCGATCGCGCCACCAAACGCCATCAACGCTTCCGGGGCGATTCCCAGGTTTGCAAAAAAGAGCAGCTCCCTGCGACGGCGCAGCTCGAGGGCCGCCAGCGCGGCGACGACCAGAACGATCAGGATCACGTCGCGTGGCGCCGATGGAAACAGCGGGATTCCGGCGAGGGATCCAAACAGCGCGACCATCGTCCGCACTCCGGCCCATATTCCAGCCGCGCGCAAGCCCAGCGCCGCCGTGAAGCTCACTGCGGGCAAACTACCATGCATCAGGGGGCGAGCGTCGACCGGGGCCGAACGCAAAGATGCCATCCAGGATCTCATGCCGACTAATATGCCGCCGGCCCAACGAAGTTCTACGCTATCGTGCCGGCTGCAGAATTGGCTTGAGATATTGGCCGGTGTATGACCCGGAAACCTCCGCCACGGCCTCCGGCGTTCCGGCCGCCACGACGCTCCCGCCCCGCATCCCGCCCTCAGGTCCCAGATCGATGATACAAACCGCGGTCTTGATCACGTCCAGGTTGTGCTCGATCACCAGCACCGTGTTCCCGCGATCCACCAGCCGGTGCAGCACGTGCAGCAGCATACGCACGTCCTCGAAGTGCAGTCCGGTCGTCGGCTCGTCGAGGATGTAGAACGTCCTGCCCGTGTCGCGCTTGGACAGCTCGGTCGCGAGCTTCACGCGCTGCGCTTCTCCGCCCGACAGGGTCGTCGCGCTCTGGCCCAGGTGGATGTAGCCCAGCCCGACGTCGGTGAGCGTCTGCAGCTTCTGATGGATGCGCGGCTGATTCTGAAACATCTCCAGCGCGTCCTCCACCGTCAGCTCGAGCACGTCGGAGATACTCGCGCCGCGGAAGCGCACCTCGAGCGTCTCTCTATTGTAGCGCTTCCCCTTGCACACGTCGCACGGCACGTACACGTCCGGCAGGAAGTGCATCTCGATCTTCACCAGGCCGTCGCCCTGGCACGCCTCGCACCGCCCGCCCTTCACGTTGAAGGAGAAGCGGCCCGGACCATACCCACGGATCTTCGCCTCCGGCAGCTCGGCGAACAGCTCGCGGATCGGCGTGAACAGCCCCGTGTACGTCGCCGGGTTCGACCGCGGGGTGCGCCCGATCGGGCTCTGGTCTATGTCGATCACCTTGTCGAGATGCTGCAGCCCGCGGATCATCTTGTGCGCGCCCGGAATCACGCGCGCCCTGTAGAAGTGGCGAGCGAGCGCGCTGTGCAGGATGTCCTCGATCAGTGTGCTCTTCCCCGAGCCCGACACTCCCGTCACCGCGACGAACAATCCCAGCGGAATCTCCACGTCGAGGTTCCGCAGGTTGTGCTCCTTCGCGCCCTCTATGCGGATCATTTTCTCCGGATCCATCGGCCGCCGCTTGGCGGGGATCGGCACCGACTCCTCACCACGCAGATACTTGCCCGTCAGCGACGCAGGGTTCGCCATGAGATCGGCCAGCGTTCCGTGCGCGATCACCTCGCCGCCGTGCTTGCCCGCGCCGGGACCGAGGTCGATGATGTGGTCGGCCGCGCGCATCGTCTCCTCGTCGTGCTCGACGACGATGACGGTGTTGCCGAGGTCGCGCAGATGCTTGAGCGTCGCGAGCAGGCGGCCGTTGTCGCGCTGGTGCAGTCCGATGGACGGCTCGTCCAGGATGTAGAGCACGCCCACGAGCCGCGAGCCGATTTGCGTCGCGAGGCGGATGCGCTGCGCTTCCCCGCCCGACAGGCTCTCCGCGGGGCGGCCCAACGTCAGGTAGTCGAGCCCCACGTCCTCGAGGAAACGCAGCCGGTCGCGCACTTCCTTTAGAATGGGCCCAGCGATGTCGGCGTCGAGCCCGCGCTTGCCGTTGCCGCGCACGGGAACGCCGGTGAAGAACGCGAGCGCGTCGGTGACGGACAGCTCCACGACCTCGCCCACGTTTCTGCCCGCGACCGTGACCGCGAGCGATTCCGGCTTGAGCCGCCGTCCGCCGCACACCGTGCACGGGCGCACCATCATGTACTCCTCCAGCTCCAGCCGAACGGAATCCGACTCGGTCTCGTCGTACCGGCGCTGGATGTTGGAGACGATCCCTTCCCATTTCTCCGGGGCGGCCTTCCCGCTGTGCGAAGCGCTCGACCCGTACAGCAGTACGCGCCTCACGTCCTCGGAGAGCTTGCCCCACGGCAGGTTGAGGTCGAAGCCGAGCGTCTTGGCGAGCGGCGGCAGGATCACGCGCCGGAGGTAGCTGTCGGGCTCGCCCCATGGGAGAATCACGCCCTCGAGAATGCTGATGCTCGGGTCGCCGAGTATCAGCTCCTCGCTCACTTCGCGCCTGGTGCCGAGCCCGCCGCACGCGGTGCATGCGCCGAACGGAGAGTTGAACGAGAAGTGCCGCGGCTCGAGCTCCGGCAGTGAGATGCCGCAGTCGGGACAGCCGTACCGCTCCGAGAACATGCGCGATCGCTTGGCCGCGGTCTCGTCCACCAGCACGACCTCGACGATCCCTTCCGCGGTTTTCAGCGCGGTCTCCAGCGAATCGGTCAGGCGCCCGCGGTCGTCAGCGCGCACGACCAGTCGGTCCACTATAACCGCGATCGTGTGGTTGAGCTTCTTGCTCAGCTTCGGCGGATCCGCCAGCTCGGCCGGCTTGCCGTCCACGTACGCGCGCACGAAGCCCTGCTTCCGCGCCGCCTCGAACAGCTCCTTGAACTCTCCCTTCCGCTGCCGCACGAGCGGCGCGAGAATCTCGACGCGCGTTCCTTCCGGCCACGTCAGGATCGTATCCGCGATCTGGCTGGCGTTCTGCCGGCCGACTTCGTTGCCGCAGTTGGGGCAGTGCGGCGTGCCGGCGCGCGCGTACAGCAGCCGGAGATAGTCGTAAATCTCCGTGACGGTGCCGACGGTCGAGCGCGGGTTGTGTCCCGCTGTCTTCTGCTCGATGGATATCGCCGGCGAGAGCCCTTCTATCGAATCCACGTCCGGCTTTTCCATCAGCCCCAGGAACTGGCGCGCGTACGCCGACAGCGATTCGACATACCTCCGCTGCCCTTCGGCGTAGATGGTGTCGAACGCGAGCGAGGACTTGCCGGAGCCGGACAGGCCGGTGATGACGGTCAGCTTGTCGCGGGGGATGGTGACGTCGATGTTGCGGAGGTTGTGCTCCCGCGCGCCCCGAACGACTAGAAATTCCTCGGCCATAGCCACTTAAGTTCGCGAGTTGCGGGCTTCGATTCAACCGAGCGGAGTAGCGAGGACTCCGGATTACGGACCCTTGCGGCCTCAGGACTAACTACAATCGACGATCGACGACTAAGTGAGAACTGAGGAGTTAGGGATTCCGCGATCCTCGGTCCTCGATTAATCGTCGATCCGCGATGGACGTTAGTCCTTGTATCTACCGGATATGAGGAAAGAGCGCGAGAATCGTGGGCGAGGGGTGACCTCGAGTAGTCCTGGAGCGGTAAGCTGAGGCCGCAAAGTCCGCAGTCCGAAATCACAATTGAGCAGCTAGATTAGGCCGTCTTCCACGCCGAGATCTCTCCAGCATGGCCCACACCGATGCCGTAGTGGTTCTCACGACGGTTGCAAACGAGGAAGAAGGTCTCAAACTCGTCAAAGCTCTGCTCGACCAGCGGGTGATCGCCTGCGGCACTCTCCTCCCGGGCGCGAGGTCGCTGTACCGCTGGGAGGGCAAGATCGCCGACGAGCGCGAGGTCGTGATCCTCCTCAAGACCCGCTCCGGGACGATCTCCGCGCTCGAGAAGGCGTTTGGAGAACTGCACCCGTACAAGGTGCCCGAGCTGCTCGTGCTCGCGGTGGACGCCGGATTGGATAAGTACATCTCCTGGATCGGCGACGAGACCAGCCTGGCGATAGTGTGAGCCGTAGCGGGATAGCTCTCGCGGTGCTGGTGGTCTGGGCGGTCGCCGTCGGGTTGCTCGTCTCGCGCAACATCAACCGTGATCCCGTCGAGGTGCTGGCGATTGCCGCGCTCCGAATCCAGCCGCGCAGCCTGTACTACACGATCGAGCACGGCGGCGAGATAGTGGGCGTGGCGTCGTCGGAGATCGACACGCTGCCGACGAGCATCATCGCGACCGATTACGTCGAGGGCGTCCTGCCCTTCGCGGACAGCACGATCGACCTGCGACTACGCGCGCGCTCCAGCTTTACCCGCGCGCTCTCGTTCCGCGAGATCCGGATCCTGCTGCAGCCGGTCGACGACTCCATCACCGTCGTGATCCAGCGCGCGTCCGAGGATTCCCTGCGCATCACCGGCGATCGCAGCGGCACGATGCTCGGCACGCAGGAGGTCGCGGCGCGGGATCCCGTGTTCATGCCGCAGTGGGCGGCGCTGCCGCTGATGCTGGTCGAGGAGCCGCGGCCGGGCGCGAGCCGAATGGTGCGCGTACTCGACCCGCGCACGCGCATCGCGCGGGAGAGTCAGCTGCGCATCACCGCGGAATCGCTGTTCGTGGTAGTGGACAGCGCCCGCTTCGACATCACGGGACGCACCTGGGTGCCCGCTCTCCGCGACACCGTCCGCGCCTGGCGCGTGACCGGCGAAGGGATGCCGCCCACATTCTGGATAGACGTCGCCGGCCGGATCGTCGAGGCTGAAGACGAGCGGGGGCTCGCGCTGCGCCGCACGGCGTACGAGATAGCGTTCGAGAACTGGCGCGCGGGGCGCGCGGCGCGGCGGGCGCGGACGGTTACATCGGTGCCAGCCGCGCGTCCATAGCCATCAGTTCCAGTCAATGATTCAACTCCGCTCCCTCACCAAGCGTTACGGCAAGTTCACCGCCGTGGACTCGATAGATCTCACCGTCGCCCGCGGCGAGATCTTCGGTTTCCTAGGACCAAACGGCGCCGGAAAAACGACGACGCTGCGAATGATCGCCGGCATTCTGCTCCCCACCGCCGGCACCGTGCGGATCGGCGACGTGGATGTCGTCCAGCAGCCGTTGCTGGCGAAAGCGAAGCTCGGCTACATCCCCGACCGCCCGTTCATCTACGAGAAGCTCACCGGCGCAGAGTTTCTCCGCTTCGTCGCGGGATTGTACGACCAGCAGGGATCCGTGGTCGAGAACCGCGCGCGCGAGTTGCTCGCGCTGTTCGATCTCGAGGATTGGCGTGACGAGCTCGTCGAGAGCTACAGCCACGGCATGCGGCAGAAGCTGATTATTTCCAGCGCGTTCGTGCATCGCCCGGAAGTGATCGTCGTGGACGAGCCGATGGTCGGACTCGATCCGAAGGCCGCGCGCATTCTCAAGGATCTGTTCCGAGAGTACGTGAATCGCGGCCACACGATCATGATGTCCACGCATACCCTGGAGGTGGCCGAATCGCTGTGCGACCGCATCGCCATCATCCAGGGCGGGAAGATCCGCGCGGAAGGAACGATGGCGGAGCTGCGCACGCAGTCCGAGGACGGCACCGAGCGGCTCGAGGCGATCTTCCTGAAGCTCACCGGCGAGGAAGCCAAGCGGCACCTGCTGCAAGTGCTCGATGCGTGAGTTGTTCCACCTGCTGCTCCCGAAGTGGTGGACCGCCCGCGCACGCTCCACGGCGTCGGCCAGAGGCCGCGCGTCGCGCTGGCTGTTCTTCGCCATCGCCGGCGCCTTCTTCTGGGTGTTTGTCTTCGGAGTCCTCTTTAGGGTCCTCGGCTACTTTCGCGGCATCCCCGAGATAGGCGCGCTGCTCGCGGGCAAGCTGCTGGGGATGATGCTGCTCAGCTTCTTCGCGCTGCTGCTTCTGTCCAACATCGTCACTTCGCTGTCGAGCTTCTTCCTCGCACGCGATCTCGACCTGCTCGTCTCGGCGCCGGTGGACTGGCTCAGGCTGTACGGCGCGAAGCTGCTGGAGACAGCGGTGAACTCGAGCTGGATGGTCGTGCTGATGGCCCTGCCGGTGTTCACCGCGTACGGGCTGATCTACCAAGGCGGCTGGTGGTTTCCGCTCGTCGCTCTCGCGATCTTCGTTCCGCTGCTGCTGATTCCCGCGGTGCTCGGCAGCGCGATCACGCTACTGCTGGTCAACATCTTTCCGGCCCGCAGAACGCGGGACATTCTTGGGCTCGTGACCGTGCTGTCCGCCGCGGCGGTCGCGCTCCTCGTGCGGCTGATCCGGCCCGAGCAGCTCGCGCGTCCGGAATCGTTCCGCTCGCTCGTGGATTTCATCGCCCTGCTGCGGACGCCGGCGTCGCCGGTGTTGCCGAGCGAGTGGGCGCAGGCGGGGATGATGAGCTGGCTCACGTACGAGCCCGATTATCTGCCGTTCTTTCTGCTGTGGTCCACGACCGCGGGACTGATCGTGCTGGGCGCGGCGCTGCACCAGCGGCTGTACGCGCCGGGCTTCAGCAAGTCGCAGGAGAGCGCGTCGCGCTTCAAGAAGCCCGACCCGGCGAAGGGCTTCGCGCGCAGGATGCTCGCGCCGCTTTCCATTCGCAGGCGGGAGATGGTGCTCAAGGAAATGCGGATCTTTTTCCGGGACACCACGCAATGGTCGCAGCTCATCCTGCTCGCCGTGCTCGTGGCGGTATACATCTTCAACATCAAATTTCTGCCGCTTCGCACCGAAGGCGTGACCTTTCTGCTCGCGAACATCGTCCCGTTCCTGAACCTCGCGATCGCCGGCTTTGTGCTGTCGGCGGTGGCGGCGAGATTCGTCTTTCCGTCGGTGAGCCTCGAGGGCCGGACGCTCTGGCTGCTGCGCTCCAGCCCGCTGCCGATGAAGGACGTGCTCTGGTCCAAGTTCTGGGTGGGGACGCTGCCGCTGCTCATCGTGGCGCTGGCGATCGTGTTCATCACCAACGTGCTGCTGCAGGTGACCGAGTTCATGATGTTCGTCTCGATCGCGACGATCACGCTGCTGACTTTCGCGCTAAGCGGGCTGGCGATGGGGTTCGGGACGATGTTCCCGCAGTACGAGACGGAGAACGCGGCGCAGATCCCGACGTCGTTCGGCGGATTGTTCTACATGATGACGTCGATCGCGCTGATCGGTGCGGTGGTGGTGCTCGAGGCGCGGCCGGTGTACTCGTACGTGCGCCAGGCCACGTACCGCGGCGGTGCGGATCCGACCGAGATGGTCGTGGGGTTCGGGCTGGTGACGCTGCTGTGCGTGGCGGCTACGCTGATTCCGCTGCGCGTGGCGGTGAAGAAACTGGAACTCGGAGAGACGTAACTGCTGAACGACAGTTTACCCGATCCTGTCGTTCTCTTCGAGACGAGTTACCGGCTGTCCACAATCTGAACAGAACCTCGCGTCTGACTCCGCCCGCGCTCCGCAATTCAGACAAGCCATAGTCACCGAGCCCATTCCGGGCTTTGCGCGGACGAGCAGCGGGTACAGCACATACCCGAGCGCGAGCAGCGCAAGCGCGGCACCCACCGCCATCGCGATCATTCGCTCCTCCGCCAAGCCGTCTCGAAGAGCAGCAGCGCGCCACCGATCGCCAGAATGAACCCCGCGATCCATACCCAGAGCACGAGCGGATTGAACGCGACCCGTAGCTGCATGGTCTCGTCGTCGCCGACTTCCGTGACCGTGACGTACACGTCCTGTTCGAGCCCGCCGAGTATTCCGGCTGTCGTCACGGGCTCGAATGTGGGCGTGCCGCGGCCGTCCAGGTATTGCCGGCTCTCGCTCGTGACGATCCCGCCGCCGCTTCCCGCTTGGCCGACTTCGACCGCGGCTGCGACGACCGATCTGTTGAGCTCGTTGTACTGCGACACCCCCTGGCTCGTGAGCCGCCACATCCGGCCGAACGAGTCGCGCACCTCGCCCGTCGCGCCCGGGCCCAGTGTGAGCCGATGCTCTTCCCGCAGCGCCTGTCCCGCCAACGCGACGAGCACCAGGGCGATTCCCGCGTAGACGACCACGATTCCAGGTCGCCGCCGCGCGCGCAGAGAAGCGGCGCGCGGCTCATCGGCCGCTTCGAGCAGGTGCAGCCGGAACAGCAGGAGATATGTGGACACGGCGACGGCGAGCACCATGAATCCCGCGAACCAGCCGGTCACCGGAGACCGCGCGAACGAATGCGCGGTCGAGATGATCCCGCCGCGCGCGAGGAACGCGCTGAACAGAGCTAGCGGGAACGCCGACAGCAGCAGTAGCACGTTCCATTTTCCACGACTGCGCTGCCCTTCACGCGCATCGAGCGAATGCAACAGAACCGTGTTGACGAGCCACGGGAACAGCGCGGCGTTCCCGAGCGCATCGCGCGTCCACTCGCCGTCCCAATCCGGCTGCGCGTAGGCCCACCACATGCCGAGCACGATCCCCATCGTCAGCAGAAGCCACCCCGCGACTACCCAGCGCCTTGCCGCCGCGAGCCATTCGCCGTCGAGGCGGCCCGTCACCAACCCGGCGATAGCGAGCGCGAACGGCACGGCCGTACACGCCAGCCCCGCGTATAGTGTCGGCGGATGCAGAATCATCCCCGCCGACTGCAGCAGCGGATTCATGCCGCGCCCGTCGAGCGCTCCCCAGTCGAGCCGCGCGTACGGATTGGCGCGGAGGCAGAGCACCGCGACAGCAAATGCAAGCACGACAGCGAGCGTGCCCGTGACGTACGGGAGAGACTGGCGAGTCAGCCGGCGATCGCCGACCACGAGGGCCGTGGCCCAAGCGGAGAGCAGCAGCGCGAACAGCAGCAGCGCGCCCGCGGGCCCGCCCCAGAACGCGGCCAGCGTGTACACGAGCGGCAGATTCGCCGCGGTGGACGAAGCGACATGCGCGAACGAGAGGTCGTGCGCGGTGAGCGCCGTCCAGAGACCAATCGAGGCGAGCAGCAGCATCGCGAGCGTCGCGTGGATACCGCGTGAGCCGCTCGCGATCAAATCGGCCCTGCCCTGCATGCCGCCGGCGAACGAGACGATCGCCGCCCACGTGGCCAGCAGCAGCGCCACCCAGAGCGAGAGTTCCCCGACGAGGATCAAGCCCGCATACTCCCGCGCCGCCGCGGGCCTCCGCTCACCTCTGCGCTTTGTTTACGAGCGCGATTCCCGCGGCGAGCCCCGCGCCGTCCCACACCAGGTCCTTGTAGCTGAACGCCTTCTTCACGCGCCCATCGTAGATCTCGCGACCGATGCCGAACCCTACAGTCGCCGCCGTGGCCGACACGAACGCTCCATCATGCGACACGCCGGCGGCCCGCGCCGAGCTGTACGCCATGCTCTGAATGAACGCCGACATGAAGAAGTGCTTCATCTTGTCGGCGCCAAACCAGCCGTCGGCGGCTAGCGGGAAGGCCAGGAGCATCACGGCCATACGTACACTGCGGGATACTGACGACGCTTTGGACATTACAGCCCTAATGGTGACTAGTCGCCCGTCAGGCGGCGCTTCCGCCGCCTCTCGGGAAAATGCTGGTCCAGAAAATCTATCAACGCCTTCTCCTCCGGCGCGTGCGAAAGCGGATCCGCGCGGCGCGATCGCGCATTGCTCGCCTCTATCGTGGCGCCGCGCCGCATGTACTGCGTTATCAGCACAGGGTGAACGTACGCCTTTCTACAGATCGCCGGAGTGTTGCCCAGCTCGGACGCGACGAGGCGCAGCACGGTCGCCACGTTCCGCTTCGCCTCCGTCTTCGTCCTGCCCGGGCCCAGCTCGGCCAGCACCGTGGCGGCGCGGAGCGTTCCACCCCACGTTCGCAGGTCCTTCACCGTGTACGGAAAATTCGTCAGCGACCTGAAGTAGTCGTTGACCTCGGCAGAGTCGAGGTCGCGCCAGCCTTCCTTCCCCTTGTAACGGAACAGGCGGGCGCCGGGGGTGCCGAGCAGCGAGCGGGTGAGCCGCGCGAGCTCCGCGTCCACCACGATCTGCCGGTGCCGTATGCTGCGCTTCCCCACGTAATCGAAGATGACGTTGTCGCCGTAGACGCTGACGTGCGACTTCCGCATCGTCGTCATGCCGAACGTGTTGTTCTCGCGCACGTACCGCTCGCTGCCGACGCGAAAGAACCCGTGGGCGATCAGCCGCACGACGATCGCCGCGACTTTCTCGCGGGTGAAGCCGCGCCGCCGCGAATCGGCCACGACCTTGCGCCGGATCGCGGGCAGGTCGCGCGCCATCTGCCGGACCCGGTAGTACTTCCGCAGCTCGCCCTTGGCGACGGCGCGCGGATGATAGCGGTACTGCTTCCGCCCGCGCGCGTCGAGCCCCCACGCCTGGATCGCGGCGCGGGAATCCCAGGCGACGTGCACGTCCTTCCACGCCGGCGGAATTCCGAGCGACTGGATGCGCTCGCGCAGCTCCGCTGAGACGGGACCCGTCCCCGAGGGGGCGACGTAGCGGAATCCCCGTTCCTTGGTTCCCTTCCGCAGAATCCATTTGCTCGCCATAGACGCACAAGCTAATTCCAGCCATCTTCAGCAGCATGGACTACCAATTTCTCACACTCGAGGTCGCCGAGAGGATTGCGACCATCACGATCAACCGTCCCGATAAGCTCAACGCACTCCATAGCGCCACACTCGGCGAGCTGAGTCATGCAGTGGACGAGATCCGCATCCGGGACGACATCGGCGGCGCGATCATCACGGGCGCCGGGCGCGCGTTCGTCGCGGGCGCGGACATTCGCGAGCTCGCCGGCCAGACGCCGGTCATGGCCAAGGCCCGCGCGCGCGGCGGACAGGACGTCTTCCGCCGCATCGAGACCTGCTCCAAGCCCATCGTCGCCGCCGTCAACGGCTTCGCGCTCGGCGGCGGCTGCGAGCTGGCGATGGCGTGCCACATCCGCCTCGCGTCGGATCAGGCGAAGTTCGGCCAGCCCGAGGTAAAGCTGGGCCTCTGCCCCGGGTACGGCGGAACGCAGCGACTACCGCGTCTCGTCGGCAAGGGCCGCGCGCTTGAGCTCCTGCTCACCGGCGAGCCGATCGACGCCAACGAGGCGTACAGGATCGGGCTGGTGAATCGGGTGGTGCACGCCGCCGAGCTGATGAACGCGGCGCGCGATCTGATCAGGCAGATCCTCGCCAACGGCCCGCTCGCCGTCGCGCTGTGCATCGAAGCGGCGGACCGCGGCAGCGAGATGTCGCTCGACGAGGGGCTGCTGCTCGAGGCCAACCACTTCGGCCTGCTCGCCGCCAGCGAAGACACGCGGGAAGGCACCGCCGCGTTCCTGGAGAAGCGCGCGCCGTCGTTCAAGGGGAAGTGAGGCAGGAGGGAGCGGACGATCCCGCCGTAGTCGTCACCTCCATCTCCCTCACCGGCTTCCGGAACCTCGCGGACGCGAAGATCGAGATCCCGCGATCGGGCGCGGTGCTGATCGGCGAGAACGGGCACGGCAAGACGAACTTTCTCGAAGCGCTGTACTACCTCCAGCTGCTGCGCTCCTTCCGGGGCGCGCTCGACGTGGATGTCGTCGGCTTCGGCGCCGAAGGATTCCACCTCGGCGCTTCCGTCGAGATCGGCGCGGGATCCACAGCGCTGTCCATCGGCTTCGAGCGCGCGTCGCGCCGCAAAAAAGCCACGATGGATGGGAAGAAGCCGCCGCGGCTGAGCGACGCGTTCGGCCACGTGCCCACGGTGATGTTCTCCCCGCGCGACGCTCAGCTCGTCTCCGGCGGACCGAGCGAGCGCCGCCGCTACCTCGACATCATGCTCGCCGCGACGTCGCGCAGGTACCTGCACGCGCTGCACAGCTACCGGCTGGCCCTGCAGCAGCGGAACTCGGCGTTACGCGCCGCTATGCGCGGCGGCGGAAGCGAAGCCGAGGTCGAGGTGTGGGAGCCGGCCATGGCCGAGCACGGCGCTGTGCTGGTGGACGCGCGCGCGGAATGGGCCGGGCTGCGCGCCGGTGAGTTCGGCGAGCTCTGCGCTGAGATCGGCGAGACCGACGGGACGACGTTGCGGTACCGCGCCCGGCTCGCGGGAACGGGTGACACGCGCGCGGCGCTGGCGGAATCGCTCGCCGAGCACCGGGGCATAGATCTGCGCCGCGGAATCACCCACGCCGGCCCGCACCGCGACGAGCTGGTGCTCGAGCTGGGCGGGCGGGAGATGCGCGAGTTCGCGTCCGCGGGGCAGCAGCGCACCGGCGCGATCGGGCTGCGGATGCTCGAGGCGGCGACGCTGCGCGAGAGCTGCGGGGCGAAGCCGGTGCTACTGCTCGACGACCCGTTCGCCGAGCTGGACGCACGCCGATCCGCCGCGATTCTCGCGTTGCTGGCGAGCAGTGGATTCGGGCAGACGTTCCTGTGCGTGCCGAAGGCGGAGGAGATTCCGGTGGAGCTCTCCCGGGTGCAGCGCTGGAGTATCCGTGCTGGAGCGATCACGCAGTAGCTCCGAGAATGCTGACGGGGGATGCAAGCTGTGAGCTCGAGTTGATGAGTGGGTGTTATGAGACTGAAAAACTGGAACTCCAAACTCCGACTCATAAACTCCTACTCATAGCTTGCATCCCGTTTGTCTCCCACTTGGAGCCGCGCCCCCGGTACGCCTCCGGCCTCCTTGTCAAGAACTGTCCTTATGGAGCCAGACCCACGAGATTGACTCTATGGCCGAGCAGAGAAAGAAGTCCCGACCCGCCCCCATCGCCGACTCGGTCTCGACTTACCTCAAGAAATCCGGCCTCGAGCGCCGCGTGGACGACGCCGGAGCCGTGACCGCCTGGCCCAAGCTCGTCGGCAAGCAGATCGCGGCCGTTACCGAGCCGCTGTACGTCACTTCCGACGGCACTTTGCTGGTCGCCGTGAAGACCAACGCGTGGATGTCGGAGCTGTCGCTGCTTGAGCCCGAAATCCTGCGCTCGCTCAACTCGCGAAAGGAACGCAAAGTGGTCAAAAAAATACGTTTTCGCCTCAAGCGGTAAGCGCTTTTACCACAAAGATTTAGGGCGTCACGAAATATTTGCGCGAGTCACCGCCTCGGGCGTATATTTCAAGCAGTGATAAACCACGCGCTTTCGGTATAGTTTCGGTGCCCTTTTTCGCGCCCGATCCCGTCCGCGTCCCCACCGTTTTTTCCCCGTTTCCCACCAACTGAAATCATGGCGAAGACTCTGACCGCGGAGCCGACGGCCAGTTACGACGCAGGCCAGATCCAGGTACTCAAGGGACTGGAAGCCGTTCGTAAGCGCCCCGGCATGTACATCGGCTCGACATCTGGCCGCGGTCTTCACCATCTCGTGTACGAGGTCGTCGACAACTCGATCGACGAAGCGCTGGCGGGATACGCGCACAAGATCGACGTCTGGATCCACGCCGACAACTCGATCACCGTCGAGGACGACGGCCGCGGCATTCCCGTGGACCTGCACCCGATCGAGAAGATTCCGGGTGTCGAGCTGGCGATGACGGTTCTGCACGCCGGCGGAAAGTTCGACAAGTCGAGCTACAAGGTGTCAGGCGGCCTGCACGGAGTCGGCGTGTCCGTAGTCAACGCGCTGTCCGAGCAGCTCAAGGTGTGGGTCAAGCGCGGCGGGAAGGAGCACTACATGGACTTCGTGCGCGGTCATACGAAGACCCAGCTCGAGGTCCGCGGAAAGACCGGCAAGGAAACAGGCACGAAGGTCTGGTTCAAGCCGGACCCCGAGATCTTCACCGAGCTCAACTACGAGTACGCCACTCTCGCGACGCGTTTGCGCGAGCTGTCGTTCCTCAACAAGGGCGTCACGATCACGCTCAAGGACGAGCGCGATGGTCAGGAGAAGGAAGAGGTCTTCCACGCCGAGGGCGGGCTCAGGGAGATGGTGCGCTTCCTGAACATCAACCGGAAGCCGCTGCACCAGGAGATCGTGTACATCGAGGCCGAGCGCGACGACATCGGCATCGAGATCGCGTTTCAGTACAACGACGGCTACAACGACAACGTGTTCTCCTTCGTGAACAACGTGAACACGCACGAGGGCGGGACGCACCTCACCGGCTTCAAGTCCGCGCTCACGCGCACGATCAACGCGTATGCGGCCAAGGGCAACGCGCTCAAGAAGGCGGACTTCACGCTCACGGGCGACGACGTCCGCGAGGGTCTCACCGCGGTACTGTCAATCAAGATCCGCGAGCCGCAGTTCGAAGGTCAGACCAAGACCAAGCTCGGCAACTCCGAGGCGGAGGGCGCGGTCAAGACCGTCGTCAACGAGCAGCTCGCGGCGTATCTGGAGGAGCATCCGCGCGTCGCGAACATCGTCATCGAGAAGGCCGTGGCTTCAGCGCGCGCCCGTGAAGCGGCGCGCAAGGCACGCGACCTCACGCGCAAGAAGTCGGCGCTCGACATCGGCAATCTTCCCGGCAAGCTGGCCGACTGCTCGCTGTCGGACCCGCGGCTGTGCGAGATCTACCTGGTAGAGGGCGACAGCGCCGGCGGCTCGGCCAAGCAGGGCCGGGACCGCTCCTTCCAGGCGATCCTGCCGCTGCGCGGCAAAATCCTGAACGTCGAGAAGGCGCGCATAGACAAGGTGTTCTCCAACGAGGAAATCCGCACGATCATCACCGCGATCGGCGCGGGGATCAAGGAGGATTTCACGCTGGAGAACGCGCGCTACCACAAGATCATCCTGATGACGGATGCCGACGTGGATGGCGCGCACATCCGCACGCTGCTGCTGACGTTCTTCTACCGGCAGATGCCGCAGCTGATCGAGGCGGGCTTCATCTACATCGCGCAGCCGCCGCTGTACCGCGTGGCGAAGGGCCGTGAGGAGTACTACGCGTACAACGAAGAGGAGCGCACCGAGCTCACCAACCGGCTTGGCAACGGCGAAGGGCGCGCGTCGGTCGGAATTCAGCGCTACAAAGGTCTGGGAGAGATGAACCCGAGCCAGCTCTGGAAGACGACGATGGATCCCGATACGCGCACGATTCTCAAGGTCGAGATCGAGGACGCCGTGCACGCGGACATGCTGTTCCAGACCTTGATGGGCGACGAGGTCGAGCCGCGGCGGCTGTTCATCGAGCAGAACGCGAAGTTCGTATCGAATCTCGACATCTAACTGCCACTGAGAAAAGAAAAGCCGCGAGCTGCCAGCTAGAAGCTGCCGGCTGCGAGCTTTTCAGGCGACGAACTCTTCAACCCCGCTGATAGTCACGCGATGCGAGATGAGCGGCAGGGCGGCCGCCGGCCCGTCCCCGATCACGATCGAGCGCGCGAGCACGTCCAGTCCCTTCCGTAATCCTTCGTCGTCCGACGCGAACACCGTAGCCAGCGGCTCGCCCTTCTTGACCTGATCCCCCGGCTTCGCCGTGATCACGAAGCCCACGCTCGGGTCAATGGTGTCGTCCACGCGCACCCGCCCCGCACCGAGGCTCACCAGTCCGTGCCCGATCGCCCGCGGCTCCACCTTGTGCACCGTCCCGTCGTGCGCCGCGGAGAATATCTCGACCGCGCTCGCCTGCGGCAGCAACGCCGGATCGTCCACCACCCGCGGGTTGCCGCCCTGCGCTTCGATGATCCGCTGGAACTTCTCCGCCGCGCGCCCCGACTCGATCGCCTGCCGCATCATGTCGCGCGCGTCGAGGTGCGTCTCCGCCACATCCGCCAGCACCAGCATCTCCGCGCCGAGCGCGTAAGTCACCTCCATCAGGTCGTCTGGGCCCTCGTCATGCAGGCCGGCGATCGCCTCCTCCACTTCCAGCGCGTTGCCGCACGCGCGGCCCAGCGGACGATCCATCGCCGTCGCCAGCGCGACCACGGGACAGCCGTGCTCGTGCCCCAGCTCGATCATCGCCTTCGCCAGCTCCATTTCCGTCGCCTGGATGAACGCGCCCGAGCCGCGCTTCACGTCGAGCACGAGCCCGGTGAGGCTCTCCGCGAGCTTCTTGCTCATGATGCTCGACGCGATCAGTGGAATCGCTTCCACCGTGGAAGTCGCGCTGCGCAGCGCGTACATCTTCCGGTCCGCCGGCGCGATCTCCTCCGACTGCCCGAACAGCGCGCAGCCGAGCTGCTCGATCTGCGCGCGCACTTCGTCGAGCGTGAGCTTGGTCCGGAACCCGGGAATGGACTCGAGCTTGTCGAGCGTGCCGCCGGTATGCCCGAGCCCACGCCCCGACATCATCGGAACGGCTACTCCCTGCGATGCGATGAGCGGCGCGAGCACCAACGAGACTTTGTCGCCCACTCCGCCCGTGGAGTGCTTGTCTATCCTCGGCAGCGGAACGTGCGACAGGTCCAGCCGCGCGCCGCTCTCGATCATCGCGTCGGTCAGCGCGGCGGTCTCCGATTTGTCCATGCCGCGGAGGAAGATCGCCATCAGCAGCGACGCCATCTGATAATCGGGGATCGTACCCGCGGCGTAGCCGCGCGTCAGCGCGCGCCATTCTTCCGGGGTGACGCGTCCGCCGTCGCGTTTGCGCTCTATTACTCTGGTGACGATCATTTCGTGGGCAATGGATATTACGAGCGTGAAAAGCTACCGGCGGCGGGAGCGCGGGCTAGGTCCCCGACGCTGTTGACATTCGAGACGAAGCGACACATGCGAACCACGATCATCGCCTTCACACTGCTCGCGACATTCGCCGGATCCAGCGCCGGTCAGTCCGCGGGTGCCGAGATCTCCGCGGGAGATCGCGAGTACCGGGCCATGCGCGCGGTGGCCGCGCTGGCGCACTACGCCCGGGCGCTCGCGGCCGAGCCGGACAACTTCGAGGCGCTGTGGAAAGCGTCGCGAAGCGCGCTGGACCTCGCCAGCGGCCCCGTGCCCTCGAACGATCGCCGAACGCACCTCTTCCAGGCCGGCGAGCGGTACGCGCGACGCGCCGCCCAGCTCCAGCCGGCCAGCGCCGAGGGTCACTTCGCGCTCGCGCGCGCGCTCGGCGAGTCGAGCCAGTCGCTCGGGACCCGGGCGAAGATCAGAGCCGCCACCGAGATCCGGAGCCGCGCGCTCGAATGCACCCGGCTCGATCCGCGACACTCCGGCTGTCACCACATCCTGGGCGTTTGGAACGCCGAAGTCATGCGGCTCTCCGCCTTCGAGCGGGTGGTCGCGCGCAACCTCCTCGGCGGACGCGCGCTGGGCGCCGCGAGCTGGCCTGACGCGCAACAGTACCTGGAGCGCGCCGTCGCGCTAGCGCCGGAGCGCATCGTACATCACCTCGAGCTGGGCGACGTGTACCGGGACCGCGGCAACAAAATCGCCGCCCGCATAGCCTACGAGACGGTGCTGCGGCTGCTGGTCGCGGATTACAACGACGAGCGGTACAAGGCGCAGGCGGAAGCGGCCTTGCGGCTGCTGCCTTAGGTCACGGCCTTGGCCGCGGCGACCGCGGCCTCGGCTTTCACCCGCCGCACGCGGGACCGGGCCGCCACTTCCTGCGCGGCCTCGTCCATCGCGCGGGCCAGCGACTTCCAGACTCCCCGCTCCCGCCGCGTCAGCTTCCGCACTCGCTGGCTGATCGCAGCGCGGGTGTCCTCTCCGCTCCCGGGCGCCATGAGCAGGGCCGCGCCGGCGCCGATCATTGCCCCGACGGCTACGCCGGCGATTATTGCAGCCATCTTTCCGAGGTCCCTGGTCTCGGTAAACGGACGGCCTTCGACCTCGAAGAGGCCGTCGTCCCCATCGTCGCGAGGCGCGTCAGCATTGTCAGCCATGAGTTTGCGGGAAATTAGGGCGTGGTAAGAAACTTGCTCCTGCAGTCAATTTGCAATACCCGTGCGAGGAAAATTGATGGAACCAAATGGTAAGACTGTCCTCCTGGTCGAGGACAATGAAGACAACCGCATCGTCTATTCCACGATCCTGCGCCACTTCGGTTACGAGGTGTCGGAGGCGTTAAATGGCGAGGAAGGCATAGCCAAGGCCCGGGCCCAGAAGCCCGATCTGATACTCATGGACATCAGTATTCCCATCATCGACGGATGGGAGGCGACGCAGGTTCTGAAGCACGATCCCGATACGAAGCACATTCCGATCATCGCGCTCACGGCCCACGCTCTGGCGTCGGACCGGGAGAAAGCGATGGAGGTGGGCTGCGACGGTTATCTGGCCAAGCCCTGCGAGCCGCGCGCTGTTGTCGCTGAAGTACAGCGGTTCCTCGGGCGAAGCGATGGCCAGTGAGCGACGCCGCCCGCCGGACGCCGACTCGATCCTCGTCGTCGACGATCAGGAAGACAACGTAGAGCTCCTGCGCGCGCGCCTGGAGGCGCGCGGCTACGACGTACGAACCGCGACTGGCGGCCAGCAGGCACTGGATCTCGTCAGGGAACGCCCGCCGGATCTTATTCTGCTCGACGTCATGATGCCGAAGATGAGCGGTATCGAGGTCGTCCGCCGGATCAAGAACGACGAGAGCCTCCCATTCATCGCCGTGATAATGCAGACGGCGCTCGATTCCACGGAAAGTCGCGTCGAAGGCCTCGACGCCGGTGCCGACGATTACATCACAAAGCCGATCAACTTCGCCGAGCTGGAAGCCAGAGTCCGCTCCATGCTCCGGATCAAAGGGCTCCAGGAAGATCTGGAGAGCCGCGAGCGTGAGCTGGAGGAGATGAACGACCGGCTCCGGCGCGTGTCGCAGACGGACGGGCTCACCGGGCTCGACAACCGGCGCTACCTAGAGGAGCGGCTGCACGAGATGTTCGAGCATTCCCTCCGCCTGCACGAGCCGCTCTCCGCCGTCATGTGCGACATCGATCACTTCAAGAGCGTCAACGACACGCACGGCCACCAGGCTGGCGACGCGATCCTGCGTCAGTTCGCGGACGTCATCAAGAAGCAGGCTCGGGAGATCGATCGCGTCGGCCGGTACGGCGGCGAGGAGTTCATGATCATCCTTCCAGGCACGGTGCTGGACGCCGCGGTGACGTTCGCCGAGCGTGTCCGCGAGGAGATCGAGGAGCATGTGTTCACCTACGAGGACCTGGAGCTGAAGCGAAGCGTGAGCTGCGGGGTCGCGGCCTGGCCGCACCCGAAGATCGCCTCACGTGACGAGCTCATCCGCGCCGCCGACGACTCGCTCTACGTCGCGAAGGAAACGGGCCGCAACAAAGTGGTACGTTTCGACAGTGATGAATTCAACTCGCACTGCAAGCCGTCCGATACCGTGGGAGCCGAACGCGGGAGAGCGTCCCGCAGCGGCGACACTCCGGCGGAAGGACTCGAGCAGGACGAGCCGGCGACCCACCCCCACTAAACCTCTTCGTGTCAGGGACGCCGGCGGCCCGGGCCGCTGAGCTCCGCGACGCGCTCTCGCGCGCGTCGCACGAGTACTACGTGCTCGACCGTCCGCGGATGGCCGACGCCGAGTACGACCGCCTCTTCCGCGAGCTTCAGCAGATCGAGGAGCAACACCCCGAGGTGCGCACCGCCGACTCGCCCACGCAGCGAGTCGGCGCTTCGCCCGCGAGCCAGCTCGACAAGTACGAGCACCTCGTCCCGATGCTCTCGCTCGGCAACGCGTTCGACGACGACGAGCTCCGCGCCTGGGAGCAGCGACTGGTGCGGCTCGCCGGCGACGACGCGCTCCGCTCCGGCTACACCACCGAGCTGAAGATCGACGGCGCCGCGGTCAGCCTTACGTACACCGACGGCGTCCTCGTGAACGGCGCGACGCGCGGGAACGGCTCCATCGGCGAGATCGTCACCGCCAACATCCGCACGGTGCGAGACGTCCCGCTCAGGCTCGCCGCCGGCGCGCCGGCCGGAACGCTGGAGATCCGCGGCGAGATCTACATTCCATTCAGCGCCTTCGAGGAGATGAACGCTGCCCGCGCGCGCGAGGGCGATTCCCTCTTCGCCAATCCGCGCAACGCCGCCGCGGGCTCGCTGCGGCAGCTCGACCCAGCGGTGACGGCGTCCCGCCCGCTCCGCTTCTTCGGTTATACAGTCGCGGCCCCCGGCATCGCGCTGCCGTTCCAGACGCAGTGGGATGTGCTCGACGCGCTCGAGAGATGGGGCATTCCGGTCGCGCCCCACCGCAAGCGCTGCAAGACCATCGACGAGGTATTCGCCTGGGCGCACGAGCTCGAGCACGAGCTGCGCGCGTCGCTCGACTTCGCGATTGATGGCGGCGTCGTCAAGGTTGACTCGTTCCGCGTGCAGGAGGAGCTGGGCGTCGTGGGCGGCCGCGAGCCGCGCTGGGCGATCGCTCGCAAGTTCGCGCCCGACATTGCCGAGACGACTCTGCTCGCGATCGAGGTCAACGTCGGGCGCACCGGCGCGCTCAATCCGTACGCGGTGCTCGAGCCCGTGGAGATCAGCGGCGCGATCGTGAAGCTCGCGACGCTGCACAACGAGGACTTCGTCACGCAACGCGACCTGCGCGTGGGCGATCGCGTTCAGGTGAAGCGCGCGGGCGAGGTGATACCGCAGATCATCGCGCCGGTGACGACCGTCCGGACCGGCGAAGAGCGGCCCTGGTCCATGCCCACTCGTTGCCCTCGCTGTAACACGCCCGCGATTCGCGAGGAAGGCGAGGCGCTCTCTTTCTGCCCCAACGTCGCCTGCCCCGGGCGCAGGCTCGAGGGACTGGTGCACTTCGCGTCCCGCGGCGCGATGGACATCCGGGGTCTGTCCTACGCCCGCATCGAGCAGCTCATAGACGCGGGGCTCGTGCGCGACGCCGCCGATCTCTACCTCCTGACGCCGGAGCAGCTCCTGGAGCTCGACGGCTACGCCGCGAAGAGCGCGGCCGCGCTCGTCAAGGCGATCGACGCGTCCCGCGCGCAGCCGCTGTCGCGGCTGCTGTACGGCCTCGGGATCCGCCACGTGGGAGAGGCGGCGGCCCAGCTCCTGGCGCGGCACTTCAGCGACCTCGACTCGGTGGCGGCGGCGGGCGTCGAGGAGATCGGGAAGATCCGCGGTATCGGCTCGGTCATCGCGCAGGCTGCCGCGGATTTCTTCGCCGACCCGGGCGCGCGCGAGGAGATCGAGAAGCTCCGGACCGCCGGGGTGAACTTCACCGAGCCGCGACCGGCGGTCACGGGAACAACGCTCGCCGGCAAGACCGTGGTCGTCACCGGCACGCTCCCGACCCTGGCGCGCAAGGCAGCCACCGATCTCATCGAGGCACACGGCGGACGCGTCACCAGCTCGGTCTCCAAGGCGACGAGCTTCGTAGTCGCGGGCGAGGAGGCCGGCGGCAAGCTCGACAGGGCGCGCACCCTCGGCGTCGAGATCGTGGATGAGGCAGAGCTCTTGCGGCGCGTCGCGTCGGAGGGATAGTTAGACACGATGAGCCAGAGACCACCGCCGGGCGTCGTCGCGATGCCGCGTGAAGTTCTGCATCTGCTGCTTGACCTGCCCGGCAAAGCCGACATGGAGACGCTTCGCGCCGTCGGCGACGCGGGCGGCGGCGCGCTGCTCGACGCTTTTGCGCGGTGGTCCGGCGACGGGCAGGCGGTCGACCTGGCCGGCCTTCCGGTGGACGCCTTCCGGCAGCGTGCCGCGGAATTTTTCGAGTGGTGCGGATTGGGCGAGGCGTCGGTCTTCACCCGGTCCGATTCGCTGATCGAGGTCAGCATCGGCGAGTGCTGGGAGACCGCGCGGCAGCACGCCGAGCAGACGGGTTGCCATCTCACGACGGGCCTGCTGCATGGCTTTTTCGCGGCGCTCGCGGGCTACGAGCTGGGAGTCATGGAATTGGAGTGCGCCGGGCTCGGCTCGGGTGGCACCTGCCGCTTTGTCATCGGCACCCCCGAAATGGTGGATTCGATATACGCCGGACTGAACTCGGGGACGAGCTACGACGAGATGGTTGCTGAGTCCTAGTTAGTCGACTGGGGGGAATGTCCCAGGAGCCTGAATAGCGTCTTCGTAGAGTGGGTTCGGCACCAATTCGCCGTTTACGAGGACCTCCCGATCCCACGGCAACACGATCGTACTCTCCGTTGCCAGCGCGTGAAAATCGGGAACGTACGACCCGGTCTTGAAGCCGACCGCGGTTCGAACCTCCGCCGCTCCGGCGTTGACCACCGCCCCCACCGCCAACCGCATCGTGTCCCCCTGATCGCACGTCTCGTCCACGATCAACACCCGCTTGCCACGCACGGCGGGCGGCGCGGCCGACAGCACCTGCGGCGTTTCGCGCACCGATTCGGCGGCGAGGCTGCGGCTGATCACGATCGAATGGAATTCGCGGTGCAGGATCGCCGCGACGACTGCGCCGGGCACGACGCCCGCCGTGGCGACGCCGAGCACGATCTCGGGGTCGTAGCTGCGCGCGACCTTGAGGGCCAGCGCGCGCGATAGCTCGCCGAACAGGGGCCACTCGACGTGGAGGACACCCTTGGATGGATCGACTGTATAGTGGCGTGGAGACATTGGCGATCCTTCGCGGTGGATTGAAGCGAGACGCCGTAAGCTAGCCGAAGGGAAGTCCAGGTGGCGTCACCCTTGATTGCGGACTGAGGACTGAGGACCCTTGCGGCCTCAGCAGTTGTCTTAAAAGTCAAGAGGTGGCAGTCGCGATCTGAGCCTGCCACCGCGTGTTCGTTTTCATCATGGCGTTGAGCACTACGAGGAGCTTCCTCATGCATGCGACCAAC